>NZCT01000032.1 GCA_002688355.1 archaeon | reverse complement strand
GTAAACACAAAAATATTATCTCCAAATAAATCTACTTTTAAACTTTCTAAGAAATCTTCTCCTTTCCTATCCTTAAGATGTAAAATCTGCTTTAACCAACCAAGACTTTTTTCAAACTTAGTATTTGACTTAATATTCTTATAAGACCAATGTGCAGCAATTCCTTCCTCTGCAACACTATCCATTTTTTCAGTTCTAATCTGAAACTCAACTTTAGCTTTATCAATTAAAACAACAGTATGAATACTTTGATATAAATTAGGTTTAGGGTTAGCAATATAATCATCAAATTCATTTGGAATAGGTTTCCATTTATTGTGTAATATTCCCAAAACTTCATAACATTCCTTAACGTCCTTGGTTATCACTCTTATACCTTGTAAATCATATATTTCTTCAAAAGGAATATTCTTCCTCTTCATTTTATTATAAATACCATAGAAATTCTTAGGTCTTCCAAAAACATTAGAATCAACTTTATTTCTATGCAATTCTTTTTTAATTAATTTAACAATTCTAAAAACATCTCTTTCTCTTTCATCTCTCTTCTTAGAAATGCTATTCTTTATTTCTAAATATATTTTAGGTTCTAAAAATTTAAAAGATAAATCTTCTAATTCCCATTTAATTTTCCATATTCCTAATCTGTAAGCAAGAGGAGCATATACTTCCAAAGTTTCCTTAGAAATTCTTTTCTGTCTTTCTTTATCTAAATGTTTCAAAGATCTCATGTTATCTAATCTATCAGCTAATTTAACAATAATAACTCGAATATCTTTAGTAGTAGCAATCAACATTTTACGAATACTCTCAGATTGATAATTCTCTCTATCACCATACTTCAATTTACTAATTTTAGTCTCGCCTTCAACAACATTAGCTATATCTTCTCCAAATTCTTTTTTTAAATCATTAAAAGTAATTTTAGTATCTTCTAAGACATCATGTAACAAAGCACTAGCAATAATAGTCTCATCTAGTTTTAATTCCGACAAAATAAAAGCAACATTCAAAGGATGCATAATATAATCATCATGAGATTTTCTTTTTTGACCTTCATGAGCTTTCTTAGAAAACAGATATGCTTTCTCAATTAGCTTAATGTTTCCATTACTTTTGTACTTCTTAATATTTTCAGTTAATTCATTAAAATTCATACTTACATCTATTCACTAACATTTATATACATTTACAATTAGAATTAAGATTGTCTTTTTGGTATAATGGTTTGACCAAATATTAATTTTGCAGGATCTATAAATTTATCATTTTCATCTTTAAATTCTAGATGTAAGTGAGGATCATCTTCTGATACATTACCACTAATACCACTTAAACCTAATGTAGTTTCTTTAGTTACTCTTTGTCCAAGTCTAACATTAATTCTAGATAAATGGCAGTACTTTACACTATAACCTTCAGAAGTCGTAAATCTTACAACATTTCCGTAACGCCATTTTGGATCTGGTTTTCTATAGTTTCCCACTTCAGTAATAATACCTTCATCAATAGGATATAATTCAGTTCCAACCTCACAATCTAAATCAAGTCCTTCATGACCTTGAACTTTAACATAGTTAACATCATTTATAGTTCTAATTCTTCTTGCTTGAAAAAGATCCTTATCAAAAAGTCCAGTAAGTAATTTGTTTGGATCTTCTTTTAAAGGATTTTGATATTTTAAATCAATATTAACTTTTTTGTAATCTGGTTTATATTGATTAAACTTTAAAATTAAGCTATCTAGAAAACCTATTTTTTCTGGCCTATCTCTTAATATGTCTTCTCTAATTAAAGGTGTAGGTATTTTCAAATTTTGAAAATCTTTTACAATACCTTGCAAACCAATATTATTAATAAACAATAAACTACCTAATGTTTCATTATAATTTCCTATTTTTTCATAATCTATATAATTCTCCATGAGCTTAGCAACAGAATCAATTCCTGATTCAGAATCAATTGTCCATACTTCAAAATCAGCAGGCTTTAAACCTAAACAATAACTCAATCCAGGAGAAACAAGTTCTTCAGATATCTTAATTATTTCTCCAATTCTAATCTTAGAATTTCTCTTTTCATTATGAGTTTGTATAGCTTTATAATTTCCATCTCTTCCTGTAAAATATCTAGAAATTAAAATCAAATTATCATTTCTTTTTACTTTCCATTCTAAGATTAATTTATCATCAGAAACAGAGAACTGAAAATTCAAAGATTTTTTTAAAGCATAAAGTGCACCTAAACTTAAACCTAAACTTGATACAAGAAATCTCCTTCTGTTCATTAAATTCATTATAATCCTTAAACAAAATTAATTATTTAAACATTGCTATTTAATTTAAATTAAAAAACCTTAAAAACATTATTTATTTCTTAATTATATGAGATACTCTAGACAAATAGCTTTAGACAAAATAGGAAAGAAAAATCAAGAAAAACTAAGTAAAAAAACAATTACCATTCTCGGTTTAGGTGCTATAGGTTCAGTAACAGCAGAATTACTTGCACGTTCAGGAATAAACTTAATCTTAATAGATCATGATAAAATAGATATAACAAACTTACAAAGACAATTACTTTATACAGAAAAAGACATTAACCAGTATAAAGTAAACATAGCTTCTAAAAAATTAAAGGAAATTAACTCTACAATTAAAATAAAAACACATAAAAAATGTTTAACTAATAAAAATCTAAAAATATTAAACTCCGATTTAATCTTAGATTGTTCTGATAACTTAGAAACTAGATTTTTAATCAATAAATATTCTCTAAAAACTAAAATTCCATGGATACATACTGCTGCTCTAAAAACTCGCACAGTCCTCTATAATTTCATCCAAAATAAAAACAACACAAGACCTTGCTTTAACTGCCTCTATAAAAAGAATTCTGAATTTGAAACTTGTGAAGACTCTGGTATCTTAAACACAGTGACAACACTTATTGCCACTCTCCAGGCAACGCAAGCATTAAAAGCTTTACTGAACTACAAATATGAAGATAAGTTATTACGAATTAACATTTGGGATAACTCAATAGAAAAGTTAACAGTAAAAAAAGATAAAAATTGTAAAACTTGTACAATGGATGTAAAAACAAAAAAAATAGAAGTAGGTAAATTTACTCTTAAGTTATGTAAAACTAAGTCAGCGTACTCTGTTAAACCTTTTAGAAACGTTAGACTAAATCTAAATGAAATTAAAGATATGTATGAACCAATCATAGAAACACCTTTACTATTAATAGTTAAAATAAAGAAATACGAAGTTATTGTTCACAATTACGGAGAATTAATCTTTAAAGACTTAAAAAACGAAGCTATGATTAAAAAAATAGCAAAAGACATTTACACATTAGCCGATTCTTCAAAATTAAAACAAAAGATTAAACAAAAACATTAAAAATAGTTCTTTTCTTTAATTCTAAAATGTTAATGAACAAACCATTCACAGTAATTAAGATAATCCAAGAAACATCTAATGTAAGAACTTTACAATTTAAATTAAATGAACCATTAGAGTTTAAACCAGGTCAATTTATCATGATCGGTAAAGATTTAAATATAAAAGGTGAAACTAAAAAAATAAAAAGAGCTTTCTCAATCTCATCTCAACCTTCAGATAAAGATTATGTAGAAATTACAGTTAAGAAAGAAGATAAAGGATTATTCACTCCAGTAATTTTTGAACAAAAAGAAAATGATTCTCTAGAGGTTTCAGGACCATTTGGTCAATTTATTTACAAAGACAATTTACTAAATGATTATGAAAATATATTTCTAATTGCAGGAGGAACAGGCATAGCTCCATTAAGAAGTATGTATAATCATATTCTAACTAATAAAATTAAATTAAACATATCTTTACTATATTCAACTAAAACTCCGGAGCAAATTATTTATCGAAAAGAATTAGAAACTCTAAAAGAAGCTCATGAAAATTTTAAACCAACAGTAACAATAACTAAACCAGAAGAATCAAAAGAACCTTGGGATAAGAAAAAAGGAAGAATCTCAAAAGATTTAATAAATGAAAATCTAAACAATTTAGAAAAAACAGTCTTCTTTATTTGTGGCCCACCAGAAATGGTAGAATCTACAGTAACTTTCTTAAAAGAATTGAACGCAACAAATGAACAAATAAAAGTTGAGAAGTGGTAATTACCATTTTCCACTTAATGTATCACCTTCAGTATCAGTTAAGACCAATCCAAAATTAATATAGTTTTCTAAAGACATTCCATTATTAACAACTTTCCTATCAAATCTTTTTGTAGCAACATGATAGTCATCTTTATCTGTAATTTCAAATTTAAAAACATAGTGTCCAGATTTTAAATGATTTAACGTAACTATAATATCTTTATTATTCTTATCTATCTCCACGTATCTAGGATCTATATAGGTCAAGCTATCAACAAACTCAGTATTATTACTTACCATAAATCTTTCTATACCTTCTTTTCTATGAATGTGCATTGTAACTTTTCCATTGCTATTTTCTTGAGTAAAACCAAGAGTAGGTGCTAAAAATAGAAGCGCTCCTAAAATAAATCTCTTTGTTACATTATAGTCTATTTTCATAGTTTTATTAGAAAAAACAACATTTTTAACTCTTTTTAATTAGATACATTTAAATATAAAATATTCTTAAAAGGATTAATGGTAAAAACATTTTTAAGAATCTTACAAGGAACTTTATTCTATCCAAGAGAATTTTTCTCAAATTTAAAAGAAAAAGGTATTAAATTACCAATATTATTCTTTTCAACTGTGTTATTACTTTACTCAATTATAGGTTTTATTCTAGATTACAATAGCAAACAACTAATTGGTTTAGAACAAATAGGATTTGCACTATCAATACCAATTTTTTTCATAGTCTTAATACTTATAATATTATTTGGGATAATTATTTTATACGTAAAAACGTTTATCCTTTGGATTCTTATTTTGATCTTCAAAGTTAAATTAAACTTTAATGATGTATTAAGATTAAGAGCTTATACATCTTCACCTTTAGTATTTGCATGGATTCCTCTATTAGGATTACCTTTAGCATTAGTTTGGGGAACAGTAATAGAAATAATTGGTTTAAGTAAATATGCAAAAATAAGTATGGCAAAGTCTACAATAATTATTTTAATCCCTTTAGCAATATTGTTTTTATTACTCTTAGTAGTTCTATTCTTTGCCTTTGCTTTCGTGTTAGCTTCACCAGCAGGATTTTTAATAAGTGATTTATAAGAAAGCGATAGGCTCTCAGCATCCAAGAAAATCATTGGAAAAACCTCTTCTCCCTGAAATTATCTTCATCGAACCTACCTGCACACAATAATTAATATAGAAGACCACTTTTTAAAGTTATTTACCAAATCTTCTTTCTCTTTGAGAATATTCTTCAATTAATTTATCTAATTCTTCTGTAGAAAAATCCGGCCATAAGGTAGATGAAAAAAATAATTCAGTATAAGCAACATCCCACAACAAAAACCCAGATAATCTTTTCTCAGGATTCATACCTGTTTTTATCATCATATCTGGTGCAGGAATTTCCTTTGTATACAAATACTCTTTTATTTTCTCTCTTGTTATCTCTTCTTCATTAACATTATCTTTAACCATATTCTTAAAAGCATCTACAAGTTCATCATGACCATTATAACAAATACAAACATTAAAAAATAATTTATTAAAATTTTTAGTCTTTTCTTCAGCCTCTTTTATCAATTCTTGCTCGTCTTTTGGAAGTAATTCCTTTCTCCCTATAACTCTAAATCTTATTTCATTTTTTTCAAATTTATCAGAATTCAAAACCCATTTTTTTATATATTTTTTATGTAAATCAAAATGACATTTTAACTCTTCTTCACTTCTTTTCAAATTTTCCATAGATAAAGCATACACAGTTAATACTTTAACTCCAATATCCATACAATGTTCTAAAATCCTCTTTAAAGTTTTTCCACCTTCAACATGACCTAATGAAGAATTACCTCTATGTTTTTTACCCCATCTACGATTTCCATCTAACTGAATCGATATATGATTTGGGATACTACCAGAGTTAGTCATTTTAACCTAGTTATCAAAAAAGAAAACAATTTATATAACTTTCTTTCGTAATTTTCTATAGAAAATGGAAATAGAGCACGAATTAGAAGGAATAAAGAAAAGTTGGAATAATTCAATCAAGCCTTATATAGAATCAAAAAAAGATTCTGAAGCTTTAATAGAAATCCATAACTTAAATTATTTATTAAAATCAAAATTAGATCAATATTCCAGATACTCTTCTGGTGTGGCTTTTATAGTCTCTTCATTATGTTTAGAACAAAATTTAGAGAATAACAATGAAACATCAGATGTGGCTCAGAGATTTGAAACATTTTTATCTTTATTAGAAATATCTGTTAAATCTGAAAATCCAAGGCTTAAAAATTAATTTAATAAAATCATAACCTTTAAATCTAAACTTTTCTATAAATTATACAAAAATGTACACAATAATTAAACCAAAATCACTAAAAGAACTAAAATCTAGTTTATCAAAAATAAACACTAAAGATAAAATAATAGTTCAAGGTGGTTCTGAAGATATAAACAGATTTTCCCTAGAAAACAATAAGATTTCAATCTTACTAAGTCCAGAGAAGAATTATAGAAAAGACCATACTCATTATAGAAATTCTGGTTTAAACCAAGTTCTATGCAAATTAGCTAAGAAAAGTAATAAATCTATTGGAATAGACTTTAATTCTTTGCTAGATATGTCTCAAGAAGAAAGAATTAAAACTTTAGGAAGAATAGAACAAAACATAAGATTATGCAACAAATATAAAGTAAATGTGAAAATAGTAAACACAATTAAAACATGGAAAGATGAAAGATCTACAAAAGATTTAAAAAGTCTCGCTACAATACTAGGTTTAAATATAAAAGAATCATCAATAATCAAAGTAAAAACATGATAGAAAATAACTATTTTGACAGCGAATTTTTTGAAGAACCATTAGATGAAGAGAATCTTGAATCTCAGCAAGATTTAGAAGAACCAAACGATCAATTCATCCTTCAAAAACTAAAAAAAGGCAAAAACAAAATTAAAACAAAGAAATTATATATGGCTAGTTAGTCTTACTCTTAAGTTTTAAAAAAATGAGGTACAAAAAACAAATATATATTCTACTATTCATACTATTATTAAGCATCTCAATTTCAAATTCTGAAGATTCAATAGTAGAAATAGAAAATCAAGTTCTAGATGATATTGAACAAAATGGAGAATCAGAAGTAATTATTGTTTACAAAGAAAATGTAGATAAAAAAACTGAGATAAACGAAATACAAACTCTAGACTTAAATAAAAAAACTTTAAGACCTCTTTCGTCAGAAGATATAGATTTTAAATTAGAAAGAGAATTTAAGATTATTAATGGAGTTTATGGGAACCTAACAAAAAGTGGTCTAGAAAAATTAATAACAAATAACGAAATAGAAAAAATATATTACAACACAAAATATTACACCCAACTAGAGGATTCTTCAGAATTAGTAAATGCAACATTAGCACATTCAAAAATAATAAATAACTTTAATATAACAGGAAAAGATATTGGTATATGTGTCCTAGATTCAGGTGTAAATTACACTCATTCTTACTTCGGTGGTTGTTCAAATTCTAGTTTCTTCGATGGTTCATGTAAAAAAGTTCTAAATGGTACAGATATTGTTAATAATGATAATAATCCTTATGATAACACAGGCCACGGTACTAATGTAGCCGGAGTAGCTGCAGGAAATATCATTGGAATAGCACCGAATGCAACAATCCTGGCTGTAAAAGTTTGTAATGATGATAATCCTTCAACATGTACAAATGCAGACATAGCATCAGGAATAGAATGGTGTATTCAATATAAAGATGATTACAATATAAGTGTAATCTCTATGAGTTTTGGTTCTGCTTCTTCATATAGTACAAGTAATCCATGTGTTTCTTCTGTTTTTGATGTGGATTTAGCAAATGCAACTAGTAATGGAATTGCCTTAATAGCTGCTGCAGGAAATACAGTTAAAACAGATGGAATAGCACATCCAGCTTGTAATGCAAATGTAACAGCCGCAGGCAGCGTCGATAAAACAGATGTACTTACACATAGTAGATCTGATTTACTAGACTTTGTAGCTCCAGGAGTTTCAATTAACACTACAGATTATCTTGGTGGTTTTTCCTCAGTAACAGGGACTTCATTTGCAACACCAACTATATCAGGAGCAATAGCTTTATTATTAGAATACAAAGATAGAGAATCCTCAGAAACATTAAACAAAACACAATATGAAAATGCATTAAAAAATGGAAAAAACATTACAGATTCCACAGGGTTAAACTTCACAAGAATTAATATAATAAAAGCTTTATCTCATTTAGATAATAAAAATCCTCAAGTAAACTTATCAATAAGTCGTTCAATATTCGATGAAACAGATTCTATAACAGTAAACTTCTCAGCAATAGACACAAACACACAAACTTTTAGAATAAATATATCTTACCCAAATGGTTCCTTATTACTTGAATCTTTATCAGGAATAAATTTAACTTTAAGTTCTTCAAACTACACATTAAATGGAAAATATAATTTAACCTTAACTGTTAACGATACTAACAATAACATAAACACAACTACACAATCTTTTGAAGTAACACCTTACGTAACATTAAATTCAAATAACTTTCTCAATTCTTCCAATGGTTTAATAATATTTAACTTCACTGGAACAGATAATCAAAATATATCTAACCTTACTTTATACACAAACACCTCAGGAACATTTACCTCAAATAAAACATTAAATGTAACAGGATCTTCAAATAAAACAAATATAACATTAACAAATATTCCAGATGGAGTTTACCTATGGAACATACAAATTTCTGATAATAATTCAAATTTAGCTCAGTTCCATGATAATTACACTATTACAGTAGATTCAACACAACCAGTAATAAATTTATCTCAACCAACAAACAATTCAATAAATCAAACAGCATTTGACATAGACTTCTTATTTAATGTAACAGATATACATTCTCTAAATAATTGTACATTAACAATTAATGATGTAACTAATAAAACTTTTAATTCTACAATATCAAGAAATATCAATATAAACATAACAACAAACTTACAAGCAGCTACTTACAATTACAGTATATCTTGTACAGACAGTTTTAATAATATAGGAACTTCTGAAACTAGAAACTTTAGTTCTTTAGGAGATATTACAAATCCTAATATAACCTCAGTAACTTCATCTTCTATAACATCAACTGGTTCTACAATAACATGGACAACAGATGAAAATACAAATTCAACTGTAAATTATGGAACAAATTCAAGTACTTTGAGTTCAGTAGCAACTTCTTCAACATTAACCAAATCACATTCAGTTTCTTTAAGTTCATTATCTAGTTCAACAACATATTACTATAATGTCTCTTCTTGTGATGTAAGTAATAACTGTGCTAATTCATCTCAAAGTAATTTTGCAACATCTGCTGCTGATGGTGGAGGCGGAGGTGGAGGAGGCGGAGGCTCTTCAGGAGGTGGAGGAGGCTCTTCAGGTTCTAGTGATAGTAATACTATAACAACAAAAGCAGTAGAAGAAAATGAAGTAACCTATGATTCAGAAACAACTAGTGACTCTTCTGGTTCTGGTAGCGCTAAAAACTTAATAGAATCTAACTCAGATTTAAAAGATGGTTTAGAAAAAACATTTGGTTATGATGAAAACAAAAAAAATCAATTTAATACAATTCCGAATACAAATATAAATAGAAAATTAAAAAGTTCTAAAGATGAATCTATCGTAACTATAAATGTAAAATACTCTGGAAAAACCACAGTTAAAAATTTCTTATTATATGATGAAATCCCAAAAACTTTTGCTCAAGATATTTCAGATATTTCTGTTAACGCATTAACAAGCAAAAATATAACAATAGTAAAAGCAGATCCAATTGTTTTATTTACTTACGAAGATGTAAAACCAGAAGAAGAATTCAAGATTTTTTACACTGTAAAAGAAAAAGTTAGTTTAGAAGTATTAGATGAATTTACAGAACCAATAACATTAAAGAAAATAGAATTTGAAGAAAAGACAACAAAAACTTCAAAAGAAACTCCAGGGAAAACTGATTACACAGCATATATTATTATTGGAATTATAATTTTAATTATTTTAGCTTATATTTTTATTAAAAAGAAAAAGAATTAATCTTTCTCTCTATAAATAACTTCAGTATGTGGATATGCAATCTCAACATCTTTATTCTTATGTATTATTTTTAAAATTTCTTGAGTTATATAACTATTAATCTCTTGTAAATTATGTGCAGGTGTAAAATATCTAACTCTAACATCAACACCATCTGCTCTAAAAAATGTTCTAATATAAGGCTCTTTCTTAGATCCTTGAACATATTTATCTAAAACTCTCTTAGTAGCTTGTAAAATAACTTTCATTGCATTATCTAAATTACTCTCATATGTTATAGTAACAGAAACTTGATCTAAAACATATTCATCTTGTAAAGTATAATTTGTAATATCTTGCTCAAATAATTTAGAATTTGGCACCATTATTATTCTTCCAGAGTTTTCTTCACCTTGAACTATACCTCCAATTTCTCTTAAATAAATATGAGTTAAACTAATGTCTTTAACATCACCTCTAACATCACCAATAATAATCCTATCTCCAATCTCAAAAGGTCTTTTAGTTACAACCATTATCCATCCAGCTATCCCAGTTATTGGTTTCTGTAAAGCCCATCCTAAAGCAGCAGAAAACAAACCAATACCAATTCCCAATCCAGTTAAAGAACCAGAATATGAAAATATTGCAAATATAACAACAATCAAAATTAAAACATACTTTAACAATCTTGAAAATATTTCAACATTAGATATTTGTTTTTTAGTCTTAGCTATTTTTAATAAACTATTCTTAACTCTGTTAAATATAAAATTAAATATTACAAAAACTAGTACTGCAACTATAATTGTCCTTAACGCAGGGACTACATTACCTAAAAAATCAAAATAATCTAATACATTTACCATGTTACCACTAAGAATTTAATCTATTTAAAAATATATGTTTTTACTGTTCTAATATAATCAAATAATTTTCCGAAAAATAAATAAGAAAGATATTTTTTATCAGCATCCAGTTTTTTAAGATCTCTTCTTGTACTAGAAGCAAGCATTCTAAAATAATTACGAGATTGCATATGTTCTTTTACTTTCCAAGGTTCATCACCAAGTAAAGTATGAAAATATCTAGAATGATTTTCAGAATTTTCAACTATTTCTTCGAGTCTAATTCTTTCTTCTTCTTTCCAATCATTATAAGTTATTGACATTTATATTTTCCTTAGATGATTTGTTATGGAATATATAAACTTATAATGTTTTTGCTCTTTAAAATAATTAGATAGTTTTATCAATATATTAATTATTTTACTTCCATGAATAGTTTAATTATTCTAGCAGGCTTACCAGCAGTTGGAAAAAGTTACACAGCCAGATTATTAAAGAATAAGCTAAAAAATTCATTATACTTTGATTCTGATTTGTTTGCAAAGAAATATTCTGAAAAAAATAAATTTGATTTTCCTAACCTATCTTTAAAAGAACAAAAGAAAAAGAGAATTATATTTCATAAAGCTAAAGTTAATGCAATAAAAAAAGAACTTAAAAAATATGATTATATTATTTTAGATACATGTTTTGATATTGTCGAAACTAGAAAATTATTTTATTCTTTAAAAAACACTAAATTAATAATAATAGAACTAAAATGCTCAGAAAAAGCAGTAAAAGGTAGAATTTTTAATAACCCTCATGAATCTCATCGCATGGTTGGTGATCAAAAATCAAGATATAAAGTTTATAAAAATATGAAATCAAATTGGAAACCAATAAAAAAAATTGATTATACTATAAATACAGATAAAAATGTTATAAAACAAATAGACAATATTGTTAATTCTTTATTGGGCTAAACTAAACTCTTAATCAAATCAGCTTTTGTTATTAATCCAATTAATTATTATTCAAAAGTGGTTAAAATAGAAAAGTTTATAAATAAAGATTCAATTTATATTTTATAAAATGGCAATTAGTGCACTAAGGTTAGATGAAGAATCCAGGTATGTTCTATATTCACAGAAGGTAGAAACTTTAGATAGTTATGGAGCTGGGCCTGTTGTTTATTCTGAAGATGTGCAAAAAAAATATTTAAAGAAAAATGAGTTTAGTATTGTTAGAAGAATATTAGAAGATTTTGATTGGGCAAAAGTAGATGTAATAAACAGAGAATCAGTTAAAATTAGACATTATCAAAATCCAGCATTATCATCTGCCAAATATTATGAAAAACAAGATGTTTTGGACAGATTTCTGGCAGATGTTTCTAATCCAGACCCGAATATAAACTTTAAGTATGAGAAAGCATGGAATATTATTTCAGGAATTGTAGAGATTTTAGGAAAAGAAAGTAGTAAATATTCTTCTTAATCCGTTTGAAACAAAATACAAGGATTATTTAAATTTAAATAGTTAAGAATTAATTATTACTATTAGAACTTTAATCTATTTAAAAATATATGTTTTTACTGTTCTAAATTCTTATTGAACAAAACAAAATTGTCTTTCATCAATTTCAAACATCATAAGATTCAAAGCTGGATGGAGAAATTCCTGTTCAAAAAAAATTTCATATTCAAACTCTCGAAAGTAATAATCATTAAAAGGAACTTCAAATTCATTGCTATAGTGATCATTAAACTGAGCTTCAAATTCATTTGCTAATATCTTATAGTTTAATTTGTGATTCAATTCTCTTTGTTCTTCGTAAAAAAGAATTCCTTCATTAGTTATTTCATAATAATCGCTATTTTCTTGAATGAACTTTTTTTTACTTAAAATTTCAATTAATCCGGGTATTTTTTTCTGATCTATCAATGACAGACAATAATCCTTTACATAACGATTTAATGAATTTTTATTTAGCAGATAATCTTGAGAAACATATCCATATTCTATCAATCTTAAAAAATTTTCTTCTATCAATTCAATTTCCTTTTGAGAAATTGCATCATAATTTGGCAAAGGCATATGTAATAAACCAGAGTTTCCAAAATAAGGTTTGAAATGGATATCAATGATTCTAAATAAATCAGGCATTTTTTGCCTTTCATCAAAAATTTTTATATAATCTTTTATATAATCTTGACCGAATATTTTTGCTATTTCTACTCTTTCATTAAATCTTGTCATATAAATGTTAATAATTTCATCTGGACTTAACCCAATGTCGACCATGTGGCCGATTTTATTTATTCCAAGTTTGTAACTTCCATAGATTACAGAAAAGTTTACTAATTCTTCTAAATCATTATCCTCTAATCTTTCATTACAATTACTTTTAATTAGATATCTCTGTTGGTTAAGTTTACGTCTAGGGTATTTTTTAGCTTCTTTTTCACATTTTTCTCTAATATAGCTATGGTGTCCTTCTATTGGAACATCTCTAGTAAGACGAAGCATAGGCAGATTATTTTTTTTTACCATTTTTCATTTATATAATTATGGTCCTCATACGCTATTTAAAGGTTACCATTTAAAAATAGTTACAAATCTATTCAACTCTCTGTTATAATATCTAATATTTCTTTTGGCACATGCTCATAAGGGTTGTACCCTTCTACACATTTATCTAACCTGTCGCTCATGGAATATACATGGTTTTCATCTATTATTCCAAATAATTCATATATTTCATATTGCCCTGTTGTGATATCCAGTTTAGTATCACTCTCTCCATGTGTATGAAAATCATTTCCCCATAAATAATAAATAAAATAATCTCTAAAATCTATTAATTTTATATCTTTCTCAAAATAGAGTTTTTTTAGCTCACTAGAGTACTCAGAAGGAAATCCACTATATCCTTCATGTATGTTGTAAATATTTCCAATTTTTTTAGGTTGACTTAATTTCATTTTATTATAACTATTCAAACAATTAGTTTCTATATTAATATTACCCCCTCACTAATAAGGGAAAGTTTTAAAAATAAAAAAATTCTTGTTATTATATGAAAATACCATTATTAACAGAAGGAGAATCAAAAGTATATCAAGCATTAATAGAGATAGGAGAAAGTTCTGTAGGAAATATTTTAAAAATTTCCGGAGTTTCTCATTCTAAAATATATGATATTCTGAAAAGGTTATCTGAGAAAGGTTTGGTTAGTTCAATAAATAAAAATGGGAAACAGTATTTTTCACCTTCAGAACCTTCTACTTTATCAGCAATAATAGATGATGAAAAAAATAAATTAAATAATATAGAAAAAGATATGGGTGTTGTTATTAAGATTTTAAAATCTAGAAAAAATATTTCCACACCTACTAATATGTTAAATTCTTTTGAAGGTATAAAAGGAATGAAAACAATTCTAGAAAAAATACTTTCTAAATTAAACAAAAATGATAATGTTTTAATTCTTGGCTCACCAAAGAAAATAGGAGAAGAAGCAGGAGGTTATTTAAAAGATTGGCAAAAAAGAAGAGTTAAAAAAAATTCTATTTGTAAAATAATAACAAACAAAGATGCTGTTTCTTGGGATGATAAATGGTGGAGTGAAAGCAAAAAGAAAAAAATAACTTTTACAAAGAGATCAAATTCAGTTTCTCCTGCATATTTAGTAATAACAAAAGATTCAGTCTCAACAATATATTTTTCTAGTAAAATTTTATCTTTTACAATTGAAAGCCAAGATATTGCATTAAGATACAATCAATTTTTTAATGAATTATGGAAAATATCTGGTTAATCTTCTATAAGATCATCTGGAGAATTTTTATAACTATACACCAATAAATCTTCCAGGATTATAAAAGCAATTAATAGCACTAAGAGATGCAACTTTATTATTTGACCCGAGAAATAAAAAACGTCCCATTGGTTCTTCTGGTAAATCTTCACCATACATAATAGTTATCCTATCTGAAAGATTTGAATATTTCTTAAGATATTTTATTGCTCTTTCTTCTCCACCTAAGAAAGGTATTGTTTGAGGATGTTCTAAAGCATCATCTATATGAAGAGAATCATAGTTATTTTCCACTAAGGTTCTATGATTAACAACAAAGATATTTTCATCATTTACCATACCTCTTAATCTATCATATTCTTCTTGAGGTACTTTTACTGCTCCCCTATGTTTAGGCCACATGTCTTCTGTTCTTGCTTTTCTATCTCTAATTGCTCTTATTAAATTCTTTGAATTAGAAAGAAAATGTGGAACATGAACAAAAAGAGTTTCAACTGGTGAAGTCGCTTTTCCATCATCCTTATATCTTCCTGTAACTACTAGACTTGTGCTAGCATATTCATTTTGCCAAATCTTTGAATCAATATTAGATTCAATTCTTATGTCTGCTAATTGAGGAATAAATAAAGCTGTATAACCTTCACTTTGCAAATATGCTAATGCTTTGGACATTCCTTTATCGTAAAATTCTCTTCCATTAGTTACTAATTCTCTACTATCCATTTTAAGAATATAAAAAATTTCATGTTTATAAATTTATCTATTTTTACCACTATAGAATACTAAACTAAACTCTTAATCAAATCAGCTTTTGTTATTAAACCCTTTAAATTTCCTTTATCTTCAATTAAAACTAAAGGATAATATTGTAATAATTGTTTAACAGTTTCTACTTTACTATTTTTATCTATAATAGGTGGAGAATTATCCATAACATCTTTAGCAATTAAATTCTTTACTTCATCTAAATCTTTATTTAATATAGAACTTTCTGAAATTAATCCAATTATCTTATCTTTATTTATTACAGGTACTTGTGATATATCATTTTTATTCATAATCTTGATTATATTAGATATTTTTTCATCTTGACTTATAGAAATAATACTTTTATTCATAATATCTTTGGCTTCTTTTTCTTGCTCTTTTGTTAGTAAATCTAAAGCTTCTTCTATTTTCTTAACTTTAGAATACGTAGGATCTAGTCTATTAGATTCTATCTTAGCTATCATACTTTGACTTATTTGAGCTTTACTAGCAAATTGATGTTGCGTTAATTCTAATTGTTTTCTTATTTTTTTTAATTGTGTTATGTCAAATACCATATTTTTCTTTAAATTTTCCACTATATAAATATTCCTATAGGAATAATTTTATCAGAAATTTATTTTAAAGACCGTGTTTCTATTAGATTATAATTAAACTTTGGAGGAAACAAAAATGAATAAAAAAATATTAGTTGTTGATGATATGGAAATAAATAGACAATCTGCATCTTTATTATCAGATAAAGGATATCAAGTAAACACTGCAAGTGATTTTTCTGAAGGTGTAGAAATTCTTGGTGTAAATCCTTTTACAAGTCCTGAAGAAGGGTTTAAAAGCGATTATTTTGCTGTTCTAACAGATTTAATGATGCCTATCGGTGGACATGGAAAAAGATCTCCTTGTAATAGTGGATTAGATAATATAACTACTGCAGGGTATCCATTAGCATTATTCGCATCAAGAATAGAAGTTCCAAATATTGCAATTCTTACTAGTATGAATCATCATGATAGTCCAGATGCTGCTGTATTTGATATGTTTCATTCTTATTCGGAAGCAAAAGATGAAGAAGGATATACTAGAAGATCAAGACCTTTATTCAATCTAAATGGATCTAGGTTTATGATGTTTGATGATGACGACATAAAAAGTTTATGTCTTCGTAAGGATGGAAGTTTTGGATCTGATTATTATGATCTTTCTGAAGAGAAAAGAGATAATAAGTATGTAACAGAAATTGAGAGAGGAAATTATGGATCCTATAGAAATCCAGTACATGCTAAAAATTGGGTAAGTGTTTTAGAGATACTGCTTGATGATTCAAACCTAAAACATGTTAGACAGCCTGTAGCAGAATAAGTGTTTTAAAAAATATAAGGATAAAATGACAAATGAAACTAAAGAAAATTTAATAGAGAAATATAACTTAGAAAGTTATGTCGGTGAACCAGTGCATGATATCACTACAGTTTTTAAAGAGGTCCCTACAAAAGAATTTGGAATAGAAAAATCTACTTATGATGATTTATGTAATGAAATACGTAATCAAATTGATAAATTTTTTCCAATGATAGATCTATCGTTTTTAGAAATGAGACATCCTTCGCAAAAAATTATTGGAACAAAACATGGGGAAAATCCTATGATAATAGAAATACCTCAATTTGCAATCTATTCATTATCAAGTTCAAAATGTAACATTGGAATACATTATGATTTTTACAAGCGTGATGAAATCCATGTTTATATTCAAGATCCGTATGATCTTACCAGGAATAAAGAATTAACTGCTAATTTTATTACATCTTCAATAACTAAAAGTATTATTCCTATGGATGACAAAATGATTCAGAAGGACGTTGATTATCTCGAAATAGATTTATACACAGATAATGGACATTATAGACCTGGAATCGTAACAGATTTTAAATCAATTATACCTCAATCAACTAGAAAAAAAATTCATTTATCAAATTATGTTTTTGATCGTACTAATTCTGATCATATTTATATTATCTCAGAGGTAAATCGTTGGAACCAGCCCAATAAATATGTTGATCCTTTGGTTGTTGCACTTCCTAATTATGAAGACAATGGTAAGGGGTATTTAATAGATATATTTGACACAACTCCAATCGAAGATTTTGTAGCAAGAGAATTCACAATAAAAAAATGAAACAAAAAAACACCCAATCAAAGAAAGGAAATTCAGAAGTATATTTAATTGATAATATTTCAAAACAGAGTTGTCAATGCCATGGGTTTAGAGACTTTTCAACAAAATATTTTTACTTTCCTCCCAAAAAATTTGATATTCATAGGAGTTTCACTACCGAAGAATTTTCAATTAACATACCTCAATATTATGCTTCGTTATTTAATCATGATGAAACTATAAAAAATGGATCAAGAGAAATTGAAACAAGTACAAGAAGTGAATATCCTGAAATTGGGGGTGGTGTTTATTCCAAACGAAAAGCTACATATACAATAACTGAAGGAAGAATAATAAAAAATAGATTACTTGATGATATTAATTTAATTCAAAAAATTTTAAATTTATACACAGAAACAAATGAGTTAGATGAGAAATCTAATGGTTATCTCGAATTCCTACATAATATAAAAGAAGAAAATATTCAAATTCAAATCATAGATATTTTTCAATCACTAGAATCTCTTATAGAAAACTAAATCCTCTTCTTCTTCCCAATCTTAGCTAGCACCATTTGATGCATTCTTCTCAAGAACTCTACTTTATCTTCAACTTTAAGAACGTCAACATAACCTTGTAAAACTAAATTAAAAGCAAAAGGACTTGGAATATTTGTTGTAACTTCTCTAATTTTTATTTTTCCAGATTCAATATCTTGTAAAACTAACTTAGCATTCTCAATATCCATAAGATCTTCTAAAACCTCACGTCTAGCTTCTTTCAAAATAGAAAAATTCTCAGATAATTGTCTAACAGCATTTAATAAAATCATTGAACTAACTTGTTGTCTCCCAACTCTTTTAGTTCTTCCTTTATAATTTCTTAAAATCATCAAAGCTCTCATAGCACAATGTCTAAATCTTCTTTTCAAAACTTCAGTTCTATCAATAGCTAATTTCATAACATCATTTAATTCATCAGATTTAATTAAAGAAAATGCTTTACTTCCATTCAAAATACTTTCAGAAGCTAAATAAAAACCATTATCACTTATTCCAATCTCAACATCTTTATGTTGTAATCTTCCAATAGAATAAGCAACAGCTCTTGATAAAACATCATTAACTCTTCTTCCATATAAAGAATGAAATACAATAAAATTCTTATTCTCTTCTTTATAATGCTCAATTAATAATTTCCTAGCATTAGGTACCTCTCCAATATAAAAAAATTGTTCCTTAAAATAATTATAAATAGCTTCAATAGCATTCTTATCAACATATAAATAGGAATTAATATATTCTAATATTTTCTTCTTAGAACTTTTCTTCTTAAATAAAACTTCCATGTTTTCTCTAAATAAATTTATCGAACTAGCTAAATCAAAATTTAATGGTAACATCTCAGAAAACCAAGCAGGTATTGTTGGGGGTCTATAAACAGATGCATTAACAAAGGCAACCATACCTTTACTATACAAAAATTCATATCTTGTGCCACCTAAAACAAAAACATCTCCTCTTTTCAATCGTTCTAAAAATCCTTCATCTATATGTCCTATAACTTCTTGACCAACTTTAACAATAACAAAACTTTCATCAGGAATTGTTCCAGAATTAGTCATATACATAACTCTAGCCATCTTTCCCTTTTTACCAATCATTCCAGTTTCCTTATCATACCAAATCTTTGCATAAATATATCTATCTTCTAATTTAGTATACTCGCCACTTAAATAATCTAAAACCTCAAAGAAATCTCTATCCTTAAGATCTTTATAACAATAAGATTTTTTAATTAATTTATATAAATCTTTAACATGTAAGATATCACTTATAGCAATACCATAAATTTGTTGCGCTAAAACATCTAAACAATTTCTAGGAATATGAATTCTATCTATTTTTCTATCTAGAGCATTTTTTACCATTACAGAACATTCAATTAAATCATCTCTATCTAAAACAATAATTTTACCTTTAGGACTTCCATGTAATTGATGATGGCTTCTTCCTATTCTTTGTAAACATCTTGAAATAGATTTGGGACTTCCAAGTAAGATAACCAAATCAATATAACCAATATCAATCCCGAGTTCAAGGCTTGTACTAGAAACAATCACCTTTAACTCACCTTTCCTCATTCTATTCTCAATATTTCTTCTTAATTCCTTACTTAAACTTCCATGATGTGCTCCAATATTTTCTGTATATTTTCGAGGAAATTTTTCTTTTAAATGATGAACAACTCTTTCAGTGGCAGCTCTTGTATTTGTAAATATTAAAGTAGTTCTATGTTCTTGTATTAAATTATCCATAAGATTATACATAGAATTATTCTGTTCAACATACGTTGTATTAATCATATCTTTAACAGGACTTAAAACTTTCATATCCATTTTCTTATCAAATCTCACATCAGCTATTTTACATTTTCTATTATTCCCAACTAGAAATCTTGCCATATCATTAATTGGAGCTATTGTTGCGCTTAATCCAATCCTTAAAAAATCTTCATTAGTTAAATGTCTTAATCTTTCTAAACTTAGAGATAAATGAACACCTCTTTTACTTTCAGCTAAACTATGAATCTCATCTAAAATAACAACACCAACTTTCTTTAAATGTTCTCTAAACTTCGTTGTAGTTAAAACAATAGATAATGTTTCAGGTGTTAAAATCAATATATGACAAGGTTTTCTTAACATTTTGCTTCTTTCAGCCACAGTTGTATCTCCTGTTCTTACACCAATCCTAATATCTATCTTTTTACCTTTCTTCTTTGCTATTTCTTTAATCCCTTCTAAAGGTTTTTTTAAATTTACTTCAAGATCATAAGATAATGATTTCAAAGGATTTACATACAAACAATAGGTTCTATTTTCTAATCTGCCTTGATCTGCCAGATTCACTAACTCATTAATAATTGATAATGTAGAAGTTAAAGTTTTTGTACCTCCGGTAGGTGCTGTTACCAATATATTATTTCCCTTATGAATTTCATTAACAGCATATAATTGTGGTAAAGAAAAATCTTTAAAATTAGAGAAAAACCACTCTTTAACAAAAGGATGTAAAATTTTTAATAAATCTTCTTTCTTATGGGGTTTTTTTATTTCTGATATCATTTTATAATAATCTTAAAATTTGAAATACAATTAGAAAGAGAAAAACAAGCTTTATAAACCTCACGGGGGCGTCTTGCACATGCAACATTTGTAAGAAATATATATTTTATAGAATATATTAATTCTTCTTATAAAAAAATCCAATTAACAACCCAGATAAACCAACAGCACTATGTAACACAGTATCAACAAAATTAAATGCATCTAATCCACCAAAATCCATATACATCCAACCAAATAATGCTACAAATGTAAAAAACAATCCATTAGATATGCAAAAAGGTTTCCAGAATCTTTCATTATTCCATCCATAATAGATTACTATAAAACCTAATAAAACATGAAAAATCTTATGCCAAGTTTCTTCTCTAAAACCAAATTCACTAAAATCTAAAATTAAAGAAATAAAAACAAGTACAAAAACTACACCAATAAATCTAGTATATAATTTCTGTAAATTCATTATAATAAAAAGAATAAATAATTTATATAGTTAACTCAAAAGTTTAATAAATTCAAAAAACATCTAATAAATTATGTATCAAAAATCTCAATTCGGCAAAGTCATAGTAATACCACTTGCAGCAGCATTAATAATAGCAATTTTTTTAGAAACTTTTCAATATAATTCAATAACTATTCTTGTTCTTGCAATATTTTTACTAGTTTTACTCTTGTTTTACAAATTAACTGTAATAGTAAACAATGAACATATAAAACTAATATTCGGCATAGGCTTAATTAGAAAAAAATTCTCTTTAAAAGATATTAATTCTTGTCAAGTTGTTAGAAACAAATGGTGGTATGGTTTTGGAATTAGATTATTTCCAGGAGGGTGGTTATTTAATGTTTCAGGTCTAGATGCTGTAGAAATACTGATGAAAAATGGAAAAAAATATAGAATAGGAACAGAAGAACCTAAAGTTTTACAAAGAACTATTCAAACATCTCTTTCATAGGGTTCCAATAATAATCATTCCAACCTTTTTTAATATCTTCATACTTATCTTCTGGAATGTCTTCATGAGTAAATGTTACTTTTGTTCCATTATCAGTTTCTTCTAAAACTAAAGTAATCTTAGAATAATGTCCTTCTGGCCAATCTTCATATCTCCAAGTTTGAACAATTTTCTTATCTTGTTCTAACTCTAAATTCTCTCCAGTAATAGATCCATATATGTTAAATTTTCCACCTACTTCTCTACTTACTGTTGCTTCAGATCCTGTAAATTCAGCATGTTTCTTTTCATCCATAAAAGCTTCATATACTTCATGTGGTTTTACTTTAAATTCAACTTCTTGATTTAGTGTTTTAGTTTCCATATTTTATTTGTAATGAAATGTATTTATAAAGGTTTTTAAACGTCCTCGATGGGATTTGAACCCATACCAAAGGCTTAGGAAGCCTCTACGCTATCCAGGTTACGCCACGAGGACCTAATATACCCAAAACCACTTCCTTTATAAACACTAAATACTCTATGTTATTAAGATTAAGTATATTAAGATGTTTTATTTATCTTAATATAAAAACCAAGGAGTTGAATAATAGAATGGCAGATTTCGGACAAAGAGAAATGCACAAAGCAGTTTGTTCTGATTGTAATCAGGAATGCGAAGTTCCTTTTAAACCAAACAAAGACAAACCAGTTTACTGCAGAGATTGTTACCAAAAGCATAAGAAGTTTTAACTAAATTTATGTTAACTAATTTCTAAAATTATTTTTTTTATTTTTTTTATTTCGAAAGACTTATATACCTATAGACGTCTATAGAATTATGAAATTTAAAACCAAAGATAAAATAACAAGTATACAATTACATGAAAATACAAAAGACAGATTAAAGAATAAAAAAGAATACAAAGAAGAAAGTTATGATTCTGTTGTTAAAAAATTATTAAACATGGAAGATTTCCCATCTATGGAAGAAATGTTTAAAGAATCAGATAAAATAAAACAAGAAAAAATATATACAACTAAGGAAGTAATTGAGCTCAGCCACAGGTTAAGAGGAAAGAGATGACTTATTTTGTAGATGCAAATATAATTATCAAGGCGTTTACAACAAACAAAGATAAAGAAGATTGCAAGGATATTTTAAGAAAACAGTTCATCACAAATTCATTATGTCTTGTAGAAGCATATGACAGCATATGTACAATTATAAATGACAAAAACCGTGCAACTAATTATATCAAATCTTTATATAAATCTGATTGTAAAATAATAGAACTAGACAGCAATCTGCTTTTTGAATCGTTAAAAAGAGTAGAAAAATACAATCTTAATATCTTTGATCTAATACATTACACTACAGCTTTATTAAATAATTGTTCTGAAATCGTAACTTATAATCATGATTTCGATAACTTAGAAATAAAAAGAATTGAGCCTTAAACACTAACTCTAATTTCTTTATTTTTATCCAAAGCTTTTACTAAATTTCTACCAATATCACCTTTCTTGCTAACTTTTACATTTCCATTAGTACCAACAATTAAATTACATAAATATCCTTCATCAATTGAAATTTCAATTTCCAATCCAGAATACTCATTATCAACTGTAAATACAATATTTCTCTTATCTTCACTAACTTCAAATTGAATTACTTCTTTCTCTTCACTTTCATCTAATTCTTGAACATCAATAGACATACCTAATCTCTTTTCAATAGCATCAATATTCTTACCTTCTTTTCCTATAATTCTTGGAATATATTGTTCAGGAACATAAACTCTAACTTTTCCATCATTCACAACTTCAGCTTTAACCTCAGTATTAATCATATCATAAAATTCATCTTCAATTTGTTTAGCCGCTAACTCTTGTGCAGGGTTACTTCCTTTATTACTCTCTGAAACAGGAATTACAACAGTTTCCTCTCCATACGAATACATTTCATACTCTAAATTATTAGATTCAAAATCTCTAATTTCTATAACAGGTCTAGCTAAATCTTGTTCTGTCATTCCACTAGGAACTTTCACCATCATCTTCAAAGTCAAAACTTTATCAACTAAACCATTAGCAATAAATACAACAGTATCAACGATTTGTGGTATAATTCCTAATTCTGTCTTTCCAATAAATCTTTGTATTGCATCTACTGGTTTTGTAGCATGAGTAACAGAAAATAATCCGATTCCCGATAAACGTAAATCTGAAAACAACTTAAAATCTTCATAATTTCTCATCTCATCAAAAAAAGTATAATCAGGTCTTGATAATAATAAAACATCATGAATTTCTTGTTGATTTCCATGAGATACAGAATATTGTGTAATTCTTTCATTTAATTGTAAATCTCTAGGAGCTTCCATTGTCTTAACTGTTTTATTTTTAGAAGCAAAATATTCTGCTACAGCACTTGCAAAAGTACTTTTTCCATTTCCAGGACTTCCTGCAATTAAAACACCTTCAGACTCTTCTGTAATTCTCTTAAACAATTTATCGCTTAATTTGTAATCTTTTAGATTTTGTTTCTTAATAGGTCTAACAATAGTTATCTCCCATCCATCTGAAAATGGTGGTCTAGTAATAACAATTCTATTATTTCCCAGTTGAACAATAGAAGATCCTCTTCTCTCAATTTCTAAAAAACCATCTTCTCTTATCTTAGCTTCTTCAATTATTTCTTTACTTATTTTAATTACTTCTTCTTTCTCTAAATTTTTATCATCTAAAATAACAGATTCCCATTTTCCTGGACTTCCGCGTTTTGCATAAGGTTTGTCATTTTCTCTTAAATGAACACTCATAGTTTCTTTATCAAAATACTTATCTATACTTAACGGTTTAGACTCAAATAAAGGTTCAATATAAACAACATCCATACCCTTAGCTTTTCCAACTTCTGATTGAACTTTATCTCCTGTAATTAATGTAGCGTTCTCTTCAACAGCTAAGCCTCTAATTAAAGCGTCAATTTCTCCTAAAGAAGCTCTTTTTATTTCTTCAGCACTTGGTCTTTTACCTTTAAATGTTAAAATTATCTTTTTATTTTCATTTAATTCTTGTAGTTTCTTTAATTCATCTAATCCTAAAATTCCTATCTCTTTACCAACATTAGCTTGATGTTCCAATTCTCCAAGAACAGCTTCATGTATAATAATTTCCTCTACTTCTATCTCTTTTTCCTCTATTTTTTTTGATACTAAATTTTCTATAATAATACTAGTATCAGGTACTATCTTTTTTACTTTTATTTTTTCCATTTTAATTTTCTTAATATTATAAATATTAGAATATAGTTTATAAGATTTAACCCTTTATAAATATTACTACTTTGGAATAATTAAATCTTAAACTTCTTATTTTCAATTATTTTCTTCTTAGTGTTTATTCTCTTCAAAACAGCTTCACTTATTTCAGTATCACCTTTTTCTAATTCCACTGCAGTTTCTAAGAATTTATCTTCCATTCTCTTTAAATCAAAATATAAATTCAAATAATCTTCTCCTCTTTTCATTCTTCCACTTAATTTATCTAATTCATTCATAATATCTAAAATTTCAATTTCTAAAGGATCTTTCTGAAAGCTTTTCTCTTTAACAGGAATATCTTTATACAATTCTTTCTTCCTATCAAAATCTTCCATATCTCCAAAAGATTCTAATTTAACAGCTTTTCTAGATTCTTCTCCTTTCATTTTCCTTAAAATATCAATAACAGAACCTCTACCTTTCTTAGGAGTTTCATCTCTTTTATCATCATCTTTTCTAATTATTATATCCATTTTATACTAGAATATCAAAAAAATATTTAAAGATATTGATGGATAACATAAATTCAGTTTCTTTAGGTGTATGACTCAAACAAAAAACTTATTAAATAAAAAGATCTGAAATAGTATAATATGAACATAAATAATGATTTTTCAAGTTCAGCTAAATATTATGATATTATGCAAGATAATTCCAGATTTAGAAAAAGTGTTAAATTTGTAATTAAAACTTTAAAAGAGAAAAAAATCACATCCGTATTAGAATTAGGTTGTGGTAGTGGGTATTATTTATTCCCAATAAAAAACGCAGGATATAACATTGAAGGTTTAGACATTGGGAAAAATATTTTGAATGAAGTTAAAAAGAAAGATAAGGTTGTAAAATTATATTTAGAAGATATGTCTAAATTTAAGATTGATAAAAAGTTTGATTCAATTATTTGTTTAAATTCATCTTTAGTTTTATTACCAGATTTTACTTTAATGAAAAAAACATTGAAAAAGGTGCATGAACATTTAAATGATAGTGGTTTATTTATGCTTGATGTTCCAAATCATGAAGTAGAAATAAAAGAGAGTAATAATACACAAGATTCTGAAAAATTTAAATTAAAAAATGGGGTTATGCATGTAGTTTATAGGGATTATAAAAAAGAAAATAAATGGATTGCAGAAGAAAAATGTTTTGTAAATGAAAATGGAAAATATTTTGAATTTGAAGAAAAATTTGCCGAATTAATCTTTAATCCAAATAAGTTAGAAAAAGAATTAAAGAAAATTGGTTTTAATATTGAAGTAATGTATGGTGGAAGGTCAGGAGAAAATTTTAATAAAAACAGGTCAAGAAGAAGGTTTTATATTTGCAAAAAATCTTGAAATTATATCTTCCTCAAGAAAACTAAAAACCCAGTATGTCCCAAAATCATATTTTTTGGTCTAGCTCTTAAATCATCAATTATCCATTCTCTCTCAATATTCTCTAAAACTTTCTCAACATAAAATAAATCTTTAGCTTCTTTAACTAATTTAATAACTTGTGTTATATTAGGAGAATAAACAACTAAATATTTTCCATTTTTCAAACTTTTACAAGCATGTTTCAAAACATTCCAAGGTTCCTTTAAATCTAAAGTAATTAAATCTAAATTTTTTTCACTAATTCCTTTGTATATATCATTATTCTTTATCTGTATATTTTTAATATTAAATTCTTTAATATTCTTTTCAGCAATTTTTAAAAAATCTTCATTAATTTCATATGAAATAACTTTTTTTACAAATTTAGACAAAAAAGAACTTAAAACACCACAACCAAGACCAGCATCCACAGTAATAGAATTCTTATCAATATCAACATTACTTAATATAGCTCCAATATCTTTCTTAACCATAACAGCAGGGCCTCTAGAAATCTTATCTACTTGATCTTGAAATACAGAATCTACAACAAAAAACTTCTCACCTTTCTTATTTTTTAAGATTTTATTTCTCTTAATATCATTTTCCTTAAAGACACCATACTTAGTATGTAAATCTCCTTTACTCCAATAAAATTTCTCTTTATCATTTACAATAATTTTCTTCATTTTAATCAATCATAACAAAATTTAAATATTTTATAAACATTGGCTTATTATGGATTTACAAGAAAATAAACCAAAAAACCTTAAAAGTTGTAAAATTTGTAATACTGGAACTATGACGTTAGAGGAATGTCAACATTCTCCTTGCGGAAGATATGAATTAGAAGATAATGAGCCAGTTTATAGACCTACACTATTATGTGAAAAATGTAGAAATTTCTGCTCTTCTTGTAGTAAAATCTTATGTTCAGAACACTTAAACACAATAGGTGAAAGAAACTATTGTGAAACTTGTAAAGATAAATTAAGAGAAGAAAATTTATAATGCGGGAAACATGCGACTTGTTATATTTAGAATGCGCTTATACCTTCTATATCGTTGAAGTTTATAAATACTTCTTGTTTTGAAAAGTTATGTTAGAGAATGTAATTTATCGAGGATAAAATGGAAAAACAAGAATTTGAAACAGTTCCAAAATGGATTAGAATGTTAGAAGAAATGTTAAAAAAAGATCAAGGTGAAAACCAAGATGGAGGACAAGATGAGAAAACATTAGAACTTGAAGGGTTAATAGATGGTGAACTAGCATGTGTAGGACATCCCATGTACGATCTTGGAAGATTCAATTTATATAATACAGATGAATCTGCATTAAAGGAATTTAAAAGAGGCTATTCTTCTATATCAAATTTACAAGAAAACCTTGTTGATCTTTATACAATTATAACAGCAATAGAACTTCTGTATTTTTTCCCTGATGATATAAAAAGATTAAATGCATTTGAATCTAAAATTCAGGAAAGCCTAATGAAAATTAATTAATAATTCTAAATATTTCAAAACCCTCAAAATATTTCTTTGATCTTTTTAAAATAAATGCATAAGCCTTAGCTTGACCTTTTATTGGCTCTTCTATATCACTACTAAATTGACTTTTGTGTTGAATTATTGCCTTAATTTTGGTATCTATAAAATCAGTTACATCTGAGAATAATGTAGGCTGAAATGATATTCTACTACCAGATTCATAAACTAGAATATTGCCTATATTTCTAGCTGCAGCAATTGTAGCGTTAAATCCATATCTATGATCTTGGTTTGTATCTTTGCCATTTCCCACAAATATCATATAAGGTTTTATCTTGTTTATATGTGTTTTAAATGTTTTAATTGTTTTCTATTAATCATTCTCACAAACTCAAAACAAAGTTCTCCTCTATTAAAGATTTAATTAAATGTAAAATAGTATCTAAACCAGATAAAATTTGAATTTCATTACTACTTCTTTTATTATAATTCTTTTTCAAATTTTCTAAAAGTAAATCTTCTTTTTCATAAAAAGTAATAATCTTTTCTTTATCATATTTATTAAACAAAGAATAAAATTCTTTTAATAATAAATTAACTTCAGAAAAATAATTTAAAATATTTTTATTAATTTTAATATCTTTTAATCTTAGATTTACATTAGCTATTCTTCTATATTCATCTCCTATTTCTTCTAAAGTAGATATTATCTTATATAGAGATAACATTTTCTCTTCTTGAAAAGAATATTTATTTAAAACTCTTAAATATAAATTAGTAAACCTATTAATATTAAAATCTAGTAAATCTATGTTTTTTAGAGAAGTTTTATCATTATCTTTTAAAGCTTGTAAAGTTTCTTCTGATTCTTCTATTAATAATTTAAAAACTCTATCTATAGTATCTTTTATGTTAATATCATGTTTATTGAATAAGTCTTTTACTATTATTAATTCTTTATTTTGTTTTACTATAGCCATCCCCATTAGATCTTTTATTAAATTTTGAATAATTTTTAAATCTTTATTATTGTGTTTAATTTTAATAATATCAGTTCCTTTTCTATATGAAGTTATTAAATGCCTCCAGATTAGGTCTTCAGATAAACTAGTTAAGTCTAGTAATATTTCTGATTTGTTATTATTTGTGTTAGTTATAATTAAAGAATTATTTACTATTTCTACGTCTAGGAAATCTCCTTTGTTTAGTTTATTATTTATTGTAAATTCATTAGGTATTGTGATTACTTTTGTTTTTGGTGCTAATTGTATTATTTTACGTTTCATTTTCAATAAACTCCAAAGAATTAACTTTAGAGGCTTTTATACCTCTTTTTTACTGTATATTAATAAGAAATAAGCATTTTTAAATCTATCTAAAATCTTAATGTTTCTTAATATATCTTAAGATAGCTTAAGGTTGCTTAAGATACTATAAGACATAAGCTTATAAGGATTAATTCTAATATTAAAGTAGCTCTTAGTAATAAAAAGAGGAATTCTTGTAGATTCGATATTCATAGGAGAAAAATGGTATTTGAAAGTTTAAAACCAAAACTAAGACCGGATGCTATAAAAGTAAAGGGAAGATTGTATTACTGTGTATCTGATAGAAGTAATACTTTAATTAGATTAAAGAGACCTATTAGAGAAGAGTTTTCTGATTTAAATGGTAAAGATAGCTTAATTAGCTATAAGATGGAGTATTACAAAGATTCTGAAGAATTTAGAAAAAGGATTAATGAATTGATTAAGAAAGGAGAAATTCCTTTTTTATTGAATTTGTATAAGGATGGGAAATGAAAAAAATTGCATTTATTAGGATGTTAGGAAAAGATAGTTCTGATTTGAATATGGGAGACTATAATGTAGGCTTAAGATATTTGGCTAGTGTTTCTGAAAAACATGGTATAGATGTAGATATATATGATCCGCTTAGACCAGAACAAGAAATTAATGTTGATGATTATTCTATGATTGGATTTTATATTCATCACTTAAATATTTCTGAAAGTTTGAAAAAGGCAGATGATCTTAAAAAGGAGTTAAGATCACCATTTATTATATTTGGAGGTCATCATGCTTCAGCTACTGCTAATGAATTAATAGAAGATTATCCTTTTACTATAGACTCTGTATGTGTTGGAGAGGGTGAAGATGTAATAAATGATATATCAAAAAAAATTGTTTCTAGTGGAGATCTTTCAGAATATAAAGGGGTTTTATTCCCAAAAAAATATTGGAACCTTGAGGAAATACCATTTCCCGAAATGCCTGAAAATTCGTTAATAGGAAGAATAAATACTTCAAGAGGCTGTCCTTATAATTGTCATTTTTGCACAACACCTGCAATAAGAAAACTTGGAAATGAACCATTATTTCGTTTTAGAAGTCCTGAAAGTGTTTTTGAAGAAATGGAAAAGTATGCTATTCAAGGAGCAAGACAAATTAGAATAAATGATGATATATACATTCAAAAAAGTAAAAAAACTCATAAAAGATCTTTGGATATTTCAAGGAGATTGTTGGAAAAAAGAGTAAAAATAGAATACAAAGCAGAGTTTAGAGTTGATGCTTTTGATATTGATCAAGCTGATGAATTAAAATATTTAAGGGAATCAGGACTTACTGAGGTGTTTTTAGGTATAGAGAGTGGTAGCGATGTTATCCTTGCAGAATATAATAAGGGCTTGAAAAAAGAACAAATTCTTAGAAGATTAAAAATGTTTGATGATATAGGGATAGTAGTTAATGCAGGGAATATATTAGCTTCTCCAGATAGCTCAATTGAAGATATTTGCGATTCAATAGAAGGATTTAGAGAATTTGGATTAGCTTATTTATTTTTTAGAAGGGTAAAATTTCGAGCTCATGTGTTTCCCGGAACAGAACTTGAAAGAAAATTACTTAGTGAAGGAAGATTAGAAAATAAACCAAGATATTTTGATAGAAAGTATAAATTCTTAGAAAGTAGAATAGAGGATGTAGTTGAGCTTTTTGAAGAAAAGATGCCTGATTTTCTTGAAAGAAGAGGAGAATTTTTCACTGCAAGAACAGAAGCTTTACATAAAGTACATGATAAAAGTTCACCTAAAAAAAGAGATACTGTTTATAGTGCATTGGATTTACTTAATAATCATGTGGCTGATGTATTAATTGAGTGGTTTATGGAATTACCTTCTAATAGTATTAATTCTGCCAACCAAGATATTATGTTTGAGATGATGGAAGATAGATTTGAAAGTGTTGAAGAGGTATTATTAAATGCCTAATTTATATGTCATTACAGGATCACATGGTTCTGGGAAAACCACTTTTATTAAAAAAGTTAAAGAAGAATTAGGCTTAAGAAATATTCTTTTTGCCGCAATTTCAGAAACTGCCCGATTTTGTCCCCATCCTGTTGGTTCAAAATCTACTCCAATTGCACAACAATGGATATTATATCATCAAGCTTTTGCTGAAGTCTTTTCTAGTCAGTTTAGTTTGCCTGTGATTCTAGATAGATGTGTTGTAGACCATTATGCATATTATCTACATTGGAATTCTGGACCAAAAATTAATCTAGAATCTAATCTAAAGAATTATGAAAAAGTATTTATGCTTCCTGCAAATGAAGATTTTCTTGTTGCTGATGGTTTACGACCAACTGATATTGATTACCAAAAAAAAATTGATGGAACTATAAGAAAAATTCATAGAGATCTTGGCAAATTATATTATAATATTGAAGAAATTGATCCATTTAATAATGAATGTATTGAAACTGTTGTAGATGAAATTGAAAGATATACGCCAAAAGCATCTTTAAAAATAAGATTCCCTAAAGTTCATGAGATATGTGGCGGGAAACTTGATATTGCTTCCTATCTTACTTTAGAAGGTATTCTTGAAGTAATGAAAAAAGTTGTTTTTAATCCAATTTAATTGTCATCTTGATCTATTTTGAAATGTAATCCTTTATTTTTGTATATTTTAAGAGCTTCTTTAGCGAATGGAATTAACTTATTTTCTATTTCCATTGGATCTAACCAAAATGCTGTTGCCTCTTCAGAATCAACTGGTTCACCTGTAGCTTTTCCATGTAACAATAGTACCACTCTATGATCTTGGGTACTTACTTTCCTTAATTCACAAAAACCAATGGGATGTAATGATTCAACATCAATTTTGATTCCTGTTTCCTCATAAACTTCTCTTGCAGCTGCTTGATTAGACCATTCTCCAAATTCAAGACCACCCCCAGGGATAGAAAGCCTGTTTATGTAAGGCCCTTTTTTAAGTTTAATAAAAAGAATTTTCTTTTCCTCATTTTCTATGATTGCATTTGCATTTAGACGGAGCATATATAAAAAATTATCATGGACTTTATAATTTTATTGGTTATTTTTTATTTATTCTTGATAACACCACCATGATAATATAATCTATAAACTTCTTTTCCTTTATAAAAAATTCTCTCTACCCCTTTAAAATTCTCTATAGAACCTTTGTTTTCATCTTTATATTCGAAATTATCTTCTTTAAAATTGTTAGGGCCTCTAAAAGGTTCATCTGTCTTATGTTCTTTTGTTATTCTTTTTGCATTAGCTAAAGATTCTGCGTGTCTTATTAGTGTTAAATTAACCATTTTTCATAATACTCCAAAGAATTAACTTTAGAGGCTTTTATACCTCTTTTTTACTGTATATTAATAAGAAATAAGCATTTTTAAATCTATCTAAAAACTTAATGTTTCTTAATATATCTTAAGATGTCTTAAGGTTGCTTAAGGTACTATAAGACATAAGCTTATAAGGATTAATTCTATTGTTAAAGTAGCTCTTAGTAATAAAGAGAGGAATTCTTGTAGATTCGATATTCATAGGAGAAAAATGGTATTTGAAAGTTTAAAACCAAAACTAAGGGAAGAACCTATAAAAGTAAAGGGAAGATTATATTATTGTGTATCTGATAGAAGTAATACTTTAATTAGGTTAAAAAGACCTATAAGAGAAGAGTTTTCTGATTTAGATGGTAAAGATAGCTTAATTAGCTATAAGATGGAGTATTACAAAGATTCTGAAGAATTTAGAAAAAGGATTAATGAATTGATTAAGAAAGG
>NZCT01000031.1 GCA_002688355.1 archaeon | reverse complement strand
CCATCAGGACTAATGCTATTACTACCATCTAAACTATGTTCTTCTTCTATTGAACCAATTAAATCACCATCAATAATAACATTAGGATTATCTTCTAAATTATCAACTAAAACATCTAAAGAACCATTAACAGTAGCTTTTCCATCAGAAGCTCTTAAATTAACTCTTACTTTTCCATAAAAATCTTGATTTCCTGTTATATTTAATTTACTACCATTTATAGATGTTGTAATCCCAGTAATATTATTATAAGAAACAGGTTTTTCTAAAATACTATTACTTAAAACACTAAAACTTAAATTATCTCCATCTTCATCAAAAAAACCTTGGCCATTAGAATTACTTGATAATAACTCAACCTCTCTTTCTGTTTCTTCATCTAAACTCACTTCAGAAATTTGATTATATATAGGAATTTTATTTTGAGGAGTTCCATTTCCATTTCCATTTCCATTACCATTACCTGGTCCAGTAGGATTTTTCTTTCCACCACAATTAGTTAAATACAGTGATATAAGAGAACCTAAAGAAGCAAAACCAAATGTTTCCAAGAAATTTCTTCTAGATAATTTTTCTGACATTCTTAATGTAATTCTAATAATTAATGTATTTATAAGTCTTTTGTTACTAAGTAATTAATACAATATAATATATTTTAGAGAATAACAAAGTTATTAAGAAGAGTTAAATTGTTATATAAACATGACATACAAAATTCAATTAAATCAAGAAGTTATTGATAAAATTATAAATTCTAATAATAAAGATCTATTCGAAAAATTAAGAGAAACATTAGATTTTAACAGTATAAATGAAGCCATGAATTATGTAGAGAAGTATGCAGAAAATCCGAATCAGATCATTGGATTACAATGGCAGCTTAATGGAGAATTATTAGGTTTTGATACAATTTTTTTGGATTTTTATTCAAGAAGTAATGATATTGACAATACTAAGTCAATTAGTAAATTACCTTTAGAAATTGTAATTAAACAAGAGGATAATATAATTTTACACAAAACAATAGATAAGATACCAATAAGATACTTAGAAAGTTATAATAAAAAGACTGAAACAATTGGCTATATTGCTAAAATAGATTCTTAATGAGAAATTTTAAAAACTTATAAAATAACATTAAATTATGGAATTAATTAAACCTAGAGAACTAAAAGAAGGAGACACAATTGGAATAATATCACCTTCTGCAGGAGCTGCAACAATTTATCCGCATCGTCTAGATAATGCTATCAAATTTCTAAAAAAAGAAGGTTATAATGTTAAAGAATTTTCCAAAACGAGAAAGAATAATGATTGGGAGTCTGCTCCAGCAAAGGAAAGAGCAAAAGATATTATGGATGCTTTTTTAGATAAAGAAGTTAAAGCAATAATATGCACTATTGGTGGAGAAGTTGCCAATCAAACACTTGAATACTTAGATTTTGAGAAAATAAAACAAAACCCAAAGATATTTTGCGGTTATTCTGATATAAGTGTATTACATTATGCATTTAATGTAAAATCAAATCTTGTAACTTTTTATGGACCATGTATTATGACTCAATTCGGTGAATTTCCTAGACCAATAGAATACACATTAGAGTATTTCAAAAAAGCTGTATGTTCAATAAATCCTATTGGAGAAATAAAAGCATCTGAAGAGTGGACAGATGAATTATTAGATTGGGGAAAGAAATTAGATCTCACAAGACCAAGGAATATGAACAAAAATAAAGGATGGACATGGTTAAAGGAAGGAAAAGTAAGTGGAGAATCAATTGGAGGTTGTATATCTTCGATTATGCATTTAAGAGGAACTGAATATTGGCCCAATTATAAGAATAAAATTTTCTTTTGGGAAATCCCAGAAGGTCAAAAGTTTGATGAAGGTGAACCTCTTTCAACTGTTGATTCTTATCTTGAAGATTTAAGGTTATCTGGAGTATTTAATGAAATTTCTGGAATGATAGTGGGTAGACCTTTTAAGTATAGTAGCGAAAATTATGAAAAACTAAAGAAGAAGATACTAGAAAGAACAGAAAATTATAATTTTCCAATATTATTTGGCATAGATATAGGTCATACAGATCCACAAATAACTATTCCTTTAGGTGTAAATGTAATTATAAACTCCAACGAAAATAAATTTGAAATAATCGAATCTGGAATAAATGAGTAAAAATATAAAAGATAATATTATTAAATGTTTAGCAAGTAAAGGTTATAAAATTAAAGATATATCAAATCTTAATTTATCTTGCTTCTAATTGACCACATCCTCCCTTAATATCTTTACCTTTACTTGTTTGTGCATCATGCTCAATTCCTTTTGATTTTAAAGCTTCTGTAAACAATAATATAGAATCATCAAAATTTTTTTCTGTTTTAGGTATATCTTTCTCATTCAATGGATTAAAACATGTCAATTGAACTAAAAAATATTCGGGATTGACTAGTAAAGATAAATCTCTTGCATGTTCTAAAGTATCATTCACATTAGGCATTATCATATATGTTAATATTGTTTTTTCTTTTTTTTCTATAGAATAAATTCTTCCAGCATCTAAAACATCCTTAATAGGCCAATTTTTATTTATAGGAACAAGTTTATCTCTCTGTGAATCATATGGTGTATGAAGAGATATATAAAGTAGAAAATCCAAATTATCACTATAAGCAATTTCTTTTATTTTGTCTGGTATTCCTGCTGTAGATAAAGATATTCCATTAACATCGTTGATATTTTCCTCAAAAAATTTCTTAACATTATCTGTATTAAGAAGAGGTTCTCCCATCCCCATTAAAGCATAATAATTCGCTCTTGGCAAATTCAAAGAAGTAAGGTCATTCTGGATTAATTCAATTTCTTTGTTCATCTCTAATAAATCAAGATTAGATCTCTCTTTCATCTTACCAGTGGCACAAAAAGGACAGGCAATCTTACATCCTATTTGTGAAGAAAGGCAGATTACAGTATCATTAATTAAATCTCCCCTATATTTTCCATTAAAAGTAAAGTAAATAGATTCTAGATTCCCTTTCTCAGGTATATTAAATGTATATTTTATACTTCCATCCTGAGAAAAATCTTTATTAATGATTTTCATTTTTTGCCTCAACTGCAGTGAATAGTTCTGGATCTTGATCATATTCAGGTTTTTTTCTTAATAACATGATGGAAAAACCCATATGCGATAGATTTTCATTGAATAAATGTATATATTGTTTATATTTTTTGTTAAGCATTTTCCTTGCTTCAACATTTAATTCATTTAAATGTGGTCTTTTTATAATGTTATCAACAAATAAATTAATTACATCTTCGGATTTTTTTTCAAAAACATAATCATATATACGATAGTATTCTAAATTAGGAATATTAAAAAATTTAATCCACTCTTGTTTATATTGTGCTTTAATATCAACTTTGATAGCATCTGAAACATTTTTTAATAAATCTTTTGATGGTTCATTTACATAATACATAGGGATTGCGGCTATAAACCCATTTTTCTTCAAAACTCTAGAATATTCATCTAATGCTTTTTTTCTATCAGAAATTAAAGATGTAACATTACCACAAAAAACCAAATCAAAATATTCATTCTCAAAAGGAAGATTTGTAGCATCAGCTTTTATAAATTCTACATTGTTAATGCCTTCTTTTTGAGCTCTATTTTTGGCCTCTTCAAGACTTATTTCATTAACATCTATTGCTTTTATCTTACATTGTATTAGTTTTGATAATTCTATAGCTGTAAATCCTGTGCTTGTTCCTATCTCAAGTACTTTACTATCTTTATTGAGAAATATACTATTTGCCACATGTATAACACTTTCTATTCCTCCAGGAGGCCTATTTGTTTCCTTAGTAATTCCAATTAATTGATTGTAATCCATAGATTCTATATCTTTTTCTGATAAGTTTTTTAATTCAATCATTTTTTTAGAGGGAATGCTATTACATCCCTTACATCATCGAGATCTAAATAAACTGCTTGTAATCTTTCAAGACTTAAACCGAGTCCTGCACAAGGAGGAAGACCAATTTTTAACATTTCTATAAAATTGTCATCCAATTTTTTTTCATTTTTTCCCCAAAACTTAGTCTGTTCTTCAATTCTTTTTTTCTGTTCTTCATAGTCTATAAGTTCAGTACAACCATAACAATAAGAACCACCTCTTACGAACATTCTAAATTCTTCAGATAATGAAGGATCATTTTCAAATCTTTTACTTAAAACAGTAATCTCTTTTGGATAACCTATAATAGTTATGTTCCTATCTCTTTCTTCTTGGATTAAACTTTCAAAAAGATCATGCAAAAAATATCCTCTACTCTCTTCATCCATAGGGTAATTTTTTCTTTTGTTAAAAGGTATTTTGTCATTTAATTCTTCTAATTTAATAACACGTGAATCCATTCCAATTTCCCCATTAATATAATCATAAAAACCTATTTCCTCAAATTCAGAAGGTTTTGTTCTTGGAATACCAATTTCATTATCAATTCTTTTTAGCATACCTTTCATTAAATCCAATAAATCTTCATAAACCCCAAAAGTCTTGTAAAGTTCTAAAGCAGTAAATTCAGGAGAAAACTCTTTTCCAACATCTTCATTCCTAAAAACCTTTCCTAATTCAAATATATCTTCTAACCCCCCAACCATTAGTTGCTTTAATTTTTGTTCTGTTGATTTTCTAATATATAATTCTTGTTTATTCCAATTTGCTATTGTTGTAAAATCTCTTGCTTTTGAAGTATCTGTTGTATTTCTAAGAATCCCTGTATCCATTTCTATAAAACCTTGTTCATATAAATACATCCTTAAAACACTAGTTAATTTTCCAATTTTATTAAATCTTTCTAAAGATTCTTGACTTGTAAGTAAATCAAAACCTCTGTTATTTCTCCTTGTATCTATATTAGGTCTTGTTTTTATTTTCGAAGGAGAATGACACTGTGTTAGAACATCGTAAGTATGAATGCCAAGAGTATTTGTTCCTGTATTAGATGTAAAATAATCTCCACTAACTTCTACAATATCGCCAATATGGATTTTGTCTTTAAATGATTCATAATCATCTCCAAAATAAGATTTCCGTAATGCTAGCTGCTCAACACCATTTTTATTTCTCAAATCTAAAAATATTACATCTCCATGTTTTCTTTTCCTAATTATTCTACCTTTAAGTATATCTTCCATTTTATGGTTTTAGTGTCCCATCTACTCTTGGGAATTGAGAAACACTCCAAATAAATGGCATCTCTAGTAATCCTTGTAGCATTCTTTCCCAACCTAGGCCAAATCCAGATGTTTCTTCATAATTAGGCATTTTTCTTGTCTGCATATAAGGTTCATAATCTGATTTTGGGAGTTGAAAAGTTTCTGCTTTCTCTTTAAGCTCTTCTTTAGATCTTACTCTATGTCCACTACCAATTGTTTCTCTATAGCATGGCCATATAATATCTGTATTATCCGCAACCATTGGTTCTTTTCCATCTACCATAGCATGATAAAATGGAATTTCTAAGATTGGAAACTCTTTTATAGCAACCATATCTCCAACAATTTCTGTAAGTTTAATTTCTTCCCAAGATCCAAAATTATCCTGCATTGTAAACTTTCTATAACGATCATCATTTGTTTCTTTGTACAATAAATCTAGAACATCCATGTAGTTTATTTTAGGTATATCTTTTATGTTAAATGCTAAACTTTCCAGCTCTATCATTTTTTTGTTAGACAAAAAGAATTCCAGATCTTTATGATTCTTTCCCAATAAATCAATGATAATTCTCTCAACAAGACCTAATGCAACTTTCTCATTTTCATTTTGATTTACTTTACCTTCATATTCTATATGGTGAAATTCTGATAAATGAGTAGCATCAGCTTTCTCTTTCCTAAAAGAATTGTATATAGAATAAACATGGTTAACATTTTCTTGCATTAATGCTAATTCCAAATATATTTGCGATGATTCAGATAAGAATGCTGTTCTTTTCAAATTAAACCATTTTAATGTTATTGGAGAGGTATCTGTAGTATAATTTATTGCTTCTTTACCATAAACTGCTCCAGGAGATGATATCATTCTTGTAGTTAAAGGTAGAGTTGTAAAAAGAGCGCCCAATTCATCAAAATACTCATTTGTAGACATATTAATTCTATGATTAATATTTGCAATATGTTTCCACATAGAATCTTCTTTTAATTGTTTAACCCTATTTTCTAATTCTTTTACCGGATATTTAATTTTAGAAACATCATCTATTTTATCAAAAATTTTATTTCCTTTATAACTAATTCTCCTATCTTTTTTAGCTGTGTATGGTCCTAACATTTTTATCCTCCAATTGTATACATACTAACATTTTTATCCCTTTCCATCCTTATACAAATTCAATAAAAAAGGAATTTCTCCTTTCTTAATCAATTCATTAATCCTTTTTCTAAATTCTTCAGAATCTTTGTAAT
>NZCT01000030.1 GCA_002688355.1 archaeon | reverse complement strand
TCGTAGTATATAAATATATTGTTATAATAATATATATTTTGTAGTATAGTAATATTTATATATAGTAATCTCTATTATTATGATATGGAAAAAACAACCATAAGCATTAAATTAGACCCAAAACTTTGGAAAGAGGTGCAACATAGAAGTATAGATGATAATTTACAATATTCCGAATTTGTTGAGAGGGCATTAAAAGAAGCACTACAAAAGAAAAGTTAAAATTTTTTATTATGATTAACACCCTTTAATGCACCAGAGAACGATTTTATTATTAAGTAAAAATAAAAAAAAGAATTAGAGATATTCTTCAATATCTGCAAAGTCTTGGTCTAAATTGTCAAGTTCTGAAGTGTTTATATCTTCTGTAATTTCATTAGTATCATCTGCTTCAGCAATTGTAGTTGTTGTATCTGTTGTTTCAATAGAACTACAACCTGAAATTAATAGACCTAAAACTAAAATTAAAAAGATGTAAGATTTCATTCTTCACCTTCCTCAAGAGTTTCATCTTGTTTATCCTTTACAGATTTTATATGGTCTCGAATTGATTTCTTTAACTCTACGAAATTCTTTCTTAGACTTTTGCTAGCTTCTTTTAATTCTTCTTTTGTGGTTGCTGCATCAATGTTAGTTTTTTGTTCTTCTAATTCTGAAACTTTAGAGTCAATATCTGTAACTATTTCTAAGGATTCTGCTTCAGTAAATCTTTCTGAGCTTTCAACTTTATCTTTTATTCTTTGAAGAATATTTATTAGTAAATCTGCTGCGTTAGAAAGATGTTCTTTCATAATAGTTAGTCTTTCTTCTACGGTTTTAGATTTTAAATCTCTAATTTTTGCTCTTCTGTCTTTTACTAGATCTCTTTTTTCAGCAAATTTTGTTTTCCTATCATGAAACATTTCCTTTGCATGCATGATTTTATCTTTATGGATAGTTCTTTTCTTTATTCTTTTATCTTTTAATTTAGAATCTAGATCTTTTAGATTAGTTTTTCTATCTTTTAATTTATTTAATTTATCTGTGGCTTTATCTTTAAGATGGCTTGCTCTTTCCTTTAAATTTTCTTTTCTATCTTGTAGTTTATTTGCTCGATCAGTAGAATCATCTGTTACTGTAGTATCTTCTTGTGCTAAAACATTAGAAAATCCAAATAGAAACATAAACATAATTAGTATACTAAAAATTTTTTTCATTTTATCCTCCTTTAATTAATTATGGAATAAAGTATATCTTATATAAAGTTTACTGGAAATTTAAAATAAATTAGTTTTATAAAGATGTTTATCTGAAAAGTTAAAAATGTATAATATAATATTAGATACTAGTTTTGTGCTAACATGTATAAAATTTAAAATAGATATTTTTAGAGAGATAGAAAGAATTAGTAATTTTAATTATGAAATAAGTATTATAGATAGATCTATAGGGGAATTTAAGAGAAAAAAAGATGGGAAATTAGCAGTAGATTTATTAATGAAAAAAAACGTAAAGGTTATAAATGCATCTGAGGACAAAATTGTAGATGATTTAATAGTTAATTTAGCTAATAATGATAAAAATGTCGTTGTTGCTACTCAAGATATAGGGTTAAGAAGTAGATTAACAGAAAATAAAATAATAACAATTAAGCAGAAAAGTCATTTAATATTAATATAAAAAAACCAAAATGTTTTATGAAGTAGAATTAAAAAGTCACATTAGAGTAGCTCCTAATTTATTTGGAGAAAATATTAAACAAGCTGTATTAACTGAATTAAGTAATCAATTTAATGATTTTATTAGTAAAGATTTTGGGATTGTTATTGCTGTTTCTGATATTGTTAAAATTGGAGAAGGAATAATAATTCCAGATGATGGGGCAGCATATTATGATACTGTGTTTAAATTATTTGTTTTTAAACCAGAAATTCAAGAAGTTGTGTTAGGGGCAATAAGTGATATTACTGACTTTGGAGCATTTTTACATATTGGACCTATTGATGGAATGATTCATATTAGCCAAACAATGGATGACTTTGTGAGTTTTAGTAAAACTGGAGTATTATCTGGAAAAGAAAGTAAGAGAATTTTAAAAAATAAAGATGAATGTAGAGCAAGAATAATTGCAGTTAGTTACAAAGATGTTAATGATCCTAAAATTGGGTTAACAATGAGACAAGGATATTTAGGAAATGTAAAATGGATTGAAGATGAGTTAGATAAAAAAACTAAAGAAGCTGAGAAAGAAAGTAAAAACGAGAAGAAGGAAAAGAAAAAGAAATAAAATGGCAAGAAAAGTTTGTAAAAAATGTAAAATTTTCGTTGAAAAAGATGTTTGTACTATTTGTAATGAAAGAAATTTAACAGAAATTTGGAAGGGTAAATTAATTGTGTTAAATAGTGAAAAATCAGAAGTTGCTAAACAAATGGAGATTAATACTAATGGAGAGTATGCAATAAAAACTTAAAATGAAAATAACTAATGAAAGAGATAATGTTTTACTTGAAAGGAAGGAAGTAAATTTAAATATTGAACATAGTAGTAAGACAACTCCAAGTAAAGAAGAAGTTAAAAAATTAATAGTTGAAAAATATAAAGCTAAAGAAGAGTTAGTAATTGTTAAAAATATTTCAACTGAGTTTGGAGATGATTATTCTAGTGGTGTGGTTTATGTTTATGATAATGATAAGAAATTTCAAGAGATTGAAGTTGTAAGGAAAAAGAAAAAGAAAGGTGCTGAAGGCGAAAAACCTAAACAAGAAGCTCCAAAAGTAGAGGAAAAAAAGGAAGTGAAAGTAGAGCCTAATGAAGAGGAGAAGAAATAATGGTACAGCCACCTTATGTTAAAGAAAAAACTCCATTTGAAAGTGAAATGATAATGAGAGATATGAAAAGAAGAAAAAATGTTCGTAATTCTAATTTTAGAACTACTGGATATATTGGCGGAATTCTATTTCTTGGTTTTATTGCTTTTGGTGGATCAAATTTTGGAGAGTATAACCCACTGAATATTCCAGGAGCAGCTATACAGGATTGGAAAGGAAGAAGAGCAGAGCAAAGAGAATTTGATTCTTTGGATGATCAATTATTTGAAAAAAATGGTTTGGCTGATTCTGATAGTAATGGTGTAGATTTTGAAGAAATGGTTGATGCTTATATGAAAATGAATCCTGAAAAATATAGAGATTGGGGTTTTAGAATAGATAAGAGATTTCCTCAACCAACCTTAAATGAATTAGAAAATGCAGTTAAAAGCTATCAAGAGGAAAAATAATGCCAAAGAAAGAAGTTAAAAATAAAATAGCAAGTAAGAAATGGTTAAAATATAAGATAGATGGTAAGACTATTACTAGAGGAAAAATGTGCCCCAAGTGTAGTACTGATTCTTTTTTAGCAGATCATAAAGATAGATTATACTGTGGAAAGTGCCATTATGTTGAATATAAGAGTAAAAAGTAGAGAATTCTTTCTATTAAGTTTTTAATAATTAAAACCCAAGAACCTGCTTCTCCGAAGAAAAACAAGTTCATGGGAAAAAAGAGGTGATATAATATATGGATATGAAAAACTATATAAAGCTTTCGGTTGTTTAAACTTTAAAGTGGTTACAATCTTCTAATATTCTATAGAGTAAATTTATAAATATACAAACTTCTAGAAAAAGAATGCAAGATCAACTATTTAATATGCTTATCAAGAAAGATGAGATTACTTGGCAAGATATGATATATGATTTAATTAAAAGTGAGCAGATGAACCCTTGGGATATTGATATTTCTGTTTTAACTAAAAGGTATTTAGAGACTATCCAGAAGCTAAAAGAGGCTAATTTCTTTGTTTCTGGGAAGATGTTATTGGCTAGTTCTATACTATTAAGGATAAAATCAGATAAATTAGTTAATGAAGAAATCTTTAATTTTGATAGTCAATTGTATAAAAATGAAGATGAATTTGAGGAACTTGAAGACCCTAATTTTAAGGACGCACCAGTACCATTAAGAGAAGATGAATTACCTAAATTAACTATAAAAACGCCGTTAGCTAGGAAGAGAAGAGTTAATATTAATGATTTAATGAGTGCTTTGCAAAAGGCTTTAGAGGTTAATCAAAGACGAGTTTTACGTGATGTGGAACTAGATGAATCTAAGATTCCAGTACCTATAAAAACTATTGATATTTCACAATTAATAAAAGATGTTTATGCTAGGATTTTAGGATTTTTTAAAGCAAATAAGAACGCTACGTTAACGTTTAAGAAATTAATTTTAGGAGAGAAGAAAGAAGATAAAATTGTTACATTTTTACCTTTACTATATTTGGATAATCAGGAAAAGATTTCTTTAGAACAAGATTCACCTTTTGGGGAAATTAAAATATTAACTAAGGAGAATGGATAGAAAAAGTGCGTTGTATTTTGATGATTCTTATTTAAGAGAATTTACTGCTGTTGTTAAAGAGGTTAATGATAAATTTATAGTGCTAGATAGAACTGCTTTTTTTCCAATTGGAGGTGGGGTGTTAAATGATGTTGGAAAAATTTTTTTAGATGATAGAGAATTTGAGGTTGTATATGTAATAAAGAAAGAGAATAAAATAAGTCATGAAGTTTCTGAAGAGGGGTTGAAAGTTGGAGATAATATAACAGGAAAAATAGAGTGGGATAATAGATATTTGCTAATGAGATATCATACAGCTGCTCATGTTTTGAGTGGGTTGTTTTCTAAGGAGTTAAAATGTTTGATAACTGGTAATCAATTAAATTTAGAAAAAGGAAGAATTGACTTGGACTTAGAGAATTTTAGTAAAGAGAAAATACAGAAATATATTGATAAAGCTAATGAGATAATTGAAAAAGATTTGAAAGTTAAAGTTTATTATTTAAGTAAAGAGGAAGCTAAAAAAGATGAAGAACTATTTAAATTAGCAATGAATTTTAAACATGAGGTAGATGAAATAAGAATTGTTGAGATTGAAGATTTTGATAAACAAGCTGATGGTGGGTGTCATGTTAAAAGTTTAAAAGAGATTGGGAAAATTGAGTTGTTAAAGATTGAAAATAAAGGTAAAAATAATAGAAGAGTTTACTTTAAGATTTTATAATTTCTAAAAAAATGTGGCAACCGAGATTTGAACTCGGACCAAAGGCTCCACAAGCCTCTACGCTACCAGGTTACGCCATTGCCACCATAGTTTACACTACATGATTTTACTTTATAAATTTTGTTAAAATATTAGAAAAAAAAATAAAGTACATAGATGGATAAAGTAAAAGAACGTTTAGTAATTGCTGGCTAAATACTTCGTTACCTTAGTACTTACACCACAATCCTATCAAACTCATCTTTTATGAGAGTTCTTAAAAATGTCTCTTTTCAAGGAGAGTTTCATCCTTAGATGCTTTCAGGATTTATCTCTTGGGGCGTAGCTGCTCAGCCTGCCTTATCAGACAACTGATACACCAGAGGCCCTGAACCATTGTTCCTCTCGTACTAAATGATTCTTCCCTTCAGACATTTTACACTTCCAGTAGATATTGAACAAACTGTTTCACAACGTTCTGAACCCAGCTCACGAACCGCTTTAATGGGTGAACACCCCCACCCTTGGCTGCTTCTGCACAGCCAGGTTGCGGTGAGCCGACATCGATGTAGCAAACCGCGCCGTCGATTTGAGCTCTTAGGCGCGACGACTCAATTATCCCCGGAGTAGCTTTTCTGTCATACCTAGCCCCCATTAAGGAGGACATAGGGGTTCGCTAGACCAAAGTTTCCTTCTTGTATTCTGTAATGGTTAGAATACAATTAAACCAACTTTTGCTCTTGCACTCTACAGAAGATTTCTAAACTTCTTGAGTTGATCTTTGGGCCCTACTGATATCTTTTCAGCAGGGTGCCGCCCCAGCCGAACTGTCTGCCTGCAGATGTCCTAGTTTCTTAGTAAGCAAAGTAAATTCTAAAGGGTAGTGTCACATTTTCGCCGAAGCTCCTACCTACGCTGGACAATAGAATTCACTTTACAACAACAAGCTACAGTAAAGTTTCACGGGGTCTTTACTTCCCGCTGGAAGTCTCTGGCTTTTGCACCAGAATAGTGTGTTCAGGGGACTCTAACTGGGGACAATGGGAACCTCGTTACATCATTCATGCAAGTCGTCATTCAAACGACAAGGCATTTCGCTACCTTAAGAGAATTATAGTTATTCCCGCCGTTTACCAGCCCTTAGCTCCATTGGAATGAAGTTTGAGGTACTGGCACTGGGCAGATGTCACCTTCCGTACTTATCTTTTCAGACTTGCGAAAGGCTAAGTTTTTGTTAAACAGTCGGGCTCCCTTTGTCACTGAGCCCTGAATTCGCATTTATACAACACAAATCCAGGGATCCCTTATACCAAGGATACGAGACTAATTTGTCGAATTCCCTCAGTTAGATTACTCCCTCATACCTTGGGCTTCTCACCCAGGGGCACCAGTGTTGGTTCTGGGTACGATTCTTTAAGTTTCATTCTAATTTTCTTTTCACTGGATCCAGATATCAGTTGAACTATTCAAAGAATAGCTATTCTCTACTTTAATCAAATTCTCATCATTATGATACTCCTTTGATTTTTTTAGATTAACATTCAAGATAGCGAATGTCAACCTAATCCAAATCGTCAAAAATTAGACTTTTGTTGCCATTTGTACTTAAAGAGTAAAGGAATATTAACCTTTTTCCCTTTCCCTAGCTCCTGTTAGGAGTTTAGTTAGGATCGACTTACTCTTAGTTAAATAATATTGCTAAGAAACCCTTGCCCTTTCGGTATCAGAGTATCTCACTCTGTATAGATCTTACTACCACCAGGATTCTCATTAATCATAGATCCACTCATTCTTATGAAAAAGCTTTTGCTCTACGATTACGCCCATCTACCACTAATTGTCTTAGTCTATGATATCGGTAATTAGTTTAGTCCCGTCCATTTTCAGGGCACATAATCTTGACAGGTGAGCTATTACGCTTTCTTTAAAGGATTGCTGCCTCTAAGCAAACCTCCCTGCTGTCTGTGATTATGCACACCCTTCACCCTTTAACACTTAACTAATATTTAAGGACCTTAATCATAGTTTGGGTTGTTACCCTCTCGCAATACAGGTTTATCCCGTACCGCCGTTTCCCAGTATCTTAGATTTTGTAATATTTAGAGTTGGACTAGAAATCGAGGATTTTACTCCCCTAAACCTCTAATCCGTAGCTTTACAATTACAAATATCTTAACTGAGACTTGACTGAGGCCAATTTCGATGGGAACCAGCTATCACCAAGCTCGATTGGCTTTTTACCCCTAACCTCAAATTAGAAGAACGCTTGCACACAGAACCTCTACAGACCTCCACAAAGTTTTACCTCTGCTTCATCTTATCCAAGGTTAGATCGCTTGATTTCGGGTCATACCCAAGTGACTTGTGGCAGATTAATACCATATTCCTTGTAAACTGCGAATTTTTGATTTCTCTTTGGATTATCTTTTTAGACTATCCTTGCCACTTAGATAAACTCCCTGGTCCGTTATTCGAAACGTACGATACAACTTCAACAGCCGTATCATTCTATCCCTATTAGGTTTGAAGATCTTTTCATTCCCTTTTACAGGTTCTTTTCAGCTTTCCATCACTGTACTATTACACTATCGGTCTTGAATAATATTTAAGGTTGGAAGTTAATGTCTCCCAAATTCAAACCCAATATTCAATGAGTTCTACTCTAGAAACTAAAATTTCTCTTTAAAAAATTCTTACGAGACTATCACTCTCTGAGGTTTTCTTTTCCAAGAAAATTCAAAATTTTTCTTAGAGAAATAACTTAGCTCTAAACACCACATCTTCTTTATGTTGCCATAAAGAATTCAGTTTGCCTTATACTACTTTCTCTCGCTGATAATTGCAGTATCTCAATTGATTTCTTTTCCTACAGGTACTAAGATGTTTCAATTCCCTGTGTTTACAATCATTACTGATTATTTAAAAAATAGGAAGTCCTATTCAGAAATCTTTGGTTCAAAGACTACATGCGTCTACCCAAAGCATATCGTAGCTAGTCACGTCCTTCATCGTTATTCAAGCCAAGCTATCCACCTAATAGGTTATCTATACTTTATCCACCTATGCATGGTTACCAAAAATTTATGATAACCCTTCACCCAAAAAATCTTTTGAGCTGCACTTTATAAAAAATAAGAATGATTTGTGAATAATTAATTTACCATTTTGCCTTTAACTTTAAAATTTTACGATGTAACTTATTTATAAAGTTTTTGATTATGGATTTTATTTTAATTCTTCTACAAAAATTTTGGAAAATAATCTATCTAGTGAATCATTTGTTGCTATTTGAATAAAATCTGTTATTGGTATTGCAAAGAAATCCATGCTTGATTTTCCAGATGTAAATTTTGGATTTCTTCCCTCTTCTAAAACTTTTGATACGTTAATCCAGAACCAGGTTTTGTATCCATAGGTGTTATTTGATAGAACATACCATATTTGTAAGTTGAATTTTCTTTGTAGAACAGAATATTTTCTAGTTTCTATGCTATCTAGTGGAAAACTTTTGTATGTTTCATTTATTTTTCTGTATTTTATATCGATAAAAATAAATCCCAGATTTGGAATAAGAATCATGAAATCTGGTCTTTTTGATCCAAAATATTTATTTAGAGAAGGAGAAAATGTTTTTGTATCTTGTTGAATGTATAAGTAAGGGATGTTATGAAGATCTAGCCATTCTTTAAATTTCTTTTCAGCTTGATTACCCTTATTTTTATTTATATCATCCATTTTTTTTAATTATGAATGGACCTGTCGGGAAATTCACAATTTCCTTAGGAAAAATGTTTTGAACCCGAGGCCCCTCGCTGTTTTGTTTTTAATGCAAAGCGAATGCTCTACCGAACTGAGCTACAGGCCCATATTGATTAACACGAAAAGATTTGAGTTTGTATAAAGCAATAATAATTTAAAGTAATTAAAGGAGGTGATCCAACCGCAGGTTCCCCTACGGTTACCTTGTGACGACTTAACCCACCTTACTGAACTTAGATTCGAAATAATCAAAAAACTATTTCTCACCTAAACCCTGCTCGGTTGGCTTGACGGGCGGTGTGTGCAAGGCACAGGGACATATTCACCGGGAGTTATTGACACCCGATTACTAGGGATTCCAGCGTCATGAGGTTGAGTTACAAACCTCAATCAGAACTAAGATAAGGTTTTTGGGATTGGCTCCTCTTTTCAGAGTTGCAGCCTGCTGTCCTTATCATTGTTGCGCGCGTGTAGCCTAGGGGATTTGAAGCATACTGACCTACCGTTGCCCACACCTTCCTCCTCTTTTCAGAGGCAGTCCTTACATTGTGCACTATCACTCTGAAGAGTTAGTTAGCGAATGTAAGTATGGGTCTTGTTCGTTACCTGACTTAACAGGACACTTTACAGCACGAACTGACGGCGGCCATGCACTATCTCTCGGCTAGTTAGGTAAAACCTTTAATCTGACCTTCATTCTGCCGTCGCTCCTAGTAAGATTTGCGGAGTAAAATCCAATTGAACCGCACGCTCCACCCCTTGTGGTGCGCCCCCGCCAATTCCTTTAAGTTTCAGTCTTGCGACCGTACTTCCCAGGTGGTAAGCTTAATGCCTTCGCTTCGGCACTGCACATTCTCTAAGAATATGCAACACATAGCTTACAGCGTTTACTGCTAGGGCTACTGGGGTATCTAATCCCGATCGTTCTCCTAGCCTTCGTCCCTCACTGTCAGACTCGTTCTAGACAGATGTCTTCACCATTGGTAGTCCTCTAAGGATTATAGCATTTTACCGCTCCCCTTAGAATACTTCTGCCCCTTCCCGATCTCTAGTTTTATAGTGTCTCTTGCATACTGTTAAATCTAATTCAACAATTTCACAGGAGATTTATAAAATCAGCTACGGACGCTTTAGACCCAATAAACATGATCACCACTTGTGGCGCCGGGGTTACCGCGGCGGCTGGCACCGGTCTTGCCCACCACTTATTCGTTAAGCTATTTTGACTTAACAAAAGCTTTACTTTAAGCAAAGCACTTGGAATCCCCCTATCACACTTGCGTGCATTGTAGAGTTTTCGTAGCTGCTGCATCCCTTAGGACTAGGGCCAGTGTCTCAGTGCCCTTCTCGAGGTTACGTCTCTCAACGCCTCTACTGATCTTAGGCTTGGTGAGCCTTTACCTCACCAACAACCATAATCAGCCGCCAACTCATCTTCAGACGTAAAAGCTTTAAAGAAAAAAACGTTCCAGTATTTTTTCTCTATCAAGTATTATCCTCAGTTTCCCAAGATTATTCTTGATCTGAAGGCAGATTGTTGACGTGTTACTGAGCCTTATGCCGAGAATAAATTCTCAAACTTGCATGCCTAATTCGGATTCCAATAGCAGCGATCTCCCACAGGATCAATGGGAATTGATAGTTAACTTAATGGAATTGCTTTATACTATTGACTCTCTTTCGTATTAATCATACTTAATTTTTATTAAGTAATCATGTTTTCCTTGATTTTAGGAATGTGAAAATTGATTAAATAGGTATATAATAGTTTTGGTTGGAATCTAACTCTTAGCTTTTCTCTTTCTTCTCTTTTCCTTTCTCATTCTTTTCTTTTGCCATTTCCATCTCATTTGGCCTTTTTTCTTCCAACGTCTAGAGCTTCTTTTCATTTTGTATTATTTTTACTAATAAAACTGTTTAAAAACATTTTGTTTCTTTAATAATAAGAATCAGCATCAATTATTTCATCTGTTTTATTTTTTTTCTCAGTATTTTCACTACCTTTAGAGATACTTTCTTCAATTGTTTTTTCCTTTTTTGGTTCTTGAATTAGAATTTCTTTTTCTGCAAGTTCTCTGTATTCTTCAGAATAATCAGAATTATTTATTGCGCTTTCTAATTTTTCATTTAAATCTTGGATTTGATTTTTTATAGAAGAGAATTCATCTCTAATTTTTGAGAATGCTTCCTTTAAAGCAGTTTCATTTACCATTTTAATAATTATGTTAGTTTTCTATATAAAAACATTTGTATTGTATATAATATTAGTTTAATTTTTTTATTTTTAAGATTAAATTTGGGTTTGGACATAAGTTTAGGTACTTGTTTCTTTCTTTTTTTGAAGAAACGCCTGGGAAATCTCCTTTGTTGTTTTTTAAATCTTTTATGATTTGAAAATGTAGATGAGGGGGCCAGTTTCCATTTACTTTTGTTGTACCTACTGTAGCTAGTGGTTGTTCTTGTTGTATTATTTGGTTAGGTTTTATATTTTTTAATGATGTTAAGGATAAGTGTCCATATAATGTGTAAAATTTTATATTATTTAAATTATGTTCTAAGATAATTGTTGGGCCATAATTTCCTATGCCTTTGTTATTTTTAAAACTGTGAACTTTTCCTTTTAGTGGTGCGAAAATTTTTGTGTTTTCTTTTAGTAAAAGATCTATGCCTAGGTGTATGGTTCTATTTTTGAATTCGTTATTGTTCTTGTAGATTGAACGATCTTCATTGTATTTTCCTATTGCAACTTTAGCCTTTGTTTGTTTTAATTTGTTAAATAAGTATTTAGTTAATTCTTCTGTGTTGTATATGTTTACTTTGTTTAGTTCTTTGTTGTTTTTATTAAAATTTAAGATTAGAATTTTTTCTTTGTTTAAATTGAAGTTTAAGATATTTCCAAATTTTAATTCTTTTAATAATTGTTCCACTTTGTTAAACGCCGAGACTGGGATTTGAACCCAGATATCCAAAAGGAAACAAGCTTTCCAGGCTTGCGCAATACCAGGTTATGCGATCTCGGCATTAATTTAAATAGAAAATAGTAATTTATATATGTTTAGATTAGAATTATTTCTCTAGAACTGTTATAGAGACATTTACTTCGTCTGGGATAGGAACTCTCATAACTAATCTTAGAGCTCTTTCATCTACAGCTAAATCTATTAATCTCTTATGTATTCTTAATTCAAAATTATCAAATGAGGCTTTGCCGTCACCACAAGGGGATTTTCTAGTTGTATGTTTTAATCTTTTAGTTGGTAAGTGTACAGGACCAAACATTTTTACTTTTGTTTTTTCAGCTATATCTTTAATAGAAGTACATATTTCATTTATTTGCCCTATATCTGCTGATGCTAATGATATTCTTGCTTTTTGCATTTTTATATTTTGAATAGTATTGTTTTTAAAGGTTTTTATTTAGGTTCTTAAATTATATCCTTTTTTTATTAATGTAAATGTTGTGTAGAATAATATTATTGTAATAATTATTAGGAATATTAAACCTATGTATACGTTACCATCTTTAACTCCAATCATAGCATATCTTGTGCCATTAATCATGTAAAATATTGGGTTGAATTTTGTTATTGTTGCTAGGAAATTTGGAACTATATCTGTTGTGTAGAAAACTCCTCCTAGGAATGTTAAAGGCGTTACGACAAAATTAATGAATATGTTTAATTGATCAAATGTTTTTGCCCATAATCCTATAATAACGCCCATGCAAGCAAATGCAAATGAAATTAGAAAGATGTAAATTAATAATAAAGGATAATTTTCTATTGAGAATGTTGTGAAGAATAATGCTATTAGAACTGTTCCTAAAGCTAGAACAATACCACGTAACATCCCTGCTATTACATAAGCTAAGGTTAATGATAGGTTTGAGATGGGTGCTATTAGAATATCTGACATGTTACCAAAATTTCTAGATACATATAATGAACCTGAGGGATTTGAGTAAGAACCATTAATTAGATTTTGAACAAATAATCCTGGAAGAATAAATAATAAATAATCTACACCTGCAACTTCTTTAATTCTTGAACCTATCGCAATACCAAATATTAAGAAATAAAATAGTGTTGTAATTAGATGAGGTAGTATTGTGTTGTTTGGTACTTTAAAGAATCTGTTAAATTCTCTTTTGAATAAAGTTAAGAAACTTATAAATTTAGTGTTCATTTATTAATCTCCTGAAAATTCTCTCTAAATTATCTTGTTCTATTGTGAAATTAATTACTTTTTTATCTAGTTCTTTTAATATTGTGTTTAGAATTTTAGTTTGGTTTATTTTGTTTACATGAACTTGTAAGATATTATCTTTGTATTCATAATTGTATTTTTTAATTATTTCTGGTAGTGTTGTTTTATCTTTTAATAATACTCTTATAATATTTCTTGAGAGATCTTCTATTAATTTTTCTTTCTTTTCTAACTTTATTATTTTCCCTTTTTGAATTATACAAATTGTATCACATAAGTTTTCTGCTTCTTCTATATAATGTGTGGTTAAAATAATTGTAATTCCTTTTTTATTTAGATCTTTTATATATTCCCATAATAAATGTCTTGATTCTACGTCTAAGGCTGCAGTTGGTTCATCTAAAATTAGTATATTTGAATTATGCATCATTGACTTTGCTAATGATAATCTTCTTAACATTCCTCCAGATAATTGTGATGGAGTTTTTTTCCTTTTTTCGAAAAGATCAAATAATTTTAGTAATTTGTATGTTCGTGCTTTTGATTCTTTAATTGGTATTCCAAAATAACCACCTTGATAAATTAGAATATCTTGAATTGGAAAATAATGATCGAATTTTAATTCTTGAGGTGATAATCCTAGTTCTTTTCTAGCTTCTAGATAATTTTCTTTTGTATCGTAAGAATTTACTTTTATTGTTCCATTTGTAATTGTTGATAATTGTGTTATGCAGTTAATTATAGTTGTTTTTCCTGCTCCATTTGGTCCTAGTAAACCAAAGATTTCTCCTTTTTTAATATTGAAGGAAATATTATCTACTGCTAATAAGTTCTTATATTTCTTTGTTAGATTTTTAATAATTACAGAGTTCATTTTACTTTAGAATTTGAAATTTGTTTAAAAAGTTATGGTATTATTCTAAAGATCTATTTTATCATTGCCATCACTGGGATAATAATCTTTGAGTGCTTATTTAGTTCTTGTTCTCATTCTTTTTTCTACTTCTATTGGTATTTCTCTTCTTGGTATATACTCTAATTTTGAATTAGTTTTTTCACCTGTTTGTGTAATTGTATAATTAAAAGAACATCCTATTTCTATAGTTTCAGTTGTTTTGAAATTAGACATAGGAAATGTGACACTACTTACTCTGTCCTCGGAATCTGTTATAGTTGCATAAATTTCATCATCTTTTATTTTTTCTATTTTACCTTTCCAAGTTTCCAAAATTTTTTCTTCTATATTTGTCATTTTATTCATTCTCAGAAATAAAAAAGAAAAATTTATTGTTCTCTATAATTATCTCTTAGAATATCTTTTATATATTCTTGACTTTCTTCACTTAATGCAATTCCATATTTTTTTGCTATTGAAGTTAGATCTTTAGTTGGATCTTCAATTAGAATTTCAACAATTTCGTCTTTAGATTCATTAGATAAAATAATTCCACGTTTTTCTGCAATACTTATTAAATCTTGTAATTTGTTTGTCATTTTAAATAAAAAAGAAAAAAGAAACTATTGTTTCTTAACTAAATCTATACACATACCAGCTGCTACTGTTGAACCAGCGTCTCTAATTGCAAATCTTGCCATGTGAGGTATTTCTGATTGTTTTTCTAAAACTAATGGTTTCATTGGTTTCAATTTTACAATAGCTGCGTCTCCATTTTTTAACATATCTGGATTTTCTTGTGAAGTTGCACCAGTTGCTGGATCAATTTTTTTAACTAACTCGGTAAATTGACATGCAACTTGTGTTGTGTGTATGTGGAATACAGGTGTGTATCCTACTGTAATAACAGTTGGATGGTTTAAAACAATTATTTGTGCTGTAAACTCAGATACAACTGTTGGTGGGTTATCTACTGGACCTAGAACATCTCCTCTAGCAATATCTTTTTTACCTATTCCACGAACGTTAAAACCAATATTATCTCCTGGTTCAGCTTCTTGATGTTGTTCGTGATGCATTTCAATTGTCTTTACTTCACCTTCAACACCTTTACCTTCTCTTCCAGGTGTAATAATAACTTTATCATTAAGTTTCATTACTCCAGTTTCGACTCTACCTACTGGAACTACACCAATTCCTGTAATGCTGTATACATCTTGGATTGGTAGTCTTAATGGTAAGTCTGTTGGTTTTTCAGGTTCTACGAAAACATCTAACTGATCATTTATAGTTGGACCTTTGTACCATGACATATTTTCAGATTTTTTAACGACGTTGTCGCCTTGTAAAGCTGAAATTGGTATAAATGGTACTTCTTCTGCTTTAAATCCAATTGTTGTAAGTAATTTAGAAACATCTTCTTTTACTTTATTGAATTTATCTTCAGCGTATTTCACCATATCCATTTTATTTACTGCAATTGCAATTTGGCCTACACCTAATGTTTTTGAGAGCCAAATATGTTCTTTAGTTTGTTCCATTACTCCATCAGAAGCGGCAATTACTATAATAGCGACATCTGCTTGAGATGTTCCTGTAATCATATTTTTAACAAAATCCTTATGACCTGGAGCGTCAATAATGGTATAATCATATTTATCTGTTGTAAATTTCTTATGAGCTAAATCTATTGTAACTCCTCTTTCTCTTTCTTCTTTTGTGTTATCCATAACAAAAGCGAATTCAAATCCACCTTTTCCTAATTCTTCTGCTTTTTCTTTTAATTTTTTTAATTCTTGTTCGTCTACATTTCCTGAGTCGAACATTAATCTACCAACTGTTGTGGATTTACCATGATCTACGTGACCAATGAATACTAAATTTAAATGTGGTTTTTCTCTTGCCATTTTTATTATATTTTTCCTCCAAATACATTAAATTTTTGTTAAAAAGGGTTTATAAACATTACTCTTTTTACTATTAATGGAAAATTAGATGTTTATAAAATTTGTTATGGTGCTAAAATGGAAGAACTAAAAGTTGTATTTGATGGAAAATCTTTGGAAAATCTTGAAGAAATGACTGAAAGATTAGGTGCTACTATGCCTGGAAATGTTGTAGATTTAGCAATTGGTTATTTGAAAAGCCATATGGATTTTTATGAAAAAGGTAGGAAACTTCTAACTGAAGATAATGGTAAAATGAGATATATTGAGCCTACTGATGATATTCCTGAATTTTTTTGGTTATATCTAAAAAAGCATCTTGGAAAAGATTATGATAAATGAGATTTATTAGAGAACTATGATAAAAGAAGAAGATAAATCTGGATATGAACTTAGAGTAAGATTTACAGAAGAAGGAAAAAAAAGATTAGAAAATATAGTTAAAAAAACAGGTGTTCGAAATCCCGAGGAAGTTGTTAATGAAGCTTTAGGATATTTTTTTGATATGGTTGATGTTTATGATCTTGGTGGAAAAATTACCCTTGTAGAGAATAGAACTGATGTTTATCAAAGTGGTGAAGAGGTTCAAGTTAAATTTAAAAGATTAATTCGTGACTTGGAGCCAAGAGAAAATGGTTCGGAAGCTATGTGGTTATATTTTAAGAGACATCAGAAAGAGACTCCAGAAAAACATAGTAAGAGATTTATAGAATAAAAAACAATAGGTTTAAATACTGGTTCTGCATTTATATCGTTATATATTTATTAAAAACATAAAGAGGTGAAAAAAAGAATGGCAGCAAGAAGAAGAGCGGCATCCGCTTCAAGAGCAAGATCTTCTAGATCCAGAGCATCTTCTACAAGAAGAAGAGCATCAAGTGCTAGAGCTTCTACTACTAGAAGAAGAGCATCAAGTGCTAGAGCTTCTACTACTAGAAGAAGAGCTTCAAGTGCAAGAGCTTCTACAACAAGAAGACGAGCATCAAGAGCATCCTCAGCTAGAAGAAGAAGATAATATTATAATTCTACTTTTATTTTTTTTTTTAAAATTTATGTAAAAACTTAGTTAATTCTATTTTGTTATTATTTATTTGAATACCTTCTTTTTTTAATAATTCTATTTTTTGTTTGATTGGAGTACCTTTTAATTTTCCTTTAAATCCATAAATATTTCCAGAAGATGAAATGACTCTATGGCACGGAATTATTGGAGCGTTTGGATTATTTCTTAGAGCTTGGCCAACTGCTCTGTAAGCTTTAGTTTTTAGTTTGTTTGCTATTTCTTTGTACGTACTTACACGACCTTTTGGTATTTTTTTACAGAGGTTGTATACTTTTTGATTGAAGTTCATTTTGGTAAATATGTGTAATTACTTCCTGTATATAACTGAAAATCATATGCTGAGCTTAATGTGTTAAAATCTTCATCATATCCTTTATTTTTCATTTTATGTCCAACTTCATGAACTCCAACAAAATCTCCGAAGCTTCCTTTCCATAATAAGTCTCTATCCATTTCTATATTGGGCATTGTCATATAAGCTAAACCTTGCGGGCTTCCAAATCTGAACCATTTAAAATTTAAATTAATTCCAGGTGGTAAGTAAAAGTTTAAACCATATTTTGGTCTTTCTGAATATTCTAGAGTTCTTGAAATATAATCTTCTTTTTTAGTATCTTGAATGATATATTCTAAATTCTCTTTTTTATTCTTTTTATCTTCTTCCTCTTTCTTTTGAATATCTTCTATTTCAATTAGTCCAGTAAATGAAGGTGTAAAATAATTAGGTTTCATTTTTTATTAATATTAAAGAATAATTTTATAAGTTAAAAGCATTTCTAATAAATATGAAAAGAGGAGTTAAAGTGATAAGTTCACTTCTATTAATAGGTGTAATATTTTTATTAGCTGGTTGTGGTTCTAATGAAGAAACAACTACAACTATTAGCACCAATATTAATGTTGACGGTTGGAGAAATGTGGAATTGTTAGATATTAGAACTGGGGAAAATTTTAAGATAAATGATTTTGATAAACCAATTTTATTAGAGAGTTTTGCAGTTTGGTGTCCAACTTGTTTAAAGCAACAAAGAGAGATACAAAAATTAATTGATCTAGAGGGAGATAGAGTTGTTCATATTTCTTTAGATACAGATCCTAATGAAGACGAAACTATAGTTAAAGATCATGCTTTAGAAAATGGTTTTAATTGGTATTTTGCAGTACCTAAAATTGAAACAACAAGAGAGTTAATAGAGGAATTTGGAGTTACATTTGTAAACGCGCCAAGTGCGCCTGTAGCTTTAGTGTGTAATGGAAAAGCTGAGTTGTTAAAAAATGGTGTTAAATCTGCAGAAGAATTGCAAGAGATTATAGACTCGAGGTGCTAAAATGGTTGGTGTGCTAGCTAATATTGGAACATCATTTGTGCTAGGTTTGCTAACTCCGTTAACTGCAGTTTGTGTTTTACCTTTATTCCCTGGTTTTATTGCATATTTGAGTAATAAGTTAACTGGAGAAGAAAATAATAAGAAAAAATTAATTTTACTTGGTTTGCTTGTTACTGGTGGTGTAGTATTATTTATGCTATTATTAGGAATTTTATTTACTACAATTTTACAAGTTTCTTTAACTAAAGTTATTGGGGTTATTTCTCCGATAGCATTTGGTGTTTTATTTTTTGTAAGTTTATTTTTAATATTTAATGTTGATATTGGTAAGCATATTCCTAAATTTAGGACTTCAACGAAAAGTGATAACCCTTATTTTAGTGCTTTGTTGTATGGATTTTTCTTTGGTGCTATTGTTATTCCTTGTAATCCTTTGTTTATTGCTGCTTTATTTACTAGGACAGCTACAACTACTGGATTCTTTGCCAATATTGCTAACTTTTTATCTTTTGGATTGGGAATTGGAGCTCCTTTATTAGTATTTTCAATAATTTCAAGTGCTAAGAGTCAAGTTATTATAGGATTTTTAGTTAAGTATAAGAGAACAATAAATTTACTAGCAGGATTAGCAATGTTAATTATCTCAATATACTATTTAGTATTTGTGTTTGAGATATTTGGGTAAAATGTTTAATTTTTTTGAAAGAATAACAAAAAAAGTAAGTGAAAGAAATTTAAGATTAGGTTTAACTAGTGAAATATTAATTATATTAGTTTTAGGTTCTATGTTTTCTATTGAATTAGTTAAGTATGGTTATTTTATTTTACTTGGTGCTATGTTACTAATCTTTCATGCTTTGAATGTTGTTTTATTTAATTGGTATAAGAACAGTAAAACTAATTTTAGAACAATATTTTATGGTATATTTGGTTTTGAATTGTTGATATTTTTTATTGGAATACAAACACCACAAGTTCCTTTAAAAATTTATATTTTGATAGCTGCTATTTTAATTGGATTACCCTCTGTTAGAGATATGTTTAAGTAGATTTATTAAAATTAATTTTAATATCAAAAGATATATTTAAAAATTGTTAATTATTTATAGAATGAAAAAAGATGGTAGTTATTGATAAAAGTCAAAAGAGTTTTTTGAAAAAATATATGCCTCTTGCAGCTTTAATTGGAGGGTTGTGTTGTTTTACTCCTGTTGTATTAGTTTTGTTGGGATTGAGCTCAGTTGCGTATGCTGCTTCATTAAGTGATTTGTTATATGGATCATACAAGTGGGTATTTAGAGGAAGTGCTTTATTGTTTTTATTATTAGGATTGTTTTGGTATTTTTATAAGAAGGAAAATATTTGCACAATTGATAAGTTGAAAAGAGAAAGAAGAAAAATAATAAATTTTGTTCTTATTACTTTAATATTTGCAGTACTTATGTATATCATATGGTTATATGTTATTGTTGAAATTATTGGTTTGTTATTGGGAATTTGGGGTTAAAATGAAAAAGGTGAAAATTGTTTTAGCATTAATATTGTTGGGTTTTGTAGTTTTCATAGTTGGTTGTTCTAATAGCATAGAAAGTAGTGAGAATGATATTGTTTTAGAGGAAAGTAATGGTAAAGAAATTAAAGTTACTACAGATGGCGTTAAATATTTAGTAGATCCGAGTAAGATAGTAAAAGGTGTAAGAATCCCTGGAGATGTTAAGGATGCTATACCTTCTATTGATAATCCTAAATATATTTCTGTTGAGGAAGCTGATAAATGGATTAAAGATAATGAATTAGTTTTAGCTTTAACTTATAAGAACGTAGAGAGAGTTTATCCTTTGCAGATTTTAGTTTCACATGAAATTGTTAATGATTTTATTGCTGGAGATGCTATATTAATTACATATTGCCCATTGTGTGGAAGTGGAATTGCATATGAAAGAACTATCAATGGAGAAGTTGTTGAGTTTGGTACAAGTGGAAAGTTATATAATTCCAATTTAGTAATGTATGACAGAAAAACAGAATCTTATTGGACGCAAATAGATGGAGATGCTATTGTTGGAGAATTAACTGGAATGGAATTAAAGGAAATTTCTATAGATACAGTTGCATGGAGAGATTGGAAAAAATTACATAAAGATTCTGAGGTTTTAAGTAGAGATACTGGCTATGCAAAATCTTATGGCTCAAATCCTTATGGGGGTTATTTTGAAGATGATTTTATTTGGTTCCCTTTAGAAAATGAAGATACTAGTAATAGAATAAGACCAAAAGATGTTGTTTTTGGAATTGAGATAGATGGCAAAAGTATAGCTTATACTGAAAATAGTATAATTTCAAGTAATGGATTAATTGAAGATACTTTTAATGGAGTTAATATTAAAGTTGAAAGAAGTGAAGATGGAATTGTTAAAATAACTAATTTAGATAGTGGGGAAGAAATTATTAAGGAAAGAGATTTTTGGTTTGCTTGGTTTGCATTTCATCCAGAAAGTAAATTATATGGATTTGATTAAATCTAAAACAGAAGCATTTATTTATGATTATATATGATTATATAAGTGAATTTAATGATATTGAGGGGCGTGAAAATGGTCTTTAGATTCTCATTTTTTTAAGAAGAAATAACAAATTATATAAAATCCTAAATTTAAATCTTTAGGATAAATGGTTTCCATAAATCACCTTATAATCTTTTGGCTTATATTTGACATCCCTTACCTTACTTGGAGAATTGTTTTGTATCTTTTACATTTTGATAAAGTTAGAAAAATGGGACATCCTTTAGTTACTGTTCTTGTACCAGCATATAATGAAGAGTTGTGTATTAAGAAGACTTTGCAATCTCTTCTTGTACAATCTTATTCCAATTTGGAAATAATTGTTATTAATGATGGATCTACTGATAGAACGAAAGAAAAAGTAAATGAATTTTTAAGAGAACATGAAAAAGAAATCAATAAAAAAAGAAGAAAATCTAATTGGGAATTTATTTTTATTGATCAAAAGAACACTGGAAAAGCTGGTGCTATGAATAAAGGATTATCTAAAAGCCAAGGAGAATTTATAACTTCAATTGATGCTGATTCTTATTTGTCTAGAAGTTCCATTGAATCTATCCTTAAATATTTTGATAAAGATAATGTTGGTGCTGTTGCAGGAAATATAAAAGGAATATCTCATAATAAATTTATTGGTTACTTACAAACAGTTGAATATGAACTTGGTGTTAATATATTTAGAAGAGCTCAGGCAACTTTAGGAAATGTTATGGTAACTCCTGGTGCTTTTTCATGTTATAGAAGAAAAGCTTTGAAGAAATTTGAAGATGGAACTGTAACTGAAGATTTTGATACTTCTATAAGAATATTAGAAAGAGGTTATAAGATAGTTACTGCTTCAGATGCTTATGCTTTTACACAAGTCCCTTTGAGCTATTCAGATTTAATTAAACAAAGAGTTAGATGGCAACAAGGTGGATTAGAAGTTTTTGCTAAACATTTGTTTCATTCTAAAAGATTTTTAGTTAAATTAGAATGGGTTTTTACTTTCTTTTATACTTTTTATGGAACTTTTACAAAAGTTTTGAGTTTCCTTATTATTCCTTTTATTGTAATTGATAAAGAACTTATTTTACCAGCTTTAGCTATATTTTATGGATACACAATAATAATTAATACAATATTATTTTCTTTAGTTTATAGTAAGATTCGTGATATTAAGGTATTTTTACTTATTCCAATATATTCACTTTATTTTTATACTGTAATATTATATAGTACTTTTGTTGGACAATTAGTTGCAATGCAAAATAAGAAAAAATGGGAAAAATTAAAACGATACCATATGTAGGATTGGTTATAAAACAAGTATTCATTATAGTAGTACTTTTTTTAGGAATGAGATTTTTATTTGATTTTATTAATGTTCCTTATGATAATGCACTTTTAATTGTGTTTAGTTTCTTTTTATCTTTAGGAGTTAGTTTTTTATATATATTTTCTATAGTTGTAATGTATATTGCTTTTCTTGTTATATCATTGAATTTTTCAATTGGAGAATTTTTTCAGTTATTTTATTATTTCTTTGCTATAATTATAGATACTATGATCTTTTTAGTATCTATGAAAATAAAATTATATAAGAAAGGTCTAAACTTAGAAACTCCCTAATTACTTTAGATGTAGTTCTACAATATCATTATCTTTTAAAATATGTTCTAGACCAACTTGTTGTCCATCATGTTTTGAAGAAGGTCCCCAGATTCTTGCAAATCTAAATTTTTTTAAGAAATCTTTATGAACATTTGCTGCTAAATCTTTTACTGTTGAATTTTTATTTAACGTAACAGGTTTTGGTTCTGGTTTTTTCCCTGGGTTTTTTGTGTATATTTTTATTAATCCTAAAGAAGACCAAATTTCTTTTTTTAATTTATCTATAGAAACTAGAAACTCTTTATTTTTAAAACCTTTAATACCAATTGCTATTATTTCTTTTTTAATTGCTGCTTGTTCTAATTCATTATGTATTAATTTTATTTGCGTATTAATATTTTCATTTAAATTTAGAACTATTACAATTAAATCAGCTAATCTTATGATTCCTAGTAAAGCTGGACCATCTTCAGTTTCAGTTAAATTTTCTACAAAAGGAGGAATTTCTATTACTTGTATTTTTACTTTTTTATAATCTAGTGTTCCAACTTCTGGTTTTGTGGTAGTATGTGGATAATCTGCTATATCTACTTTGGCATTTGTTAATTCTTTTAGTAAAGTTGATTTTCCTGAATTTGTAATTCCTATTAAAACTATAGTTGCTGCTCCTTCTTTTTTTATTGAGAATTTAGAGGAACCTCTTTTAGATGCTTTTTTAGTTTTTTCTTGTAGTTCTTTGTATTTTGCTATCTTTTGTTTGATTCCATTTCTTAAGTTTTCAGTTCCTTTGTGTGAAGGTGCTGTTGAAAGCATTTCTTGTAAAGCTTTTATCTTTTCAGGGATTGAACTAGCTTCATAGTATTTTCCTTCTGCTTGTGCATATTCATGTCCTGCGTTTACTGGCATTTTATTTTAATGAAAAGAAATGTTTATATACTTATAATTTTATATGTTTTCTTATGAAAAGAGGTTTTTTAGGTTCTTTAATGCTTTTTTTATTAATAATTTTAATAGTTAAAACTGAAGCCCAGGGAGTTGATGATCCTTTAACGATTACATTCTTAGATGATGATACTTATAATGAATATACAATGCGTGTTGGTGTAAATGATATTTACGATGTAGATGATGTTAAAATATATATGAAAGGTACTAACGAAGTCCCATGGATTCAAATTGAAATTTTAGACAAAGCACCACTTGCTTCTGCTTATACACAATTTACTATTCCTTTAACAATAACTAAAGAAATTAAAGTATCTTTAGCAGATGGTACTGAATCTGATACTATTGAAGTTACTGATGTAACTTACCCTGAAAACTGGGATATAGACTCTGATTTTACTTGTGAGCAGACTTCTGATTGCCCCTTAACCCATATATGTGCTTTTAATAAATGTTTATTCCAATATTTTGCAACACAATGTAGTGATACAGATGATGGTATTAAACCTGAAGTATTTGGAACTTGTATTGATGGCAGAAGTGGAGAAGAAAGTAAAGATCATTGTGGGACTAGAATATCCTCTGGTAAAGATTTATCTGAGCTTTTTTGTGATTCTAATGGAAATTGTCAATTTGAAGAATTAGATTGTCAAGAAGGAGAGGTTTGTTCTAATGGGGCATGTATTAAAGAAGATGAAGATCAAGAAGAGATTACTGGTAGTTTAGCTGATATAAGTGTAAATGATATTACTACATCTAGAGATTTGGTGGCTGGAGAAAATATATATCTTGTTGCTGAAACTTCTAATATTGGACAAAAAAGCACTGATATAGATGAACAGATAATTATTCAATGGTTGGTTGATGGAGAAGAAATATATTATGAAAAAGAGAAATATTATATGGTTCCAGCATCTCAAAATGGATTGGAACCAAATTTTTATGCTTGGTGGTACGATGCTGAACCAGGAGAACATGAAATAAAATTTTCTATATCTGCTCCAAATTTGGATGAAAACAGTAAAAGTAATAATGAATTTACTAAGACATTTATTATACGTCAATCTGAAGTTATTGATATTGAAAAAGTTTTTTTGAGAGAAACAAATGAATATGAATATGGTATTTATGCTAAAATAAAATCTCCTGATTTGGAAAGTTTGATTATTAGTGTTGCACTTAGAAATATTGGATCAGGTTATGATAGACATGGCGATAATGACCCTGCTATTACAAGAACAAAGAAAAAAACAGAATTCAAGATTGATGAAATAGATGGAACTGTTCATTTAGTAAATATAAGAAAAGATGAATTTTCTAAAAATGGTCAAATTAATGTTGTGGTTAAACAACTTGGTGAAAAAGATGTATATAATTCAGAACTAGTTGATCTTGATATTTATTATCTAGTGATTCCAGATCCAGGAGGAGAACCAATAGATTTATCAGCGTCAGAGGAATATGAAGAAATTAAAGTAATTGAAGAAGAGTTTATTGTAGAAAAAGAAGTTAAGTTAGATTGTAGTGGATGCACTTCTGAAAATAAATGTTTTCCTTTTGGGTATAGAAAAAATGAAATGTATTGTTCTGAGAATGAAATATTTACAGAACAACTTTTAGATAATGCAGTTTGTGAGAATAATTTTGAGTGTAATAGTAACTTATGTATAGATGGAAGTTGTGTAAGTAGTAGTTTATGGCAGAAATTTTTATCTTGGTTAAATAGGTTTTTTGGTTAATTATTTTATTTTGAAGATATCTTTTAATTTGTCTTTTGCTGATTTTAAAAAGAATTCATCTACTTCTATCTTAGTCTTTATATTAGTTCTAGATTCAATATCTTTTAGCACTTTGTATTTTTCTTTTATGTTGTGATCTGCTTCTAACAATTCTTTTTTTTGGTTATTAGTTAAATCTGCTTCTAATGAAAAAACAGGTTTAATATCAACATCTCTACCAAAATCAACATCAACCATATCTTGAGTTAAGGTTATTTGTTTTATTTCAGAAAATTGAACTTTAGTTCTACCTTTTGTAATTGTTCTTTGAACTAAATCTAGTTTTAAAGGTTTGAAATCTTTGTAAATTCCATATATTGTAACTAAAAACCCAATTAATCCAAATGAAGGAAAACCATATCTAAATATTTTACTACTACTAAAGATGCCCCCAGAATTATCTTTTAGAAGTGCTATTCCTACTAATAAGAATATTATAGATACAATAAGTATTACAATTCTTTTTTGTAATGATGAGTAGTAATATCTAATTTCTGATTGTGATTTTTTTATTATTAACATGTTATTTTATTTTAGGAATTACATCTATTAGTAAATTTTTTACTTTATTAACATTTTGTTCAAAAACTTCTAATATTTGCTCCCAAGTTACAGATTCTTTATCTTCAAATAAGCAATCATAATCTGTGGACATTGCAATTGCGGCATATGGAATATTTAATTCATTTGCTAGAGTTGCCTCTGGTGCTATTGACATATTTATTACATCTGCCCCCCATGATTTGAACATTTTTGATTCTGCTTTTGTTGAGAATCTTGGACCTTCTATTGTTATAACTGTTCCTTTTTCATGAAATTTATAGTTTAAAGAGGTACAAGAATTTATTAGTAAATTTCTTAAATTTTCATTAAAAGGAGTTGCCATTGGAGTATGTTTTGGTTCATTAGGAAAGTGATCATGAAATGTTATATCTCTGTGTCTTGTGAAATCTATAAATTGATCTAAGATAACTAAATGACCTCTATCGATTTCTTCTTTTAGAGAACCTACTGCTGTTGTTGCTAGAATATGTGTGCAATTCTCTTGTTTTAATGCTTGAATGTTTGCTCTGTAATTAACTTTAGATGGTGGATATTGATGTTTGTTTCCGTGACGAGAGAGAATTACAACATCTATATTATTTATTTTACCTATTATTAGTTTTGAAGATGGTTCTCCATAACTAGTTGTTACTTCTTTTTCTATAGAATCTTTTAATATTTCTGGGTTATCTAAACCTGAACCACCTATAATACCAATTTTTATCATAATTTATTTAATGAGAATGTGTTTAAATTGTTTTGTATGACAAATGTTATTTTTTAAAATCTTCTCTAGAATGATTTAATGTAGGTATGTCATTGTTCTCCCATTTATCACTACTTTCTATGTACCCATATATTGATTGAGCACTGAGAATATTTCCTTCCATATCAACCTCTAATGCACCAAGTCCATTGTTATAAGTTCTACCAATTATTGTTTTTGTTATTTCATCTAAACTACTATATAAACGTTGATTGGGGAATCTTGGCTTAAAATTATCAATTTCACTTTTAGTAACAATGAATAATGATGGATATGTGGTTAACATTAATTCTAAATAATGTACATCTCTATCACTAATTTCTTTTTTTTGTTCACCAGCAATAGCTGCAAAGTATTCTAGTTTTTCATTACCTCTAACTTTAACTTTCTCTTCTTGTTCAAGTGCTTTAAGTGCTTTTGGTGAGAGTAATAAACTAGCAACCCCTGTACTAATTGTTATGAACTCTCTTCTGTTTGGCATATTTTTGTTTATCTAGAAAATTATATAAGTGTTTTTATAAATAATTTGTATTTGGAATTATTGTTCTTTAACATATATATTCCTTACAAATGTTGCATGTGCAAGACGCCCGCGCAGCGCTTATAAAGAAATACGAATATATTCTATAAAGGTGATAATTTGAAAGATTTACGTGAAATAGATAAAAAAGAATTTAAAAAATTTTATGAATATGTTAAGAAAAAGACTAATAATTTCAATTTATTAGATAAATCTCTACTAGATGAAAATCCACAATATTTGCTCATTATAAGGTTTGTTCTAGGTTTATCTCAGTTAGAATTTAGTAAATCACTTGGAACTACAAATAAACAGTGGGTAAGACATTTTGAAGCAGGAAGACAAGGCTTTAAGCAATCTAAAATGTATGAAAAAGCTTTAGATTTGATAAATAAACTGTTTCTAGAAGGTAAAATTGTTGATTATGAAAGAACAGTGTTGTTATGGCAAAGATGTAAAGGTGCTAGAAGAAAATATTTCATAAAACCACCTAAACCAAAATATAAAATGAAGCGTTTTTCAGATATGCATAAAGAGGATTTTGTAAAATATTTTAATTTATTAAAGAATGAAACTAAGGATTTTACAATTCTTAATAAAGAATTAATAATTAGGGACACAATGTTTCTAACAATATTTCGAATGATTTTAGGATTAAATGCAAGAGAACTTAGTAAATTATTGAAGTGGAATGACACTAAAAGATTAAGGAAATATGAAGGTTATTATGAAAGAATGTTACCAGAAACAGCTGAAAGAATTATGAAAATATTAAAGAGGAAAATAAAATCTAATGGAATTAATTTGGACAATGCTATTAAAAGTTTTGAAAGATTCAGTCCCTTTACAAACCTAGAGTTAATAATAAAGAATGATCTATTAAAGGATGGAATTTTTGTTGACAAAAATACTAAGAAGAATTCTAATTTATCTGGTAAAATGCAAACAAATGTTCAAAGTATTAAAAAAGAAATGAATATAGATTTTGTATTTCCTGATGAAAATAATCCATTTATATTAATTGAAGCTACAAGAATATCTAATAAAAGAAATAGATTTAATATTACTTTTAGGATTGCATATTTAGATCATAGATTTCAATTATTAAAATTAAAATATCCTGATGTTAAAACATTTATTGTTATCAAATGTGACGAAGAACAAAGAGATTTGGTTATTAGAACTATAAAGCGAGAAACTGTAAATACTGATTTTTATTTTGTTAATGATTTTCGTGATTTAGGTAAAAAAATAAAGGAATTAATGAAATTAAACTCTAGATTATACTCTCAGACCCTCCTCCCACGTCGCGCATGACTTTTTCTACAACCACCTGCAGGAAGTTTAGTTACATCTTCTATAAAACCAATTTTAAATCCATCTCTAGAAAGAGTTCTTACAACTGCTTGAGCTCCAGGACCAGGATTGTTTGGACCTTCATGACCACCTTTAGCTCTTATTCTAATGTGTAAAGCATTAATTTCATGATCTCTTATTTTTTCTTCAATTTTCTTAGCTGCCATCATTGCTGCTGTTGGTGAACTTTCTAATCTGTGTGTTTTAACAACTTGACCTCCAGAAGTAATAGCTAAAGTTTCAGAACCTGTAATGTCTGTTACGTGAATAATAGTATCATTGTAAGTTGAATAAATATGACAAACTCCCCATCTTAATTTTCTATTGTCTCTTTGTGGTCTCATTTTTTATCTTTCTTAGTTTCTTTCTTAGTATCTTTAACCTTTTCAGTTTTAGTTTCTTTTGGTTTATCTTCAGTTTTAGTTTCTTTTGATTTTAATTCATCTGCTTTTTTCTTTTCAATACTTTTAATCTCATCTTTCTTCTTAAGTATTCTTTGTTTTTCTTCTTCCTCTTTTGCATGTATTTTAGTAACTTCAGCATGATCTGGTTTTGATAATGAAGATTTCTTTAAGTAAGTTATATCATTTTCTTCATCAGCTTTTACTAGATAAGATGGTATTGTAACCTTTTTTCCTTTAATTGAGATGTGTCCATGTGTAATAAATTGTCTTGCTTGTTTTGGTGATTGTGCTAGTTTCTTTTGTAAAACAATTGTTTGTAATCTTCTTTCTAAGAAATCTTGTAATTTTAAATTTAAAATATCATCCACAGAACTATTTTCCTTTAGTAAATTATATTTTATTAATCTTGATATAACTTGTTTCTCTTCTATTTTAGATTGTTCTGTATCTAAAGCAATTAATCTTTTTGCTTGTCTTAGAGACCTTCTTAATTTAGAATCTGTTTTCCAAACTTCTTTTTTATTTTTTAAACCATAATCAGAAACTATTGTTTTTTCTTCTTCTATTCTAGTTAAGTTCCAAGGATGATTAGGTGTTTTATATTTTTTTCTTAATTTTCTTGGAGAACCCATTTTATTTTTTGTCTCCTTTGCCTGGTTTTTTTGCTGTAGATGCTGCTTGTGCTTGCTTTGTTGCTTTTTTTACTACGCCAAGTGATTTTCCTTTTCTGAAATTGCTTCTTGTTCTTTGTCCTCTTAAAGGTAATCCCCATGCATGACGTAGACCTCTATAAGATTTAGTTTGTTTTAATCTTTTTAGATCAAATTCATAAGTTAATCTTAGTTTTGCAGTTGTTAATTGAGAATCTTCTCCAGTTTCTGGATCAGATCTTCTATTCAATAACCAACTTGGTAGTTCTTTTGTATTTTCTAATAGATCATGAATACTTTTTATTTGTTCATCTGATAAAGAACCTACTTTACTATTCTTATTTAAGTTTAGATGATTGCATATAGCGTTTGAGAACATAAAACCAATGCCCTTGATTTTTTTCAAGGCCATGAATGTGTTTTTATTTCCATCTATATCTGTGTTTAAGACTCTAACGATACGTTTAAATTCTTCTGCCATTTTGTATATTAAAACCTAAAAAATGGATTTATAAAGGTTTTTATTGGAAAGGCTTTGACAAATATTTAATTCTGCATAAAAAGAGAACTAATTATTATTGATCCATTATTGCATAGTATTCTTTAGATGTTAATCCGAATGTGATTATCGCAGGTTTGCTGATATCAAATTTCATGAAATCCTTTGGTACCGCCTTAACTGCAACCTGATATATTACCTTTTTGTGTAATTTTGATAAATCAATTTTCCATTTTTCAAGAAATTCGTTTAAACTTATCTTACATGTGAAATCAGTTGTATCTAAAATAGGTATTAAAACTTTGTGTCCATCTTCAGAACTTACAATAAAAACCATGTATTCTCTTACCAGATCTTCTTTTACCCGTCGGCGATCTTCTGGTTTTGACCATATCAAGACAAATTCTTTTTTATTAACATCGAAATGCATAGATAAATTCTTAGGAGGATTTAAAGGTTCGTGATACATATAAAGAATTTAGAGGGCATAATATATAAATACTTCTATTGAAGTGACTTTGCACAAAGAGACACATAGTTTATACGCAAAGTCTATTAGAAAATTGTAATTAGATGTGAAATATTCCTTTAAGCTTATCTTTAATTCCTTTCTTGTAATATTTTTGATGATATTCTTCTGCTGGAAAGAATTTTTTTGATTCAACTATTTGAGTAACTATTTTTTTAGTTAATTTTTCTTGGCGTTCTTTTTTTGAGCTAATGGCAATATCTTTTTGCTTTTTGTTATGATAAAAAATAGCTGATCTGTATTGTGAACCTAAATCTAAACCTTGTCTATTTAACGTAGTGGGATTATGATTTTCCCAGAATATTTCTAGTAATTCTTTGTATGAGGTTCAATTATTCTATCAATTGTTTCAATCCCTTCTCTGGAAATGTATCCTCCTCCAGTCCAAAGTTCTTCGTTTCTATCAAAATCTTTTAAATCAAATTCTTTTGCTATAATTTCTGCTGTTTGCTTTGCTCTTGGAGCTGTTGAAGTCAATAAATAATGTCCATTACTATTATCTCCAACTATGGTCTTCATTTCTTCAGCTATTTCCTCTATTTGTTTAACACCAAATTGTGTTAGATCATCTATATCATATGAACCATGACGAATTATGAATAAGTGCTTCATACTTTTAAAACAAAGAGAAATTTTAAAAACCTTTTTATGATTTAATGTCCAACAAATAGAATATGTTTTTCAGTACCTTCTAGTTCAAGTAAAATTCTTTTTATAATTGCTTTTTCTGGATTTGGCATTAATTTTAATCTTTTCTTAATATCTGCAAAAGATTCAAATGGTTTTTCATCTCTATTTTCTATAACTTCCCACATGTGTTTTTTTCCTATTCCTGGTAAAAGTTCAAGTTGATGTCTTCTTGCGTTTATTGGGAATGCTCTATTAAAGAATTCAACAAAACGTTTTTCATGTTTTTTAACTAATTCTTCTATTACTATTGTTAATTCTGCGTGAGCTGTTCTAGTTAATTTTTCAATTGGGACTTTGCCTGAGATGTGATGTACTTGATCTCTTTTTCCTTCTCCCATGTATACTTCATCATGTATGGTTAAAGTTACTCCTTTTTTTGGAACTAATTCTAGAAGAACAAAATGATCTTTGCCAATTGCTTGAGCTATAGGTGTTTTAAGATGAGAAGGTCGCGTATCTAAGGGATATCCATTTGGTAAGTAATCTAGAACTATTGCATATTCTTCTTTGATTTGTGGATTCATTTTCTTCCCTTATGTTTTTATTCAAATGATACATTTTAATTTGCTTTTAATATGGCTAATATCTTATTTAAATCTTCTTGTTTTGGTTGTATATTCTCTCCTGAGAAGATTATCTTTAAAGAATCAATATCTTTTGGATGAACATCTATAGCTTTACAGATGTGTCTTTCTTTTAATCTTGGAATTTTAAGATCTTCTATTTTCTTTTTTAATTCTTTTAACTTTGCTGGTGATAATTTTGAAAATTGAATTAAATAATCTAGAGTTTTATTTGCTCTTGGTGATAATTCTTCGTCTCTTTTCTTAACTTTTTGTAATTGTTCTTTTAATTCAGGTATTGATAATGGTGTTTCTGATATTAATTCTAAGTGAGGCATTTTATTTTTTTACTCCTTTAGTAGTTGTTTTTATTTTTCTTAAATGAATTGGATGAACTATTAATGTTTTTAGTTTTTTCCCTATATTTACATCTATTTCATAACAGGAACCTATTTTTTTCATTACTTCTCCATGTTTTCCATGATATCTTGGGAAGTACATTCCTTTTTGTACTGCTGGTTCAGCTATTAATTGAACTTTATCTTTAATATTTAAGGTTTGTAAAAATCTCGTAATATTAACTTTACCTTTAGTTCTTATGTTCTTTCTTAATTTACTTCTAGTTTTTCTTCTAAATCCGCCTTTTCTTTCTGTCATAATTTAATTGAGAATAATTTGTTTTATAAAGGTTTTTGTTTGGAAATAACTTTATTTTTTATTATCAATTTCTTCTAGAACTCTGCCTAATGTTTTATCTAAACCTATAAATAAGTTAAAATCTGTTAATTCTGAGTTAAATGGTTTTCCAGCTATAATTGCTTTTGTTTTAATTTGAAATTCTGAATTATGAACTTTTTTAAGATGAACAGATATTTCTTGGAAATCAGTAGATTTATCTTCTATTTTTTTTACATAATTACCAACCATTTTTTTAACTACGATTAATTTAGCTGGTTCTAATTCGTTAAAGCCAATAAGTTGTATATTACCGCCTAATTGCATATTGTCGTTGTTTTCTTCCATATTGGGTTATATGTTGTTTTAGAATAAAAAGCTTTCTATATGTTGTATATAGTTGTTCTAAAGTATCTTAGACAGGTAAGGACCATCTTTTTTGTAATTGAAATTATTTTGATAGTATTCTTTTACTCCGATACCGGAAATAACTAGTAACTTCTTTATATTGTATTTTTCTTTTGCTATTTTTTCTGCTTCTAACATTAATTTCTTTCCTAAACCTTGGTGTTGGATGTTTCCCTTTTTTTCTAGTTGAGTTGAAGTTCCGTAAACATGTAGTTCTCTAATTCCTGCAGAATCTTTTGTAATTTCTTTTCTAAATGGTTTATATGGAATTCTTAATCTAACAAAACCTAGTAAGATATTATTTTTTACGTCCTCCATAGAAATAAATATTTCAGTTCCTTTTGAAGCTTTGTAATCTTTAGTTAATATTTTTACGTTATTAAAATCGATTTCTCTATTTCTTGGTTCTCTACATCTTATACATTTGCAGATAATTCCTTTTTTAGCAACTAATTTAGATATATATTGCCTTAAATTTGTTTTATCTACTCCTGCTGATGTTACTTTAGTTGGAATGTCTCTTTGAATTCTCATAATTCTACAATATTCTGGAATATATTTTTTTGCTTCTGAGATTCTTTCAGATGCATCTGCTGTTGTAATTGGTTTAAACTTTCCTTGTTTCCATTGTTGATATAATGGAGTTCCTGGCATAACTAGACATGGATATATTTTTAGAGAATCTGGTTTGTAGTTTTCGTTAGAAAATAAATCTTTAAACATTTTAACATCTTTTTGTTTATTTGAATTTGGTAAACCTGGCATCATATGGTAAGTTACTTTTAGGAAAGAATCTTTTAGTAATTGCGTTGCTTCTATTGAATCTTTTAATGAGTGGCCACGATTAACTTTTTTTAACGTTTCATCGTTTAAAGTTTGTATTCCTAGTTCTACTCTTGTTGTTCCTAGGTTTAACATGTTATTAATGTGTTCTTCTTTACTCCAGTCTGGTTTTGTTTCAATGCATAAAGCTACAACTCTACAATTTGAAGTTTCATTTTTTTCTTGTTCTTGCTTTAATGTTGTTTTATTTTTGAATTTTAATAATTTCTTTTGAATTTTTTCTATTCTTATTGGATCTTTAAAATCTCCGTCTAATTGAAAGAACTTTTTGAATTTGTTAAATTGTAATTCTTTATTTTTGAAGAATAGATTACCAAAATCGTTAAATGCTTTGTATGTGTAAGTTAAAAATTCATTAATATATTCTTTATCTGAACTTAGAAAAGTTCCACTCATTATAATTACTTCACATTTGTTAAAATTTTGGTTTAATAATGCGTAATGTTCTAATCTGTTAAAGACTTGTAAATAAGGATCAAGTTTATTTCTAATTGCTCTCATTGAAGCTGGTTCATTTCCAGTATAAGATTGTGGTACGTTGCCAAGTATACTATCAGGGCCTCCTGGACAAAATGTGCAGACACCATGAGGGCATTTCTCTGGTCTAGTCATAATTGCTACTGGAGTAACGCCTGAAATTGTTCTTGTTGGTTTTGTAATAATGTTACTCTTAGGATCTTTTAATAATAGATCAATATTTTTAGGTATTTTTTTTAGTTTGTATTTTTTTGAGATTTGAATCTTTATTCTATCAAAATCCTTTTTATCTTTATTTTCTATAAATTCTTTGAAAGCTTCTTGTTGTATTTGCATAAGAAAAAAAGAGAAAATATGTTTAAAAGATTATGTTTTTTAAGTTATAAAAAAGACAATGGTTGTCCTGTTCTAGCGTTGTATATTTTTGAATTTTCTCCAGGTATTTGAATGTATTTAATTTCTTCAGCTCCAAGAGCTCTATTTAACCTGGATCTTCCTATTTTAAATCCTCTTGCAGTTGTTTCAGCAATAGAATATCTTTTTTTGTTTGATGTGAAACTCATCCTATTTTGATCTTTAAAATCCCCTTCTACTGCTACTGAAATATGATCATCAGTATAGATTAGCATATAATCTATATCTGTTTGTTCTAACAAAGATGCATATAGAATAGCTTTCCCACTACAATCAGATTCTTTAGTCATTAAAACTTCATTAGGTCTTTTTAGTAATTCAGAATTTAGGATATTATCGGTACCATCATACTTTATTTCTCTTGTTACAAAATCAAGTAATTCTTGTGCTGTTTGTTCTTTTGAAGAATTATTTGAAACTATTGAAGATACTAACCTTTCTAAAGATGTTTCTCCTTTTCTTGCAACTAAAGCTCCATGATTTGAGAAAGTGTTAACTGTTCTTGATACTGCATCTCTACTTGTTTCAACACGTAAACTTCCTCCATAAATACTTGAATTTTCAGCAAATCTTTGAAGTTCTTCCATCGTTAAGTTATACTTTGAATTTCTGAACTTAATGTTTATTTCATCTAATGGATCAACTTCAAAATCTTTTGCAGGAAACCTGAAAAAATAATTTCCTGGACTATTAAATATATAATCTCCAAGTTTTAATCTTCCACCCATAAATTCTCCATCATTAGTTCTACCAAATTCAACATCATTTGGCGATAATTTTTTTAGATCTTCTTCTCTATAGTCTTCTGTTGGTATAGAAAAATATAACATACTTTCATCCATATCAAAAATCTCTAATTCAGCTTTTGTTCCTGTGATTTGCTCCATTAAATCTGAGTTTGAAAATTTTGGTTGTGCCATATAATTAAGTATAATTTGTCTAAGTCTTTTGTTTTTATCAGGTTGTTTTTTAGGTTGTTGTTGAACTTGTTGTGTTTTTTGTGGTTCTTGATTATTTGAATTATCTAAACAACCAGTTAAAGAAGTAGAAAATGTTAAAACTGTAGCTAAAGTCAGGATTCCTTCTAAACTCTTTCTTACTATGTTATTTTTTGAATTATTATTTTCCATTTTAATTTATTAGAAACGATTTCTTAATCTCATTTCTTGAGGTGCGCTTCCAGGTCCTGGTGGTTTTGGATCATAATCGTCATACATATGTGGTTGTATGTGATATTTTGGTCCTGACACTGGCCCACATCCCATAATCTTGTAGAATTTTTTTGCATTTTTTAAATCTTGTTCAGAATATTCTTCATCAAAATTATAGAAAAAATTACTAACCCATTCACTATCTTTATTTGAACGTAATTCCATTTTCATAAATGGATGTACATCTATTAAAGCCTGGAAGTTTAAATTAAATCCAAGTTTTTGAGCTGTATGATATATAAATGAATATTCAGCTACCATTGCTTTTTTATGTGCTTCTTCTTTTGCATCATCAAGTTTACTTGAATCAAAAAATTCGTAAAAACTTTTGTCAGTACTCATTTCGACATGTCTTGGATGAATTCCATCTAAACTATAATTAAGATCTTTAAAGAATTTTTCTTGATCTGTTGATTCTAAATCATTTTCACGACAGAATCTTTGATATTCTTTAAATAATTCATTTAATTCTATTTTTTCATGTAATCTTAAGAAATGATTTTGGTATGAATTTCTATTTTGTTCCATATCATTTGCTATAGCAGAACTTTCTGTATTACCTTTTGATTGGAGATATTTTAATACATCTTCATCTGAGATTTCTTCATTTATTTTTTGATATAGTCCTTCAGATCCAATAGCTTTATCAAAAAGATAAAAGTTTGGTTTTGTTGCTAAAAGTAAGTTCATACTAGTAATATGGGATTTATCATAAGTTAATACATTATTTCCAGAAATTGATTTGATGCTATCATCTTCTTCTGTATTTGATGTTTTAAGCTTTTTTTCTATATTAGATTCATATCCTGTTCCAGACCTTGAAGAAATATCTTTAAATAAAAACCTAGAATTAAATGTTCTATCTAAAAGCGCATTTTCTGTTCTTTCTTCAAGATTTTGTCCTGGAACTGAGTAATCTACTTCTTGTGTTGGATATATATTGTTTATCATTTTTTCATAGATCTAAGTCTTTCTTCTAAAGCTCTTTCTTCATACGTGGATTTTCTTCCTGTAAATGGTTCTGCAATTAATACATTTACTTCTTCTACTTCTTCTGCTAAATCAATTATTTCTTTTATTACCTCTAAAGCAAGATATTTGAAATCGCTTCTACTAGTGGGATCTTTTTCTCTATGTTCATATTCCCTATCTTTAAAATAAGTTGTTTGACCAAAAGTTTCCCCACCAAAAGAATTTCTTCCAAAACTAACAATAGATTCCCCATAATTAGGAAATACTTGAATTTCAATGTACATTTCATTATGACTGGGAAATGGATTTCCATTAAGTTTTACAAGTCTGTAATAACTATCATGTCCCATAGTTCCTTTACTTTTAACCCATGATTTTCTAGCGTTACTTGTAAGTTCATCAAAATCTTCAAAGGGTCCTTGTTTAATTTCTTTTGTCATTTTGTTTATTTCATTTCATTTAGACTTTATAAATCTTTTGTTTGTTTTAATTCTTTAGTGGTTAATAAAAGTTAAATTTGTATCTATTAAAACTTTCAATTAATTATCCTATTTATTCCATTTTGTTTCTTGTATTAGTTTTTCTATATTCACTCCTTGTGCTGCTAATCCTGATAGATTTATTCCTGTGGTTAACATGAATCTATCATAATCTGGTTTATTGGCGTAAATGTCTTTAACTGGATCGTGTTCAAGTTTATTAGTAGTTATTAAGTTGTTTAATGTTGATCTAACTTCATTAGCTGTGTAATTTTTAGGTTCAATATCTTCTTTAGCTTTTGCGACTGCATGTTTAGTGATCTCTTCAAAAGTGCCCTGTTGGTTATTTGAAAAAAAATTTCCAATAAAGAAACTTAATCTTTCTTGTTTTAATTCATCAATATCCATTTAGATACTCCATAATGTATATTCCTTATTCACAAGTTTTGCGTACCATATTGCTGTATTCACATCTTGTACCGTCCTATCTGAAAATGGACCATGTTTTTCTAATGTTTCTAAAGCAAATGTATGACTATCCTTTAAATGCTCACAATCGTATTCCCACCAATGGGAATCTCTTTTACTCATTGGGAGACTTCGCAACTCTTTTAGTATTTCTTCCACTAATCCTAAAGTTTGATGCATTTTATTCTCCCTGTCTTCGAATATTACTTCTATAGATCCTGCTATGATCTTTGCTTTTTGTTCTGATATTAGTTCTTCCATTTTTATCTCCATATTAGTCCTGCAATAATTCCAAGACCAATTATTAACAATGGGGCCTTATCTGGGATTTTTATTCCCATTATGATCAAACCAATAACAAGTACAGCAATCCCTCCTGTAATCTTGAGTATGTTTAGATTTAGAAAAGAAAGTGCTTTTGTGCCTATTCCTGCGGCTAGAACCACTATGATTGTTGCAATTATTCCTGCTAGTAATGCAGCAAACATTCTTTGTTTTATAGTTCCTTCTAGTAAAAATGCTGTTACAATTGCTCCTGGACCTGCCATGAAAAGAATTGAGAGTATAAATGCATTTTCAGGTCTAAATAAACCTGAAAGAGCTGCAATTGATACTGTTCCGTTCATCCCACCTAAGCCAAGTATTGTGGCTAGTTTGTTCACTTGTTTTACGGTTTTCATTGTAATATTATTAGAATTGTTATCTTTATATACTTAGTTGAAGATTCTACGAAGAATAATCGAAATATTTATAAATAGTTGAATATTATACGAATTACCAAAAATGAAAGATATAACTAAAAATTTAATTAAATTATTCAAGGAAGGATATTGTACTCCAAGAATAGCTAGATTAGCTAAGAAGTTAAATGAACCTTCTACTACATTACATTATAATATTAAGAAATTAGAAAAAGAAAATATAATTAAAATATATAAGGCTGTTTTTGATTATAAGAAAATAGATGAAGGTTTTTGTGTTTTTGTGTTAATAAGTTTAAGTCCTGATGAATATGGGAATCCAGAAAAAATTGGGAAAGAATTAAGTAAACATAAAGAAATTGAAAGTGTTGATATTTGTACAGGAGATTGGGAAATGGTGTTAAAAGTAAGAACAAAAGATCAAGATAGTTATTATGATTTTATTAAAAATGTTATATCTAGAAAAGGTGTTGTTAAGATAAAATCTTTAGTTTCTTTTAAACAGATTAAAACAGAATTTGTTGAGATGTAATTACTCTTAAATAACTACAAATAGAAAGATTTATAAATGTCTATTTCTCTTTTATTTTAAGGAAATTAAAAATGACAAGTAGAAATCCACATTATGGAAAATGGCCAGAAGGAAGCTGGAGCGAATCTGAATCTCAAAGTAGAACTGATTCTAGAGGATTTAGATCAAATTCTATTAAAACTAGTTTAATGCAAAAGATTGAGGAATTAAATAGTTTAGAGAGATTTAATGAAGATGGAAGCTTGAATATTCAAGGTACTATTGATAGTAGACTTAAACTTATTGAAGATAGAAAAATACCACAGAGCTCAAAGCATTATGGACCAGCTTTTGGCATTGTTAAAGATGAAAATGGAATCCCTTGTTATGGAGAATTAACTGGTGCTGAAAAAGAAAGAGCATTAGATAAAATACAAAAAAATAAAGTAAAAGAAAGACGTAAAGAAATGATATCAATTTACGAAGAAGAAGTTGATACTTTAGTAGAAAACTTAGATTCATTAGCTCCCCATAGAATAATTTCTATATTGAATGAGTATTTTCATAAACCTATAATTGAGTATAAATTTTCTGATTTAATTGATGATGAAGAACGTAAAGTTAAAAGAGAAATATTATCTACTTATTGGAGATTAAACGATAAAAGAATTAAAGTTAATTCTAGAAGAATGATACAAGATGATTTGGTTTCTAGACTTATAAGGAAATAATTTTATTCTATAAAAGATAGTTATATAAAGAAATTAAATTTAATAATAATGTAATGGTTTTGGAATCATTGATCTCTCCTTTAGAGGCAGGGAACAAATTAAAAAGAGTGTTTGTATTTGGTTTTATATATTCTGTGGTTGGTGCATTTTTAGCGTTATGGATTTTTAGATCTAATGCTAGTTTAGTTATGGTTTTCTTAACTGTTATAGCTTCTATCCCGTTAATGTATTTAACTTTAAGATTAGAGGAGAAAAAGGACAGAGTAATTAAAAATGAGAAAATTTTAATTAAATCTCATGGTAAAGCATTAAAAGTATTTATGTTTTTATTTTTTGGAATGATTATAGGTTATTCTTTATTATTTATTTTTATGCCCTCTGCAACTACAGATGTTTTATTTCAAACTCAAACTGATACTATAAAAGCGATAAATGCTAATATTTCTGGCAATGCAATATCTGGAAACGCTACTATTGGGGGGATTCTTTTAAAGATTATACTAAATAATGTTAAAGTTTTATTTTTTACAGTTTTATTTGCATTTTTTTACGGTGCTGGGGCTATATTTATATTGACTTGGAATGCATCTGTAATAGGAGCTGCTGTTGGAAATTTTGTAAATGCTAGAGTGTTGAATTTTATTGATTATTTTCATGTTATACCTCTTGGAATAATGAGATATATGACGCATGGAGTTTTTGAGATACTTGCTTATTTTATTGGAGGATTAGCCGGTGGAATAATTTCTGTAGCTGTTATAAATCATGATATTGATACTGATAATTTTAAAAATATTTTAAAAGATAGTGTAGATTTAATATTATTAGCTTTAGTTGTTATTATATTTGCTGGTTTAATTGAAGTATTTGTTACTCCTGTATTTTTTAGTTAGATTTTAATATGTTTGTTACTTATTGTTAATATGGAACTAGATAGTAAGATGAGTTTGAGTGAATTATGTTATAGATTATACTTTCTTGATGAGTTTATGATTGATAAGAGATTTGTATATTTTTTGGTGCTTGTTTATCTAAGTTCTTTGATTATGGTTTTAATTCTGATAATGTCATAGATGATCAAATAGCTTCTGTTGATTTTTATTCTTTTTATTTAAGAACATTGACTAGATTAAAAAATGGTAAAGGTATTCTTAATGAACCATTGCCCGTTATTCCCATAAATAAGAGTGAGTATGAATATATTCTTAAGAAAACACCTCATATTATAGATTCTATTTGTATTGAAAGTTATAATAAAGATTTTTCTGATGAAGTAATTTTGTTACACAATGAGGTTTATAACAAAAAAAATCTTACACTACCAATAATTGGAAATCTTGATGGTTAGGTTTTTAAATTTTTAAATTTTATAAAAATTATGGCATTAGATGATGAAATATCTATGAATTATGATGTTTTACTTGATAGATTGAAACATATTGATGAATTTATTGTAGAAGAAGAGGACTTTGTTTATGCTTTTTTTAGAAATTATTTAGTAAATTTCTTTGAAAAATATATTCCATTAGAGAATATTACTCCAAAGAGTTTTGTTTTTGTTTCTTATACTACTTTGGGGATGGTGACTGTTGGTCTCTCAAGATATGATCTTGATTTAGTGGATGGAGAAATGACTAGCAAAGATTATTGTATTAAAATGTTAGAAAAAATTCCTGAAGTTGCTGATGCAATAGATATTGAAGGTAGCGGATTTGGTGAAAAGGTAAAAGCAAATGATGAATATTTGATTATTGTTAATAGATAGGATTTAAAATTTCTCTTTTTACTGGAGCATCTCTTGTATGCCCAGGGCAATCTTTACACATTGGTATTGAAACTTTCTTTGTTAGAATAATTTTTCTTAATTTCATATATTTTTCTCCAATCCAAATATCTTTTAGATCTTCTTTTAATACATTGCCGAGGGAATAACTTCCATGAGGATCATTACAGCAAGGTAAAACATTTCCATCCCAAGCTATTGTAGTTTCATCATACATTGTATCACACATGTTTCTTGCTGTTAATTTTCTTGTTAGCTTATTATTTTCTGAAATATAACGACCCATATCTGGGTTATTTGGTAAGTATTTTTCAATATCTTTGTCTAATTCTACGTCCATAATTCCTACGGATTTAAATGTTAAGGCATTAACTCCTAACTCGTGAGCTATCTTTCTTATTTCACTTATTTCATGTTCATTGTGAGACATAAGAATAAACTGTAAGTTTATGTAAGGAGTTTTAGAATTTTTTTCTTTTTTAGCCTCAGCTAATAATTTTATACCCTTTAATATTGTATCTAAATGACCTCCTATTCTATATTTTTCATAAGTTTTTTGTGATGCTCCATCTACTGAAACTATTATTTCGTCTAAACCACAATCTACTAAATCTTGAACATTATCTTTGTTAAGAAAAGTTCCATTTGTACTTATGTTTATGAATATTTTTTTCCTATTTGCACGCTTGATCATTTTAAATAAATCTTTGTTTAGAAGTGGTTCACCCCAATTCCATAATCTTAGATGTATTGTTGAATCTCCTACATCGTCTAGAACTTTTTGAAACGTATCAAGGGCCATTTGACCTAGAGGTCTTTTTAATGATCTTTCGCCAGTAGGGCATAGAGGACACTTTAGATTACAAATGTTATTTGGTTCAATCATAATTGTATGAGGTAGACCTAAAGGTTTTTTTAATTTTAATTTTTTAGAAGTTTCAATAGCAATATAATTAATTAATTTCTTGTTAAAAGCTACATTTCTTAAGAAATAACTTAGTTTTCTTTTGAATTCCATTTTTTACCTCTTAATCTAGTGGTACTGTTGATTTTGATCTCGACCATGATGCTTTATAGTGATCTCTTTTAATTTTAATTTGGTAAAGTGCTACAAGCCAAATATATAATCTTGTTGGAAATAATAGTAAAGTCCATAAGATTTCTTTTAAATTTTTAGGATAATTTAATGCCAAATATGTTCCTTCTATTATCTCATTTAAAAATGTTTTCATTCTTATTTCGTTTTTGAAATATTTGTTTAGTGATTCATGCGCTTTTATACTTCTTACCTTTTGTTTCTTCCAATCTTCTAGATTTGTTGGATACTTTGCTTTAACTATTGCATTTTCTGTGTAAACTAGTTTGTAATTTTTTTTCAGAAACATGTAAGGTATTATAGCATCTTCTGCTACATCTAGAGGCATGTTACCTATAATATTATTTCTAATTGCTAGTAAGTTAGCTGTGAATTCTATTAATTTATTATTTTTGTAATTTTTTAATCTTGTTCTATGTGCTGCATTTGTTAATAAATGAGACCAGAAACCAAATCGGTTATCTTTAGGGTTTAAAGATTTTACTTGACCACCAACGCAGCCCACTTTTCTATCTTGAAATGGTTTTGTTATTTCTAATACAGCATTTTTTTCTATGAACTTATTTCCATCTGTAAAAATTAATATATCTCCTTTTGCTTTTTTTGATAAGATATTCATTAATTCATTTTTAGGCATTTTTCGTGGTTGTTTATGATAAGATACAATTTTAGGATATTTTTTAACGAAAGTTTGAATTATATTCTTAGTTGGAGAATCTGGGCATGATGCTAGAATTTCATATTTTTCTTTAATATTTTCTTGCAGAAATAGATCTATGCATTTTCTTGTACTTTGAGGATCTTCCCAGGCTGTAATGATTATAGATATCATTGTTAGTAAATATATGAATAGTTTTAAAAATATTTTCAAAGTAAAAATATATAAATGTTAGATTTTTATACTATTATATGAATAAAAAGAGGTTTGTAGAGATTTTAATACTATCATTACTTGGTGCGATAGTTATATTGCCTGGATTTTTCTTTTGGGATATTGCAGGACATGAGTTGTATCATTCTTATAAAAATAAGGAATACGCTGAAAAAATATGTATTAATTACAATTATCCTTATGCTAGTCATACAGTTGTTTCTTTCCCGGACGCAGAAGCTAGAGAAAATTATAATGTTCAGTTAGAGGATAAAGAAGAGAGAATAGCCAATAGAGTTGGAAGAACTGCCGCCATTTTGTATATGATAATTGCTTTATTGACGTTTACTTGGGCCATTAGTTTTATTAAGAAATTGGATAGGAAAAGATGAAATTAATTTGTTTCGATATGGATAATACGTTAATACATTCTGATAGAGCCCATGCTGAAGCTTTTAATGGCGCACTATATAAGATGGGTTATGATAAAATTCCCGTAAGATTAATTAAGTCATTATTTGGTAGACCTAAAAGTGAAGTTTCCCACATTTTGCTTGGAACAAAGGATAAGAGGAAAATAAAACAAGCTCTTGAATTGCATGATTTTTATTTAAGTAAAACTTCAAAATATACTACAAAAGTTCAGGGTATTGTAGGTCTGTTGAAAAGATTAAAGAAAAAATACGAATTAGCTGTTGTTAGTAATTCAAGCCATAGGAATATTTTATTGTTGTTAAAAGCTGCTGGTATTGATAAAAATTTGTTTGATGTTGTAGTCGGATATGATGATGTTAGACATTCTAAGCCATATCCAGATGAAATTATAAAGGCTGAGAAGTTATCTCATTTAGATGTTAAGTATATGGTTGGAGATTCTGTATATGATATTAGAGCTGGAAGAAAAGCTAGAGTTAAAACTATTGCTGTCTTGACTGGAAATTATAGTAGGAAAACTTTAAGACATGAAAAACCAAACCATATAGTTAAATCTGTGGTTGATATTGAGAGATATTTATGATTATCTTTTGGATCTAATATTAACTTGTTTACAGTAATTCTTTATAACACAAGTAGAACAAAAAGGGCTTATTGGAGTGCAAATATTTTTACCAAAAGTTACGAAACTATCGTTAATATCTTGCCAATATTCATTTGGTATTATTTTTTTTAATTTAGATTCTGTTTCTTCTGGAGTTTTAGTTGTTATCCACCCAAGTCTATTGGGAAGTCGATGCACATGCACGTCGGTAGGAATTTCCATTTTACTTGAGAATCCATATGTTAAAACAATAGCACTTGTTTTTGGTCCTATGCCTTTTAGTTTTTGTAGTTCTTCCCTATTATTTGGAACTTTAGAGTTATATTTTGTATATAATAATTGGGAGATTCCTTTAATTGTTTTAGCTTTAGTTTTATAGTAATTTACAGGTTTTATTATTTCTTGTAATTTTTTGATGTTTAGATTTGCTAATTGTTTAGGTGTTTTTATTTTATTAAATAATTTTTCCGTTATAACATCTGTTGTTTCATCTCTTGTTCTTAAACTTAATATGCAAGAAATTAGAACTTTAAATGGGTCTTTTGAAGAATTGGAAACATTAGTCATTAGACTATTATTGTATTTTTTTACTTCTTCTTTAATTAAGTTAATTGTTTTTACTATGTTTTTTTGTTCCAATTTTTCTTTTCCGGCTGTAGTAGAATATTAGTAGATAAACTATTATTAATACAGAATAATTTGCAATCATGAAATATTTATTTCCCCATGCATGACCATCAAATTTGTAACTAGATAAAGGAAATAGAAATGGTGTTGGGAAAAAATCAGTTGAATGGGTAAATATATCTACAAAAGTATGAAGGGGCCAAGCTAATAACCATAAATAAACTTTTTTTGTTATTATAAAAATTAGTAATGCAACAAATATGAAAATAATAAAACTATGTGTAAAGTTGTATAACATAAATGTTGAATCTGAAATTGTTTCTATTCCAGGTTTTCCCCTAGTAAAGGTTCCTGCAAATATTGATAATAAAAAATGTGGACCAAAAGAAACAATATCTGGAAGAATTCCTGCTAAGACTGCTTTTAATGCATAAGATCTTCTATGAAATATTGCATAAGACCAAAATCCATGGGCAAAGATATCCATATTGTTTAGAAGATTAGTTTGTTTTTAAAATTATTGAATTATTCTATTTTTAATATCGTAGAAAATATAAATAAAAATAAGAGATGCAGTAGCAATTGGATGAAATAACCAAACTAATGAAGGTTTTCTTATAAATCCTTTAATTGCGTCAAATAAAGGTAAAATAAAGGTTCCACAGTATAGTGTTGTTAATACTAATTTAGAGCTAGAAATTCCATAATTATTCCCCCAATTTATCTCTCCTGAGTATCTTCTTTCTATTCTTCTAATTTTTTTTCTGTAAAATGTTTTAAAAGAACCATCTTGTTTATGTAAAATACCTTCATTTACTTTAGCAAATTTATTATATTTATTCTTAATTAATTCATAAATAAGTAAAGGATGTATAAATGGATTATGTTTAACTTTTTGTAGAATACTTTTTCTAATTAAGAATCCATTAGAACCCATTGCTGGAAATTTTTCTTTGGTTAATAGAATTTTAGTGTAATTTTTTCTTTCTAATTTTTTATATGGTTGTCCTGTCCATTTGTTATTAAAGTAACATAATCTATCATTAATACCTAGATAAGAGGCAATTGGATCATCTCCTCCAATTAAAGCATTGTATTTAGTTATTTTATCGTCTTCTGAATTAAATGAATAATATAATGTTTCTGTTGCTACAATATCTTTTTCCTTAAAAGGAAGAACCATATTTCTTAACCAGTTCTTATTTGGTAAAATGTTATCATCATCAATAAAACATAGAATTTCTCCTCTTGATTTTTTAATTGCTAATGGTCTTCCCTTTTCTTCTACTTTAAATTTATTATTTATAATTATGGCTCCATATTTTTTTGCTACTTTTATTGTTTTATCTGTTGAACCCCCATCTGCTATTAGGACTTCTATAAGATTTTTAGGATAGTTTTGTTTTTTAATAGAATCTAAGCAAGAAGGTAATCTTTTTTCTCCATTATAAATTGGAATTATGAAGGATACTTTTGGTAGCATTGAATTATTGCTTTGGAAAATTATTTAAAGGTTGTATGTAATTTAATATTATGAAAATTGAGGTGTTTAGATAGTGGCTATTTTTAATATTGATCTTTCTGAAACTTTGCCACTTTTAATGTATATTGGAGGTATAGTTTTATTTAGCGCATTTATTTATTTGTTTTATAGAACTTTATCTAAAAGAGATTTAGTTGGATTGGATTTACATCAATATAATACTGCAAATCATCCAGGATTAAAGAAAGTTATTTCAATTGTTTTATATGGTTTTGAGTATATTGTGTTTTTTCCTTTGTTATCTTTTATTTGGTTTTCAGTATTAGCTTTGTTTATGTTATTATTATCTGAGAATCAATCATTAAATCAAATATTAATAATGTCTTTTGCTGTTGTAGCATCTGTAAGAATATGTTCATACTTTAATGAGGATTTAGCAAAAGATTTAGCTAAGATAATTCCTTTTTCAATGTTAGGTATATTTTTACTTGATTCTTCTTTCTTTTCATTTAATATAATTGATAAATTTTCTGAGGTTCCCTTATTTTTTGAAACTATACTTAGTTACTTTACTTTAGTTATATTACTAGAATTTTTAGTAAGAATTCCATATAGTATCATATCATTGATGACTAAAGAAGAGATTGGAGAAGATATTAATAATGGGAATAATTAGTTATTTGAAAACTTCACCTGTTTCTTGAGACCAAAATAATAAATCTAATTCATCTACAGTAATATTAATTTGCTTTGAGAAGCTTAAGAATTTAGATTCTATTTTTAAATATTTATTTTTTGATAATGTTTTTGGTATTTCTTTTATTATATTTAAAGAGTTTAAATTTTTTAGAATATGTCTATCTAAGATTGTTATTTTATTATTTGATAAACCAATATTTCTAATAAAGTGAGCAGATTCTTTGTAGTTTATTCCTTTTATATTTTTAATTAGATATTCTCTTAGTTCTATTGGGTTATCTTTTAGGTTTAGAATATTTTTGTAGATCATTTTGTAATTCCTTTTTAGTTCTAGTAAGTATTTTGATTTGTTATTTAGAAACCTGATTTTATTTAGATATTTTACTGGATTAAAATCTTTGTTTTGAAAGTTGTTTTTCTTTAATTTTTGAATTGTTTCATCTGCTAGTTTTGCACTTGTTTGTGGTGTTAATAAACAAAAACATAATTCATAAAAATATTCTTCTTCTTTAATAGAGCTAAAATCTTTTAACCTAGATTGTATAATGTGTTTTCTTTCTTGATATTCTTTTAATAGACTTGAATTATTCATAAACTAAGAAATATAAAATAATATTTAATTTTATTTATTAATAGTCACCCATTCCAGGCATACCTTGTGGCATTCCTTGAGGGGGCATTGGTCCTGCTGCATCTGAAGATGAACTTGCTATAATATCATCAATTCTTAAAATTAATTCTGAAACCTCTGATGCTGATTTTATTGCTTGAGTTTTAATTTTTAATGGTTCTACTACACCTGCGTCCCAAGCGTTTACAACTTTACCGGAAAATACATTTATTCCTTGCCATTTTCCATTCTCTGAGTTGTGACTTGATTTTAAATCTGTTAATACATCTACAGGATCTAGGCCAGAGTTTTCTGCTAAAGTTCTTGGTATAATTTCAAGAGCTTCTGAAAAAGCGTTAACTGCTAATTGTTCTTTTCCAGATAAAGTACTTGCATATTCTTTTAATTGTTTAGAAACTTCAATTTCTACCGAACCTGCACCAGCCACGACTTTAGAGTCTATTAATGCTGAGGTAATATCTCCAATTGAATCGTTAATAGCACGTTCAATCTCTGCTACAACATGTTCTGTTCCACCTCTAACAAGTAAAGTTACAGATTTAGGATTTTTACAATCTTTAACATAAGTAAATGACTCATCTCCAACTTTTATTTCTTCTACTACACCTGCGTAACCTAGATCTTCTTCAGTTAAATCATCAATATTACTTAGAACTTTTCCATTAGTTGCACGAGCTAATTTATCCATATCAGATTTTTTAACTCTACGAACTGCGTAAATTCCTGCTTTAGATAAATAATGTTGAGCAATATCGTCAATACCTTTTTGACATATTACAACATTAGCGTTACTTTGAATAACTTTTTCAGTCATATTTTTTAATATTGTAGATTCTTGGTCTAAGAAACCTTGTAATTGTTCTGGATTTGAGATTTGAACTTTTGTATCTGTTTCAGGAGATTTAATTTCAATAGCTACGTCTAAAAGAGCAATTTTAGCATCTTTAATTGACTTTGGCATTGCAGAATGAACTTTTTCTTTATCTAATACAATACCTTGAATTAATTCTGTATCTTCTATTCCTCCGCCTACTTTCTTTTCAATTTTTATATCATCAGTATCAACAGCATCATTTTCAATAACTTGAGAAACTGCGTTTACGATTAAGGAACCTAGCACATCTTTTGCAGAATCAGCACCTTTTCCCGTCATTGCTGTTATTGCTATTTTCTTTAAAGTTTCTTTATCATCTTTTGAAAGGTCTTCTGAGATAGAATTTAAAATTTCATGAGCTTTATCTGAAGCTAATTTATAACCTTTTGAGATTATTGTAGGGTGTATATTATCATCTAGTAATTTTTCTGCGTTTTTTAATAATTCTCCTGCTAAAACTACAGCTGTTGTAGTACCGTCTCCAACTTCATTTTCTTGAGTTTTTGCAACTTCAACTATCATTTTAGCTGCAGGATGTTCTATTTGCATTTCATTTAGAATTGTTACACCATCATTAGTTACAACTACGTCGCCTAGAGAATCTACTAACATTTTATCCATTCCCTTCGGACCTAAGGTAGTTCTGACTGTTTCAGCTACTGCTTTAGCAGCCATTATATTATTTCTTTGTGCGTCTTTACCTGTTGTTCTTTGTGCGTTTTCAGGTAAGATAAATATTGGTTGTACTGGTTGTGTCATTTTGTTTTTGCATTTATTTATTAAGATAAACAGTAATTATTATTTTAGTAAAGGTTAAATAACTATTTATAAGTTTTTCTATGGTAGTTACTTTGAAGTTAAAAATTAAAATGGTAGAAATTATTCCTTATGATCATAAATACGATTCTGGATTTATTCAATTACGAAGAGAATTAGATGAAGAGGGAATTTATGGATTACCTGGTAAAATTACTCCTGATGAAAATGATTTAAATATTAGTAATTGGTATTTAGCTGTTAACAACTCTAATGTACTTGGATTTGGAGTTCTTCCAAAAGATGGTGAAGATTTCATGTATTTTGTGGATAAAAACTATAGAAACCAAGATATTGAAAAAGCTCTTGTTGAAAGATTTATCGAAGATGCAGAAAAAATAGGGTTAGATGAATTGATTGGAGAAATTTCCCCAGATGATGAGTTTTCTCAAAATCTTCTTCGGAAATTAGGATTTGATGAAGGACCTATAATTTTTGGAGATATAGAGTTTTACATGAAGTTAAGATAATTTATTTCTTCTGACAAACAAAGAAACAATGATCTTTTTGAAAAGGATCTAAGGTTTTTGAATCTAATATTTTTAGTTTTTTAGCTAATTGTTTTCTTACGTAAGAGTAAATTTCTCCAGGATTTTTAGTAACATCAATAGATCTTGATTTTATACATAATATACAATAACCATTATTTTTTAAGAATAGATCTACGTTTTTTAAGAAAATATCAACTTGATTTCTTTGAGCAATATCTTGGTATAGAATATCAACTTTAGTTATTTTTTCTTTATACAGGAAAGGTTTGTTAGCATCAAATAACAGCGGAATTATGTTTTCTCTTACTGAAGATACTTTTACTAAATCTCTTACAACTCTTGGAGATAAATCTACTGCAAATATATATCCTTTATTTCCAATAATATCAGATAAGTAAGAGCAAGTGTAACCGTGAGAAGCACCTAAATAAAGAATAGAGTCATTTTCTTTAATTGGTAGTTTAGATATTTTTTGTAATATTGCTGCTGAATATTTACTTCTTCCTGGTTCGAAGATTCTATATTCTGTATTATCTTCTAGGATTAAATCTTCTTTAAAGAATTTTATTTTAGGAGTTAAGTTTTTAGTTAAAACTAATTTCTTTTTACCTTGCCACTGGAAATAAATTCCGTTGTAGTTACTCTTTAACATTTTCTTTATCCTTTAAGTTTATTTCTGGAAATATTTGTCCTTCATATTTACAATTATTGCAAATATATGTTGAAGGAATAAATCCTGTTGTCAATTTGTTATGTGTTCTAATATCTAGAGACTGACATTTTGGACATATTTTTGCGTATTTTGGGTTCATTTTCTAAAATAATCTTGTTTAACTGCTATTGAGATTTTCGCAGCTATTTGTCTTGCTGTTTTTCCTTTATCTTTGTAATTAGCTTTTGTTAATAATGGGTGAGAAAATATTACTCCATATTTTGGAGATTTTGTTTTTGTTCTTAAATGTCTAAATAATGATTTTTCTGCCCCTAGGATTTGCACTGTGCTTGAAGGTAATTCTGCTAGGTGTTTTAATGAACCTGCTTTTTCAATTAATAATGCTCCTATGATTGGTGTTGCTACTTCACTTAATTTTGGAGCTAGTATTTTTATTTTATTTTCTATGTATATTTCGTTATTATTTTTTAATGTTTTAATATCTGAGATTATTTTTCCTAATGTTAAAATTGGTTTTAGATCTTCATTGCTTAAAGAAGAACCCATTGAATCTTTTATTTTAAATTTATTTATTAGTTCATTTTTATCTTGAGAAATTAATTCTGTAAAATCTTCTTTTTCGGTTATTTCAGGAAAATAGTATCCATACCAGTCCTTTAACACGTTTAATAATCTAGATTCTGCTTTTATTAATTCGTTATAAGAATGAACAGCTTGAATTAAGATTAAATCATCTGTTAAAGATTCTTTAATTTTCTGTTTTGTTTCTTTAAGATTTAACTCTCTTAAATATTGTATATTTGAATCCATTTTACATATTGGTGTAGCTTAGAAATTATATTGAAAATACTGTTTATAAACCTTTCTTTAGTAGTTACTAATTTATTTTATTTAAACGCCGAAAGTGATTCTATTGATGTGTTGTATCTTTTAAATTATTAATTTAGGCTTTTCTTTAGAAGGTTAATATGTCATTATTCTAGCTTTTTTGTAAATAGCTTTTGCATTTCCATTATCGTCTAACAATTCAATTCTATAAGCTGTTCTATCTTGTACATTAGCTAATCCTAGTTCTTCAACATAGGCTCTTATTTTGTCTCCTTTAAATATTGGTAATGCAGTGTCTTCACTAAAAATAATATTTTGGCTTTCTCTTAAATTTTGTCTGTAGTTAATGCCTTCTTTTTCATATGATTCAATTAATTCTGTTCTTTCCAGAATTTTAACATTATCTACTTGTATTGGAATAATAGAACCTCTTTCAAAAACTGGTGCTTCTTTTATTATACTTTCCAATTTTATTATATCTATTTCATTTGACATGAGGTTTTCCTTTCTTTTGTATTTATAATTTTTATTGTATAATAGTATATGAATTACTTAAACGCCGAGACTGGGATTTGAACCCAGATATCCGTAAGGAAACAGGATCTTTGCGATAATCTTAGCAATCTTGCGTCATAATTTTTTCAAATTTTGTCTGCGCAATACCAGATTATGCGATCTCGGCATTTAATTTAAGATGTATTTTTACTTTTAAATCTTCTTATTCATAGAATGATAGTATAACTCAATCACAGGCTCTGCTGAAACCTTTAAATAATTAAAAGAATTGGATGTCAACTTGAAAGAGGTGACATCCAATGATAAATAAAAATGATTCTAAATATTTAAAGTT
>NZCT01000029.1 GCA_002688355.1 archaeon | reverse complement strand
TACTGATAGTTCTTTTAAAAGAATATTTGAAACATTAGAAAAAAAGAATTTTGTAGATGGAGTTTTCTTTTTATTAGATAATTTAATTGAGAATGGTAGGGGCCCCTATGATGATGATGAAATTACTATTGTATATAAACAAGATTTTGATCGTGCTGTAACTTTTAGTAATAATAACGTTGATATTGAACGATTAAAGAATTATGTTAAGATTAATAATTCTAGAGAAACTTCTGAAGAAATTGCTGAATATTTTGATGATAATTCTGAATTTATTTCTTTTCAAGATATTGATAGAAAAACTATAATTTCTGAAATCAAAAGAAAAGAAGCAGAATTAATTGAAAAAAAAAATCAAGATCCTGATAAATACAGTGTAGGTTCAATTGAAGGAAGTAGGTTGGTGGCAGAAATATATAAATTAAAAGGACTAATCTACTTAGAAGATTTTAATATTGATGAATCTGAAAAACGTAATACTAAAATATTGTTTGATTTGTCAGGAACTAGATCTGAAGATTTTGAAAAATCTATTGGTAGAGATGCTTTTTCTAATTATGCTAATGGACTTTTTGAACAAGATGTATCTATTTCTATTTCTAATGGTGTTACTTTGATAAATGTTAATAGTGCAGTTAGCTTAGGTGTTCTTTATAGTTTACGACCTGGAGCAACTTCAATTTCTCAAAATCTTAGAGCGATTGTTAAAGATTCTAGCGTTGAAAATCTTAGAATTTTTATTTCTCCTGAATCAGTAGAGCTTATCACATTTAATATTGACTTTATTAAAGATATTTTGGGAGATATAGATACTGAATTTTATGTTTCTGAAAAAGTTAATCAAGCAGATTTACAGAGACTTAGGGATGGTGGCTTAACTGTTAAAATAGTTTCAGAAGAACAAGAATTTTAGAAATGAAAAAAGAAATTAAAACTAAATTATGGAAAGTTTTTTTATTAGATATTTTATTTATTATTGTTTTAATAACTGCATTCTTTTTTATTAGAAAAAGTTTGTTATCATATACTACATCTTTACAAGTTTTACAAGGGAGTTTAGAATCTATTGGGAATAGTAATATTGAAGAAGCTACTTTAATAGTTGATAGTTTAGAAAGTAATGCGAATAAAGCTTTTATTTATACTTTTATTTTATCTCCTTTATTGTTTTTTTTAATCTATACTTTTATACAAGGATTTAGCTGGAAAATAATTAAAGAACAAAGTAATAAATATTTTTTATATTTTGGTTTAAGTTCTATACCTGCTTTTGTTTTTTTAATATTTTATACTATAGATTCCTTTACTAGTAATTTGTTATTAGTATTTGGTTTGATATTTGGATTTATTGCTTTTATTTTGTATATCAATCCTAGTCAGAGTATATTTAAAAAAGTTTTAAGGAAATTTTATTATTATATTCCATTGTATGTTATTTATTTAATTTTATTTATTGCTTTTTTACTTTCTGGATTTTTAGCATATCTATCTTTTTTTGTTGGAAATTATTTAAGTATAGTTCCAATATTTTTAGTTGTGACTTTTATACTTTCTTTCTTGAAATTGATTTTAGTTAAGAAGTTTGGTTAGCTTGTTTTCTACCTTAGAAATACTTGATAATAATTAAATTTATAAACTAGTTAACATATAGGAGTGATATTTAAAATATTATAGGAGTGAGAAAATGGCAAACCCAGAAATGGAAAAAATAATAAAAAGTATGAATTCAGAATTAGCGCACTTTGAAGATCTAAAAAATGGTTGGGCACAACGTAGTTTTTTCGGAAAAAATGATTGGGATAGAGAACAATACATGCAATACATAGCTCCAATTTTGAATGATTTAAATAGCACTATTTTTAAAATGAACAAATTCCTGGAATTATTGAAATCTCAAAATAAGTAAAGGATGCTTATTAAATATATTGATAAATTCTTACAGATTAATTTCTCTTCTTGGAAATGGAATAATTGTATTTTTGGTTAATGCGGAGGACAGTTTAGATTTGAATTATTATAAATTCAAATAGTTGCTTTAACAAGATTAATGAACTCTTTTGGATTTATTACTTTGGCCCCATTGTTAGTTATATGTGCTGATGCGAAAAGTAAATTCATTATTTCTTCGTAACTTAAATCTGGGTTAACTTGCCAACCTAAAGCGAGCACTCCTGAAGCATATGGAATTCCCCAGCTTAATCCCCCTTGTCCCCAATAGTTATAACCAAAATTGCTTCTTTCATCATATTCTCTTGCTGTGGTTCTTTGGGAATTTGGTACATGTATACACTTTGGATCGGACCATGGATTCCCATCAGGAAATCCAAGTGAAAAAGTTTTTAGATTATTAGGATTGTTTAAATCATACCATCCTGCGCAAATATCTCCTTCTTTTCCGCCACTCACATCAATAACATGAATTCCTTCTCTTTTTGCGAGAGCAACAGATTCTGTCCACATGTTCGTGTTCTTTGTAAAAGGATGTCCACTAGGGTTGGCTGAAACAGAAACAACTTTAATCTTTTCTGAAGTAGGAAGTGCTTCATTAGTTTCAATAATCCAATTAAGAGCATTTGCATAATATGCGGAGTTCGCTAACCAAGAAGGGACACCTGCAAAATACAAACCAGCACCAGGTGCAACGCCTATATTTTTACCTACCAATAAACTTGCTACAGCAGGACCATGCATACTTGTATCGCAATTTTCACATCCGATATCATAATACTCGATAATTTTTCCATTATACTCTGGATGATCTCTAAACATTGGTTGATCAATTATTGCAACATTAACACCTTGGCCAGTTATACCCTGCTCATGCAAATCTTTGATGCCCATGCCAGGATTCATTCCTTTATTAGCTAACTCTGTTGGATTAAAATTTATAGGTAATTTATTAGAGTTAGGCCAAACAGTTTCTTCATTAAATATCAATGTATTCATAAAATTCGAATCTACGTTTGAAAGATCACATTGGCTAATATCTTTAAATGTTGGAAGATGTTTAAGATTACCTCTAATGTCATCAAATTCTTTTAGATAACCATTACAAGCTTCTTTTAAAACATTGTCCTCTGGTAATCCAATTTCAAAATAATAAATTTCACCCCAATTATTATCCTTAACACCATAGTAAAATTTTTTAGAAGGATTAATTGCAAAACCCATGTCATAAGTAAAAGTATTTGAATTAGTTTTTGCCCAAAGATAACCTCCACTTTGACCAATGCTTGTGTCTCCTCTTATATTAATCCAAAATGGTGGATTCCCTTGATAAGTTAGAGTGACTTTATCTCCATCAACAGAATGTTGAACATTTGAGATAGCAGAAACAGATTGTACCATCATTAAAAATGTTAAAAATAATATTACAACTCCTTTTTTCATAGGAATTTAAGAATTTTGTAAGATTTAAAGATAACTATTCCCTGGAGAAAAAGTTTGCGGAGGACAGGGTTTGAACCTGCGTAAGCACTAAGCTAATGGGTCCTAAGCCCATCCCGTTTGACCACTCCGGCACCTCCGCATAAATAAAGAAATAATTTTGTAGTTTTAAAAATGTTGTGAATTTTATTATAATGACGTAAAGTTTATAAGTATGAAATTCAATTAATAATTTATGGAAGAAATTACATTTCAAAAACGAGTGTTGAATAAATTAGAAAATATGAATAAGAGAATTAAATATGTCATGAGATATATAGAGGATTCTAAATTAAGTGAAGATGACAAAAAAGCAATTGATGAAACATTAAATGAAGAAAAAGAAGGAAAACTTCTAAGTAAAGATAAAGTTTTTAATTAAAAATGGTTCTGTTTCAAGCAGAATTCTCATCTAAATCTGAAAAATATATTAATAAACTTGATAAAATAACAAGCAAAAGGATAAAACAAAAAATTGATGAGTTGGAAAGAAATCCTTTTCCAAAAGAAGTTGAAAGAGTTGAAGATTATAAAGGAGAAAAAACTTTTAGAGTTAGAGTTGGAAAACAAAGAATTCTTTACTTCGTTAGACACAATTTAAATAGACTTATAATAATTAAGATTGATAAAAGATCTAAAGTTTATGATAAATAAGTTAATGCTGTCTTTTCTTTTGCCAAGAATAACTTCTTAGTTTTTTACTTTTTCCGTAGCCACAAGAAGCACATTTTTTATGTCTAACAAAGTAAGCTCTTTTTCCGCAACGTCTGCAACGAATACATAAATGGCTTTTACCAGATTTTTTACCCATTGAGGCTGTGCCTTTTGTCATTTTCTAAAGAATTATTTTTTATTGTGAGGAAATTAAAATTATTGTGTCTCCTCTTATGAATGCTGTACCTATTTTTCTTTTTACTTCGCCGTCTACATGTTCTTCTGTTTCATCTAAGACAATATTAATATGAATATCAAATGCTTTTAATTTTCCAACATATTGTTTTCCGTTTTTAAGCTCAATTATTACTCTCTTATTTCTAGAAGCGTTTAATTCGTCTAAAGGTCTTGAGTTTTCCATATAAATTTTTTAAATAATAACATATTTAAAGGTTTGCTTATTTTTTATGTTATGGCAATTGCACAAGCAAGAAGTAAGAAAAAAGTTTCTGGAGCAAGATACATTTCTTTTAGGAGAAAGAAATTAAGAGAACTTGGTAGGGAACCAACTTTAACTAGAATAGGTAAAAGAGTTTTACTTTTTATTAGAAAAAAAGGCGGAAGTGATAAGAATCTTTTATTAAATGTTGAAAATGCAAATGTTTATGATCCTAAAACAAAAAAACATGTTAAATCTAAGATTTTGCATGTAATTGAAAACAAAGCAAATGCAAATTTAGTTAGAAGAAACATAATTACAAAAGGTTGTATTGTGAAGACTGAAGTTGGCGATGCTAGGATTACATCTAGACCTGGTCAAGAAGGTAGTTTAAATGCTATTTTAGTTAAAAAGTAGATTTTTTTAGTTTTATTTTATGAATAGAGAGCTTGTATTGCCTATATTCTAGGGAATTCGGTATTTTTAGGTAATTAGAAAGATTTATATACTGTTAATTGTAATTACTGTGTAAAGATTATTTCTGTTTGATGGAGAAACAATGGCACAATCAAGATTTATTAAAAAATGCCCAGAATGTGGCGGAATCAATTTAATTATAAATAAAGATAGAGGAGAGATGACTTGTAAAGATTGTGGTCTTGTTGTTGAAGAGAAAATGATTGATTTTGGTCAAGAATGGAGAGAATTTGACCATGAACAAGCTGATAAAAGAAGAAGAACGGGTGCGCCGTCAAGTTGGACTAAGTTTGATAAGGGTTTAGGAACAGATATTGGAAGTAGAGGAGATATTTATCAATTAAAAAGTAAAGAAAGAAACAAATATTTTAGATTAAAAAAATGGCAACATAGAATAAGTACTGCTATTGAAAGAAATTTAAAATTAGCATTAGCAGAATTAAAGAGAGTTTCTAGTTTTTTAAAATTACCAGCATCTGTTGAGGAAGAAGCTGCAAGAATTTATACTTTAGCTGTTCAAAGAGGATTAGTTAGAGGAAGAAGCATGGAGAGTGTTGTTTCTGGAGCGTTATATGCTGCATGTAGAAGACACGAAGTTCCTAGAACTTTAGATGAACTTAGCGAGGCAAGTGGTATAGATAAAAAAGAAATTGGAAGAACTTATAGATTTGTTACAAGAGAATTAGGTATAAGAATTTTACCAAGTAATCCTGTTGATTATATTCCTAGATTTGCATCTGCATTAAAGTTAAATGCGGAAACTCAAAGTAAAGCTGTTGAGATTTTAGAACAAGCACAAAAATCAGAATTAACAAGTGGTAGAGGTCCTACTGGAATTGCTGCTGCTAGTTTGTATGTTGCTGCTTTAATAAATAATGAAAAGAAAACTCAAAGAGAAGTAGCAGATGTTGCTGGAGTTACAGAAGTTACAATACGTAATAGATACAAAGAATTATTAAGAGAATTAAACTTAAAGGATGTTATTAAAAAGGTTGAAGAAGATTAGTAAAAAAGAGATGATAAAATGTATTGGATAGCTTTTAGAGATTCTTGGAAGAGATTGTGGAAAAATCCTATTTTGATCCTTCCAGATTTATTATATTATTTATTTTTAGTTGTTGTTGGTTATTTTATTTTAAGAAATTTTGGTATTATTGATTTTTTCCAGAATTATGATATTGATCAGATACAATTATTGTTATATAATTTTAGTAATTTATTTGGGTTGATTGTTTCTATTGCTATATTTGCTATAGGTGCTTTTTTCATTGGTGTTGGAGCATTAGCTTGGAAGTATTATATGATTAGTAATGTTATTGAGAATAGGAAGCTTAGTTTTTTTAAAGATTTTTTAGATTCAGGAAAGAAAGTTAGAAGTATTATTTTCTTGAAAATTTTAATATTTGCAATTAGTATAATTGTTATATTTTTAGGATTATCTTTAGTTGGAATTGGTAGATATTTTGGTAATGTAACTCCTAGTTTAGTTATTGTAACTATTTTAGAGATGATTTTCTTTTTGTTATTTTTCGTAGGTATTTATTTTAGATATCCAATATTGTTTATTAAAGAGCTAAGTGCAATGGAAGCATTTAAAGAAAGTTTTAAATTAGCTAAAAAAAGATATGATGTGATAATTGTTACTTTTTTTATTGCTGTTGTTGTTAGTATAGCATTATCTTCTATTTTGAATATATTTAGTTTTATCAATATTATTCTCTTAACTCAGGCTATATCTATAATTGTGAATTTAATTTCTGGTGTTTGGGGAGATTTATTTTTATTTCAAATATTTCATAAAATTAAGAATAAATATTAAATTTAGATCGCTCTTGTGGTTTTGCAATCTGAACAATTATATAGTTTTATATTAACATTAGGATCTAAAGTTTCTTGAAGTCCTATGAATATAAACGTAACAATCTTTCCACAACCTGGACATTTTTTTCCTTTAATATCTGCTGAGCTCATAAATCCACTTCCATTAAATCTTGTGCTGATTTTGTATTTTTGAATGTTGATTTTACTTCATTACTTAAGTCAGATGGATTTTTATATCTTTGAGAAAAGTGTGTTAAGATTAATTTTTTAGATTTTGATTTTTTAGCTAGATTGGCTGCATCTAAATTAGTAAAGTGTTCTCCTTTTTTCTTTTCTTGTTTATATGACCAAGTTGAATCTGCAATTAGTAAATCTGAGTTTTTAGATAATTTTTCTGCGTTTTTACAAGGAAGAGTATCTAAGATTATTGTTATTTTTTTACCTTTTTTTATAGTTGTAGCTTTTTTTACGTCTATTTTTTTACCTTTGTATGAAATAGATTTTCCTTGTTGTAACTTTCCAAGTAATGGATGTCTTGTTAAGCCAAATTTTTTAGTATAATTAGTGTTTACATTTCTAGTATCTTTTTCTATGAATGAGTAACCTAGGCATGGAACAGCGTGTTTTAAATTTGTAGATTCTAAAACGAAATCTTTATTTTCAAAGAATTTTCCTTGCTTTGATATTTCATGAACTCCCATTTTTATTTTGTTTTTGAATATAATTGAAGACATCATGTGTTTTATAAATTTCTTAGTGTCTTTTGGACCATAAATTTCTAGAGTTTTTTTGTAATTATTTGCCCCTAAACTTTGTATTAATCCTAAGATACCTAAAGTATGATCTCCATGAAAGTGTGTTATTAATAATTTTGTTACTTTTGTAGTTGGAATGTTTGCTAATCTGAATTGTCTTTGAGTTCCTTCTCCACAGTCTATTAATAATC
>NZCT01000028.1 GCA_002688355.1 archaeon | reverse complement strand
TATGATAGAAATTTGTACAGTTGGTGGTTTTTCAGAAGTTGGTAGAAATATGACTGCTGTTAATATAGATGATGAGGTTGTTATTTTTGATATGGGTATTTGTTTACCTAAAATAGTTAATTTTGAGGAGGAAGGTGGAGAGAGAAGAAATTTAACAACTCAAGGTTTGATAAAATTAGGTGCTATACCAAATGATAATGTTATTGAAAAATGGAAGAAAAATGTTAAGGCTATTGCTATTACACATTGTCATTTAGATCATATTGCTGCTGTTCCTTATTTAGCTAAAAATTATCCTAAAGCACCTATATTAGGTACTGCTTATACTATTGAAGTTTTGAAAAGGATGTTATGGGATGAGAAGATAGAGTTAAAGAATGAGTTTAAAGTTGTTAATGCAAATTCTAAAGTAAAAGTTTCTAAAAAGTTAGAGGTCGAGTTTATTAATATGACACACTCTACAATTCAAACTGTTATGATTGGGTTACATTCTAAAATAGGAACTGTACTTTATGCTAATGATTTTAAGTTTGATAGTAATCCTGTTGTTGGAAAGAAACCTAATTTTGCTAGATTAAAAGAATTGGGGAAAGAAAATGTTGTGGCTTTAATTGTTGATTCTTTATATTCTTATAATGAACAGAAAACTCCTAGTGAGAAAGTTGCTAGAGAGATGTTAAAAGATGTTATGTTAGGGACTGAGAGTGCTGATAATTTGATTATAGCAACTACGTTTGCTTCTCATATTGCTAGATTAAAAAGTATGATTGATTTTGGTAAGGTGTTAAATAGAAAAATTGTGTTCTTTGGTAGGAGTTTGGATAAATATGTAAGAGCTGCTGAGAAGTTGAAGTTGATAAATTTTTCTTCTAGTGTGGAATTGGTACCTTATAGAAGAAATATTGAAAAGAAATTAAGAGAGATTGAAAAACAAGGAAGAAATAAATATTTGATTGTTTGTACTGGTAATCAAGGAGAACCACAAGCTGTTTTGAGTAAGATGGCTGATGATAGGATTCCTTTTGATTTTTTACCTTTTGATCATGTTATATTTTCTTGTAGAACAATTCCAGATCCTTTAAATATTGAAAATAGGAAAAAGTTAGAAGCTAATTTGAAGAAGAAGAAAGTTAGAATTTTTACAGATATTCATGTTTCAGGGCATGCATCTAGGGAAGATTTGAGAGATTTTATTCAAATGGTTAATCCTCAACATATTTTTCCAGCACATGTTCCTCCTGATGGTCAAAAATATTTAGTTGAATTAGCTGAAGAGTTAGGATATAAAAAAGATAAAAATGTTCATGTTTCCAAAGATGGAGATTTTAAGAAGATTTAAATATTAAAAAGATTTATGATATTTGGGGTTTAAATGGATAACGATAAAACAATCATTCTTGTTAGTGTTATTGTATTAATAGGTGTTGTTATTGCAGTTAGTAGTGGGTTGAATATAAATACTTCTGGTGAAAATTTAGTTACTGGAAGTGTTGTTGAAGTTGATGAACCTTTTTGTAATACTCCTTATATTGAGTATAAACAAGGAGATTGTTGTTTAGATGCTAATGGAAATAACATTTGTGATAGTGATGATGTTGTAGTTGAAGAAAAAGAAGAAGTTGAAGTTGTTGAAGAAGTTTTTGAAGATGAAGTTCCTGAAACTTGTCCTTATGAGTGTTTAAATGATAGAGTGTGTAATCCAATTTATGTAAAAGATAAAATTGTTAGATGGGCTTGTTCTTAAACAATACTTTTATATATTAAAATATTATTTTTATTATTATGCATGCATATTTAGAGAAATTAAAATTTTTATTTACAAATCCTGTTGGATTTTTTGGTAGTATTAAAAAAGAGGCAACTTATTGGCCTATACTATTATTTTTTGTTATATTCACTGCTATAGCACAAATAATATCAGTTGTTTTTGGTCTTCCAATATTTTTTAATGATTCTATACTTTTAATTGCATCTTTATTAGGAGTAGTTACTTCTACTTTATCTGCACTTGTTGTTCCTTTTGTAGCAGCAGCTTTTATCCATTTAGGGGTGTTAATTGTTAAAGGTAGCGAAGGATATTTTAATACATTTAAAGTTGTGACTTATGCAATTACAATTAGTTTAGTTTATAGTGTTGTTAGTTCTATTATTACTAATTTTATAGGATGGTTTAAACCTGAACTTATATTAAGCCTTGCTGATCCAAATCAAGTTGCTTCTCTTAGCTCCATATTTTCTAGTCCTATTGTTATAATTTCTTCAATTATAAGTTTAATTTCTATAGTTCATGTTGTTTATTCTATGTCTATAGGACTTTCTGTTTATCAAAAATTAAGTAGAGGAAAAGCATTTTTAGCTTTGATTATTTTTCCATTAGCAATATTTATTATTGGTTTATTGTTAGGTGGTTTTAGGAGTTTAGGATTTTAAACAATTTAGAAATATTTAATTCTAAAGCTGATACTGGTAATTCTAAATCCCAATTTGTTATTACTTCTGGAGATAGTTCTCCTAGAAATCCTAAATTTTTTTCTTTAATAATTATTTTTCCAGATCTTCCTTCTATGAAAGATGAATGATTATCTTCTTGTATTTCATATTCTAAATTTAAAGAAGACATTAATAAATCTAAAATTTGTTTTATTTCTGTAAAATTTCCTTCACATTTTACTATAGATAAACTTTGAGATTCTTTTATGTCTTCAAAAATAGTTCCTATTTCAAATAGTTCTTGTGGATATTCATAATGTTTATTTGTGTTTAAAACTTGCATTAGAGAAGGTAACATCCATGATCTTAAAGTATCATAATCTGAGTTAACTGGAGATTCAACTTGTGTTAATCCTTTCTTTGAATTCATTTTTTTATTTAAATTATTTTTATTACTTAAACTAAATGTAGAAGTTTCTAAAAATTTTAATCCTATTAATATTTCAGAGATTTTTCTTTTGAATTTAGATAATTTTGATTCTGAACCTATTGTTGCTACATTTGGTATTGTTTCTTCAAAGTTTTCATAACCATAAGCTATTGCTATATCTTCTATTAAGTCTATTTCATGCAGAATATCTGCTCTGTAAGGAGGTATGGAAACTTCATTTTTATTATAATTAAATCCCATTTTTTCTAATAATGATTTTATTTCTTTTTCAGATAAAGATAAACCGAGAATTTTATTTACATAATTTGTATTTAACTTAATTTTTTCTGGTTTTAAGTCTGGAGTTGTTATTGGTTTTTTGTATTTTAATTTAGTTTCATAGATAACGCCGCCTATATCTGCTAAAGTTGTTACAATAATATTTAGACATTTTTTTAATGAGTTTAGATCAAAACCTGAACATTCTATGAAAACATCTTTTGTTGTTTCTGTTATTTTTCCACTATCATTAGAATTGATTATAGGAGGCATGGATAAAATGCTGTTATTTTTGTCTCTAAATATTGGGTATAGTGTTTCTTTTTCTAATAAATGGGCAAATTCTCGGCCTGTGTTTGTTTTAGTTAATATTTGCATTGCGTTCATAACTTCACTATATTCTAAAGGAGTAAATTTTATTTTTTCTGGTGGTAAAGCTAGATAATCTATAGGAAATTTTATTTTTTCTAATGGATAAACACCTATTGCTACTTTTCTTCTATTTCTTCCGTAACTAGTATGTAATTTTTCTTGTAGTTGGATGATACTTTTTAGATTTTCATCATTAAATTTTAAATTTTTAACAACTGCACAAGCTGTGTAAGGTCTTACTTTTTTTACACTTGGATCGATTATTATTTCGTAGTTAGATTTTTTTGCAGTATATTCTCTTAATCCTTTTTTAATTCCAATAAAAGAGGAAAAGGCACGAGCAAACCCTTGTTCAGATAACATATCTGGTCTATTAGGAAAGATTTCAACTGTAATTTCATTTCCTTCTATACTTTCTAGGTCTGTACCTAACATGGAGATTCTATCTCTTAATTTATCTAATTCCAAACTTTTTCCTACTAAAGTTTCAAATTGTTTTTTGTTTAAGTTTACTGTTGGCATTTTATTTTAACCACGTTTTAATCTCCCTTAGTTGTTTTATGTCATTTTTGTATAACTCTCTTATATCATTAATTTTGTAATAATCCATCATTACCCTATCAAATCCTGGACCCCAAGCTAGAACTGGAATATCTTCTCCTAATAAAGGAATTACAACTTCTGGTCTGAACATTCCTGCTCCTCCTAATTCTACCCATTGTTTTTTTATTGGGTGATAAACATCAATTTCTACTGAAGGTTCTGTGTATGGAAAATAAGCTGGTCTAAATCTAGCATTGTCAAATCCCATTTTTTTAAAAAACTCTTTTAGATAACCTAGTAAATGTCGGAAATTAGCGTTAGGATCTACAACTATTCCTTCTGTTTGGTTGAATTCAAATGAATGGCTCCAATCAACTGTTTCATTTCTAAAGTTTCTACCAATTGCAAAGAATTTAGCTGGTAAATCTTCTTTTTTTAATTTAGATAATGTTTTTGCTGATAAAACAGTTGTATGAGTTCTTAGTACTAATTTTTTTGCTTTTTCTTTATCCCAAGAATAATTCCAACCTTTACTATTTTTATCTCCAGATTCATGCATTTCTTTTACTTCTTTGAAAAACTTTGGTAGCTTTCCAGATTTTTTTAGAAAAATACTGTCTTGTAAATCTCTAGCTGGATGGTCTTGAGGTGTGAATAAAGAATCGAAATTCCAGAAAGATGTATTTATTATGTTTCCTTCCATCTCTTTAAATCCTAAGTCTGTCCAAATTCTTTTTGCGTAATCAATAGATTGGTTTGCGAAATGTCTTTTTCCTGAGTAGATTTTTGGTACGTTAATTTTTACATCATATCTTCTAAATCTTTTATTTTTGTAAGATTCATTGTTTAACATTTTTGGAGTTAAAGTTTCTATTAGATCTACGTTTAAATTTTCTTTTAGAAGTTCTTTTCCTAAGTCTAATAATTCTATTGTTCTTTCTTTTACTAAATTTTCTTTTATGATATTTTTTCTTTTTTTGAATTCGTTAAATGTAAAAGATTGTTCCTCTGTTAATGATTTATTATTTAATGGGAGAGATTTAAGAAAAGTTTCTGATAAGTCTAGTAAAGAATCTGTTAGCTTTAATCTTTTTATTTTTTCACCTAAAGCAATTAATCCACGTTTTTTTAATAATCCTAGGCAAGCGTTAACTTCATCTTTTTGTAGATTAGCTTTTTTTTGTATTTCTTTTAAGGATAATGGAGAATCTAAAGCATTTAAGAAACGTCTTTCAGGTAATCCTTTTTCTAAGTAGTCTTTTCCGTTTTTATCTAGTTCAATTATTTCTTTAGTTGTTTTTTTTAATGATAAAACATCTTTATTACCTAACCATTGTAAAGCTCTTGTAACTTCTACTTCTTGTAATTTAGATTCTTTTACTAAATCTTTAGAATTTTTTATGTTTTTTAAGAATGGGAGGATTTTTCTTTCTAAAGGATGAAGGGTTTCTACTAATTTTGAGTGTTTTGTGGCTTTTATAGGTAATTTAGATCCTTTAATTTCCTCTAAGAACTCTTGTTTTAGCTTTTCTACGTTCTTTGGTAGCTCTTTTCCTAGATATTTGCTTCTTTTAAGGTATTTTTTACCACTTCTTATGGTATGGAACATATACCAGTAAAGCTGTCCTTTGATCTTTAGTTGTTTAACATAAGGCATTAACTTAGTTAATTACCACATATTTATAAAGGTTTTGTTTACTTACCACGTAGGTATATTTAGATGGTTAATTACCACATTAATAGGCTTTATCTATGAAAAACACCTTATTTGCCTCTATTTTCTTAGGTATTTCTAAGATATACTTCACTTTATACTTAGGTAAGAATAGCTGAAATGGATAAATATACTTATATTCTAGGATTCTATAAGACTCATCTAGAGTAATTATTGTTATTGGATAGAAAACAAAGAACATATGGATTAAAGGTTTGGTTTTAACTGGAAAGGAAAATAATAAATTCTTCTTTTTTGAGAACATTAATCCTTTAAATTTAGAAAAAAAAGTATTACAAAGAGTAAATTCGTAGAATTCATTGTTTATCTTTAATTTCATTGTAGATTATTGATGCGAAATCTATAGAGTTTTCATCATCTTTTGAGTTAGAGTAATGACAAAGTAGTTTACCTTTCTTTATATTTCTTTTTTTTAATATTTCTAGTAAAACAGCTATTGAAGATGCACCACATATAGTTGCTTTATTTTTTTCGACTATTTGAAGGAAAGTTTCTGTTTGTAAATTAAGAATTTTATCTAATATATTATTTGTTAAGTTTTCTAATTCTTCTTCTATGTTATATTTGAAAGGTGTAAAATTATATAATGGACCGTAGTGTATTAAATCGGAGGATGCTATAATTATTAAATTATTTACTTGTGATAATTTTTCAGCTAATGTTTTTATTTTCTTTAAATCAAAAGTAGAAACTATTATTGGTAGTATTCTTAATGTGTCTAAGCTTCTTCTATTAATGAATTGTATAAAAGGTAGTTGTAGTTCTATAGAATGTTCTTCTGCATGTGAAGGTTCATCAACTATTGTTGTTGAATCTAATAATTTATTTGCTAAGTTTCTATCATTTTTTACTATACCAAAAGGTGTTGAAAAATCTTCTAGAGAAATTAAAATTTTATCTAAATTATTTTTATGATGCGCTCCTAAAATAACATAAGTAAAAGGTTGTGGGGATTCTCCTAGTTCTTTATATGCCCATGATGCACATTTTGCTGAAGATTTAAATTGAGAATGTGGAATTATTGCTGCTATTGTATTTCCTTCTCTTTTTTCTAATGGTGTAGATCCAGGGCCTTGTTCAAAAGCTAATTCTAATTGTTGATTAAGCTTTGTAAAATCATCTTCATAGAATTGTCCTGCTATTATAGAAGGTCTCATAAATTTCTTTTAACTGTGGATGATATATCTTCTACTGCCTTTAACGCTGCATCTTTCATTTCTGTTATCTGTATTAAAGAACTTCTGTGCGGACATGTTTCTACCCTTTCTGTTCCACCATTACAAACCACTCTTTTATAACCCGCAAGAAGTGTATCACAAAGATAAGAACCGTTTATTAATTCACAAGTTTCATAAAATTGGCATTCAGACATTTTGTTCACCTCTTTTTTAATTTAGCTGCTCTTTGTTTTAATTTTTTATCTTGATCTTTAAGTCTTTTTTGTATGTTTTTTATTCTTTCATACTCTCTCTTAATCCTTTTATTATCAGCTTCTAAAGAACATTTTGCTTTATTTAAATTAGAATCTCTTTGTTTTAGTTTAGCTTCTTGTTGTTTTAGTTTTAATTCTTTATTTTTATTAAGGTCCTTTAATTTTAAAGTTGCTTGTTTTAGTTTAGCTTCTTTATCTTTAATAGAGGCATTTGATTTAATTAAATCTGATTTTATCTTTGTTTCTTTTTCTTTATTTATTACTATTGTTCTTTGTAATCCTTGTTTTAAGTTAGTCTCTAAAGTTTTTATTTTTTGTTCAGAATCTTTTATTTTAGCTTCTTGTTGTTTTAATTTATTTTCTTTATTTTTTAATTCTTGTTCTGACTTTTGTAATTTAGATTCTTTTTCTTTTGTTAAATTAGAGGATTTTTTTGTAGCTTCATCTAAGTTAGTTTTTAAATTTTTTAATTCTAATTTTACTTTTTGTTCCTCTTCTTTTGTTTTTGATCTTAATTCTTGTAGTTCTTGTTTGGATTTAGTTCTTTCTTCTCTAATATTATGTTCTATTGCTCTTAATTCTTCTCTACTTTGTTGTTTTTCTTGTTGAATTTGGGCTTTTTGTTCTTTTATTGTAGATACGATTTCATTAATCTTAGCTTCTTTTTCATTAAATGATTCTCTTTCTCTATGTATTTTTTCTAGTTCGAACTGTAAAGTTTCTTCTTTTTTAGATGATGATTCTTCTAGATCTTTTATTTTAGATTCTCTTTCATTTAGATTAGATTGTTGCTGGAGTAAGCTTTGTTTGTTACTTTCTATATTCATATTTTGTTCTTGTAAAAGTTCTCTTTCTTTGTTTAATTCTATTTTTGAGTTTTCTAACTCTTCTTTTTTCGTTATTAACTCTGTTATTTTTGGTTTTATTTCTTTTTCTTCTATTTGATTTTTTAATTTTATGATATTTGTATTTATAACAATTTTATTTTCAAAATAAGATGAATAGTAAAGCAAGATTAAAGTTAAAATCGCTGTTATGTATGAAAAAAATTCTAAGAAAAATCTTACTACTACTGATATTATTAATAGAATAAATATTGTGTAAAGTATTGATCCTTTATTTTTTAGGTAAGATATTTTATCTTGAGAATTGGCTTTAATTAGAAATATTAATGATAGTATAAATAAAATTCCTGCTATTATGTCTGCTGATGTGATTTTAACCCCCTTATTGTTTTAAATACCCTAAGAGAGATATATAAATATAGTTGTGTTAGAAAAAAGAGAAAATATTATATATGATTTCGTATACTAGAAAGCTAAGAGGTGATATTAAATGTTTCATGGATGTGGTAAATGTAGCACAGTTAATGCTGTTCTGCTTTTAATCTTCGGTGTATTGTTTTTACTAAGGGACTTGAATATTTGGGATTTTTGGAATATCTCTTGGTGGACAGTAGTATTTGTTTTGGCTGGAGTAGGTGGATTAGCAATGAGCAAATGTGGCTCTTGTGGAGAATCTAAAGGGAAGAAGTAGATAAGTTTAAATATATTCTTCTTTTTATTTTTCTTATGGTATTTGGTTATGTTATATTAGTGATTGTAATTCTTATTATTTTATCTAGTATTAAACAAGTTAATCAATTTGATAGAGGTGTTAAGTTTCAATTAGGAAGATATGTTGGAAAAATGCAACCTGGTTGGAAGTTGGTGTTTCCTATAGTCCAATCTTGGGTAAGGGTAGATTTGAGAGTTAAAACTGTTGATGTTCCTAGTCAGGAATGTGTTAGTAAAGATAATATTTCTATAAAAGTTAATGCTGTACTTTATTATAAAGTTGTTGAAGCTGAAAAAGCTATATTAGAAGTTGAGAGTTTTATGTTTGCTATTTCCCAATTAGCCCAGACTACTATGAGGAATATAATTGGAGAGTTTGAGTTAGATGAGATATTAAGTAAGAGAGATGATATAAGTAATAAGAT
>NZCT01000027.1 GCA_002688355.1 archaeon | reverse complement strand
TCTTCAGAAAAATCTGGAATCAATTCCTTAATTCTTAATATTGGCTCCTTTATGATACTATAAATTTCTTCTATTTTTTCCTCATCTCTAATATCTTTTAAAGAAATTGGAAAGAATACATCACTGATTATCCCATCATAATTATTATCTGACAAATATTGTAAAGCTTCATTTAAATTAGTTGCATAATCAACTTCAACACTCACAATTCCTTGCATTTTTCTTCTTGCATCTTCCAAATGTTCTGGGTTGTCTTCTACAATTAATATTTTTTCAAGTTGTTCATTTTCCATTTTTTGCTCTCCTAATTAATCATTTTTTATGGTGATATCCCATTCAGGATCATCATCATCTTTTAACATATCTAATGTTTTCTCTCGATTTGGATCCTCGCCATATTGAGTGCTTTCACCATAAATCTCTATTTTCTTATCTCCCATGTTTATCATGAACATTCCACCACCAAGTATTTTAAATTCTAAATTTCCTTCTGGATTTTCTTCTATGCTTGTATTGGTTAAATTAGCATACCATTTAGCAACACCCTCATGATATTCTTCATTTATGGAGGCAATTTTATAATCTCCATTACCAAATTCAATTGCTACGTACTTTTGATGTTGTTCACCTAGATAATCCATAGCGGATATGAGGACTTCTCTTTCAATTAAATCTTGATTTTTTTCCATTTTATCTATTCTCCTTAATTATCATTAAAAAGTAATAACTATAAACATCATATAAAGATTATTCACCCCCATGAGGGGTAGTAATAAAAACACTTAAATATACTAAAAACAAACTAAAACTATGGAAGAACTCCAAGAAGCAGGATTAACAGAAAGAGAGTCAAAAGTATACATAGCGTTATTAGAACTAGGTTCAACAACAACAGGACCTTTAATTAAAAAATCAGAAGTTCCAAACTCAAAAATTTACGAAGTTCTAGAATCATTAAATAAGAAAGGATTATCATCTCATATAATAAAAGGAAAAACAAAATACTTTCAAGCTACAGACCCTAAAAATATATTAACATTAATCAAAGAAAAAGAAAGAAAACTAGAGTCTATAATACCAAAATTAAAAGCAAAACAAGAATTAGCAATAGAAAAACAATCAACTGAGTTATTCATTGGTTTAAAATCAATTAGAAACATTTCTTTAAGTTTAATAGAAGAACTAAAAAAAGATGAAAATCTGTATGGCTTTTCAACAGGAGATTACAATGCTCATTCAAAAATAAATGAATTTTACAATTGGTATGGAATGAAAAAACATTACTCAAAAATAAAAGACCATTTACTAATCTCTAAAGAAAATAAGAAAATATTTGAAGAAGCACATAGAGATAATCTAAATATAATGAAAAAGAAAAAAATGTTACGTTACAGTTCAATCTCATTCCCAGGAGATACAGCAATATATCCAAATAAAGTTTTAATTATAAGCTGGGATACAACACCAACTGCAATTTTAATATCTAGTAAATACTTAGCAAAACAATATAAAGAATTTTTTCTCAAAATTTGGAATAAATCTAACTAATCTTAGTGTTCCAATATTCATTCAAATAAGAAATTTTATCGCCATTCATTTTTAAAATCATAATTCCAACCATGTGATCTCTTCTCCATCTATCATCTTTCTTATGTTCATTTTTACATTCCCATTCTGCAAAGCCTGTTTTACCATCTTTAGAAATATAGCATTTTACTAATTTAAATTTAATATTCTTAGTATTTTTTCCAACAACATTATCCCAAAATTTCTTAATCTCTTTATGACCTTTATATCTTTTAGACAAAGGACTTTCTTGATAAATCCCATTTTTAGTAAAACATTCTAGAATTAAGTTAGAATCTTGATTTTCCCAAGATTTACCATATTTTTTCATAACATCTTTTACTTTTTTAATATTCATTTTTAGAGTAAACTACAATTTGTTTCCATTTACTTTTCTCTGAGAATGGAATTTCACAGCCAGGCATTTCTGCAAGATTTTCAATTTCAGGATTTTCCATAGTCTTTCTACGTACAAAAAACACTTCTACATCATACATATTTTCAAGAAAATTCTTACTTCTATATGCAAGATTCAATTTATCATTAGGAAATGGCTTTCCATCTGGTTCTTTATCAAGCCATTTAGGAATTCCATAATTATCTTCAACAAAAATAATAAAATCAAAATCAGAAAATAAACTACCTCTAAATCCTGGTTTTTCATATTCTCCAAAAGTATTTTTAACAGAAGAACCTATCAATATTATTTTTATAATTTTTTCATCAGGTAAAAACTTTACTTTTATTTTATCAATAGCTTTATTTCTAAGAAAATCAATTTTTTCTTTTTGAAAAATCTTCTTTTTAGGCCTTTTTTTTAAATGTTCTCCCATATAAACATTAAAAATCTATAATCTTATTAAACTAACTAAACTTGTTTTTTCAAAGTCCACCAAATCTTTTTAATATCATCAACAATTCGATGTTTTTTCTCTTTTTCAAATCCAAGATTTTCCATTATTTTTGCCATAGCTTTATTAGAAACTTTAGATTGCCCATATAAAACTCTAAATTTTCTTTTCTCAAAAGCATATTTAATTAATGCTTGAAGCGCTCTTTGTGCTAATTTATTTTTTCTAAATTTTGGATGTATCCACATATGAACCCTTCCTTCATCTGAATCAGTATTAAATCCTTGATAATCTAATCTAACATTACCTGCATATTGTCCATCAATTTCAATTGTTAAAACTTCCTTAACCTTTGTTTTAGCATCTTCAATATAATCCTCAACTTCAATTTTAGCTCGTTTAAAACTTTTAGGAGTTTCCATCATACCTTCTTTAGTTTTTTCATCTTGCATTGTTTCCCAATAACCTTGAGAATCTTTGATTTCCAAATCCCTTAGAATAAATTCATCTTTTTCTATTCTTACCATCTTCTAACTAAACCCATCTTTAGCCAACTTATTCAAAATCTTAAACTTCTTCTGCATAGGTTTCAAAAGTAAATTAATTTCTCTAGCAACACTATTCTTCAAATCCATAGGATGTAATTCTTTATTAGCAAAAGCTTTCTCTAATTCATCATAATTATTAAATTCCAAGTTACCACCATATTTTTTGTCTCTCTCAATAACAAAACTTTCTTTACTATCTTTCTTTAAAGTCATAATTACATATTTAACAAAGGGTAATAACCCATTATCTACATCACCCTCTAAACAATGAGCTTTATTAACTTTCTTTAAAACAACATCTTCTTTATCTAATAAATCAACTTTACTTTCAGGGATAGAAGCACTCATCTTCTTACCAATTAAACCAGGAATTAAAGGTGTCATAATTTCAACTCTTTTTTTATATCCAATCTGAGGTAAATTCTCTCTAGCAAACATTAAAATTTTTCTCTGATCAACACCACCATATTGCATATCAACATCTAAATATTCTTCATCAATAGATTGCATTATAGGATATATTAACCCAGATAATTTAGGATTATCTCCAAACTTAACAACTTCAGATGCAGCTCTTTTACAATCATTAATACTCACAAAAGTACTCATCTTCAAAACATCAGCAAAATAATTTTTATCCATCTGAAAACTAGAACCTTTAACCATTTCAAAATTCGAAATATTAGCTCCAATAGCTTCAAACATCAAAGGCATAACTTTCTTATAATAATTATATCTTTTTTCTAAAACATCCCAAGGAGTATTATCTAAAGCACCATGAAAATCCGCCAATAATAATTTAACTTTAAATCCTGCTTTTAAAAAATCAGCTAACTTTAAAATTATAGGAAAATATCCAATATGTGGTCTTCCAGTTATAGCTGTTCCGATATAAACAGAAGGTTTTTTCTTTTTTCTTAACAAATCCTCAAGTTCCCTCTCTGTTATAACTTCATCAACATTCCTCTTAATCAATTCCAATCTTTCCTTAATATCCATATTATAACAATTTATTTAAGCAATATAAACTTTATCATTTCATGAAAGAAAATACTTTATTAAAAGTAGCCATACTATGCTCTTTCATTGGACTATACATACTATTTCTAATTAATGAAAAAACCTCAGTAGATTCAACATCCATAGAATCTATAACAAATGAATCAATAAACCAAGAAGTAGAAGTAAAAGGAGAAATAACAAGAATTACAGAAACACCTGGTTTATATTTACTAAACATAAAAGATAATTCACAAAAAGAAATTACAGTAGTTGTCTTTAAAGATTCTCCATTAAACTTAACAAAAAGAAATATAATAAATGTTTATGGCAAAATTGAAGATTACAAAGGTCAATTAGAAATAATAGCAAATAAAATAGAAGTTCTCTAAGATGTTAATAGAATTATTACTAGCAATTCTACTCGGTATTTTATTTGGATCTTTAACAGCAATAACTCCAGGATTGCACATTAATACTATTAGCATTCTATTAATTACATATTCAGCCATAGCATTAAATTATTTTCATCCAATAATATTAGTAGCATTCATTATTTCTATGTCAATCATGCACACAACAGGTGATCCAATTCCATCAATTTTTCTAGGAGCACCAGATGCAGATCAAGCACTATCAGTTCAACCAGGACATAGGTTATTATTTCAAGGAAAGGGTTTTGAAGCAGTCTATCTAACAGTAATTGGTTCATTATTAGCAGTTTTATCTATAATACTAATAACTCCAATTTTCTTTTTAATAATAAGTAAAACTTATAGTTCAATAGTTAACTTCATCCCATTTATTTTAATACTAGCAGCATTATTTCTAATTATAAAAGAACCTAAATCAAAATTCTATGCAATCTTCATTTTTTTCTTATCTGGAATTCTTGGCTTAATAACTACAAGCTCAAACACAGCACAACCTTTGTTACCTTTACTATCAGGATTATTTGGAATATCAGCATTAATTTATGGCCTATTTAATAAAATAAAAATTCCAAAACAGATTATCACATTTCCAAAATTAAAAAAGTCAGAAATTTTAAGTCCATTAATTTTAGGAGCAACATCAAGCATATTTATGGGTTTTTTACCAGCTCTAGGTGCATCTCAAGCAGCAACAATCTCAGCATCTATAAAAGAATTAAAAACAAAATCATTCCTAATCATGATGGGCTCAATAAATACATTCGTAATGATAATTTCATTCATAGCATTGTATTTAATAGATAAAACAAGGTCAGGCTCAGTAGTTGCAATTTCTGAATTACTAGAAACAATTACTTTTAATCATTTAATACTATTCATAGCCATAACTTTAATAGCAGCAGGAGTAGCAGCAATAATAACAATAAAAATTGCAAAAATTTTCACAAAGATAATAAACAAAATTAATTATAGAATCTTATCAATAATAATAATTTTTATAATAATAGCATTAACAATAGTAATCAATGGTTTCTCAAGTTTATTAATTTTATTTACAGCAACATCTATTGGATTAATTCCACATATAAAAGGCATAAGAAAAATATATTTAATGGGTTCTCTAATGTTACCAACAATATTATTCTTAATCTAAAACCACTTACCTAATCCCTCTTGTCTATCTTCATCCTTACCAAATTCACTTTCAATTCTCTCTTTAGTTAACTTCAAAGTTTGTTTCAAATAAACTGGTAAATTATATTTTTCAGACAAACTCAAAGTACTTTCTAAATATTTAACAATATTACCTAAAGAAACTGTAAAAATAATATTTCCACTACAACTTAAACAATATCCTCTTAAAGGAGGTCTACGATATTTAGCATTACAAGCACTACACCTAAAACCTTGTTGAGAAAACTTCCTTAAATTACCTCTAATATCCCTCATAAAATGTCTCTCAATAACCAAACGTGCAACATCATCTTGATCCACAGCACGTACTCTTTCAGCAATATCAAATTGTCCTAAAACTTTTTCTTTCATTGTAGGCAATTTCTTATAAGCACTAAACAAAACACCAGCATTAATATCTTTAGTATCATGAGTGAATCCAAAAGGACCATATTCTTCCTTTGTTCCAAGACGTGAATTTAACTGCTCAACTTTAACGTCCCAAGGCATTTTATATTTTTCTGCAGCCCGATATAATTCCAAAGGATACTTATCAGCAATATCCATATCAAAAACCATATCATCAACTTCTCCAGGGATTATTTTCGTTGTTAAAACTAATGGTGCATCTTGAGTAGCTCCCCTATGTGAAGGTAAATATTTTCTTGAAAAATTCATCACAGCGTCCAATAATAAAGTATACGCAAGTTCATCTCCATCGCACTGACCAGTCATAATTCCATTAGCAAGAACAATATTACCTTCGACATTTAAACAATAACTATGATTTTTATCTAAATTTTCTATAGATTTTATCTTTGGCAAAACAAAATCACCATCCTTCTTTATTCTCATTCCCAAAGGTTTCATTGATTTCAAAAGATATTCTAAAATAATTTGTTTCCTCTTTAAACCGAACCCAATATTATCATAAAACAATTTACAATAATCACTTAATATCAAGAGTTTTGTAATTTTAAACACAGGAATTTTTCTTTTCTTTCTAATATAAAATCCCCTAACTATTGGCCCTGGTTCTTTTGCATAGGTATATCTTTTTACAAAAATCCCAAACCGTTTTAATGCAAATTCTAAATCAGATAATAAACCACCACTAATACTATCACATGTAACTCTTAAATCAGTTTTACTAACGCTTCCATCTCCATCGTAATATCCTTTCAAAAAAGATGCTAATTTCTCTTTAGGTAAGTTAAGTATAATCTCTGGTATTCTCTTCTCTTTTGCCCTAGAACCACATTTCAAAATTCCAGTAAAAAATTCATATAATATTTTACTTGAAAATGTAAAACCATCTTCTTTAATTTCGCTAGGATTCAAATCAAAATAACTTTTCATAGTCTTAACAATACTTTCCTTTATCTCTTTTTCTGTGCAAGATATACCAATTTGATAAAATCCTTTTTTCTTATTTTCATTCTTTCTACAGTATCCTTCAGCAACATATAAACCAATTAAATACAAGACATCATTATTCAGTGGAATTTTATAAGGTAATTTAACATTATCTCTTTTTATTGATATTCTTCTTTGTTGAGGAAGATCACTTAGATTTAAACTAAATAAAGCAAGTAACACTAATAAAAAAGGTAAAGGAAAGCTGTTCCTAGAAAGGAAATTAGGTAAAATTGATTTATGTAACTTTAAAATTCTACCAACATGAGCAATACCACCTATTTTAACAATAAATTTTTTCAAATAAGTAGAAATATTTCTAACCATTACATCATTTCTATCTAAAAAATAATTTTCTAGGTTAATAAAATCAATATCTATTTCCTTAATAGAAAATTTAGAAGGAATAACAAGAAAATCTTTCTCTTTCAGTTCATGTGCTTTCCTCTTTGTAATTTTACCATTATCAAGAATACAAAATTTATGTTCTTTAGTTACATCGATATATCTTCCATCTTCAAGTTTAAATCTTAACAATTCAGATTTCCTATGCTTTGTAAATTCATTTATTTTAACCTTACAAACTTTTCCATTTTTATAACCTAAAGTCCAAAAATTCTGAACTTTCTTAGCTTTTGTTCCAAAAGAGTCAACAACACTTGGATTCAACTTTTCAACTACTTCTCCTATTTTAACGTTTTTCCATAATTTACCATCATAAACAGGAATAAAGGTGTCATAACCAAAACAATCTCTTCTAACAGCACAATGAAATAACGGATGAGCATAAAATCCTTGAGTTTTACTAAATCCTATAATCCTTCCAACAATACCTGCAGATATATGGGGTGCAATAGCCAAAACATAATGACCAATAATATCATCTCTATCTTTAAAATTATAAAACTTTTTCATCTTATAAAATTTAACCAATAAATCATCCAAAAAACTTCCAAGTTTTAACATAACTTTATCAGCACCATCTTCTAAAGCTTCATCACAAGCAGGTAAAATAATATCTTGACACTTTAACTCAATAACTTGATCATCTTTAGTAATTTCTAAACCATTAATATCCTTCTCGTAACCTAAATTTTTAATTTTCTCAACAGAAATCCCAACCTCTTTACATCTAAAATGTGTAATAGCCATTTCAGTAGCATCAAATCTAGTAGTCCCATCTTTATTTACCTCTAATCCATGAGTAGCACGCAAAATTCCTTTACCCAAATGCTCAACAATATGATCCTTATTACTAGTTCCCCTAATTCCTTTAATTAATTCAGGATAATTACTCAATCCAAGTAACTTCAAACTATCATCTAAATATTCTCTAATATTTATTTCATCTCTTCTATAACCATTAACCCTTTCATGTTCATTACATTTATCCTCTTCATAAAATTTATTACATTCTCTACAAAAATATTTTAATTTTAATTTAGTATTACAATAAACACAGTTTCCATAAGCAGAATACTTTTGACATTTATCACAAAAATAATTTGGAAAATCTCCACTAACTTTTCCTTTTTGTAATGCTGATTGTAAACTTCTTAATCTTCCACCTTCTTCTCCAACAGGAAATAAAACATGAGGACTACCTTTCATCTTTCTTTTCTTAGCTTTTTCAGGTCTACCCATTCTAGCTCCAATAAATGTCCCCAACTTATCTCTAATCTCAACTTCGCAAATTTTATTTATAGAATCTAAAACATTTTCATTATTCTCAGCAATTTCTAAAATCCCTTTAATATCAACCAAACCACCTAAACTAAAAATAAATGCTCGAGCATCATCTCCTGAAATAATAACATTTTCTTTAGCAATAACTTGATGTTCAATCCCAATCAATTCTAAAACTCTCTTAGGATCAATATTATCTTTTCCTAAATCATAAACAAAAGGTAACACAACTTTATCTTCGGAAACTTGAGCTTTTCTTAACCATTCTATTAAACTAACAAACTCATTCTTATTTATACTTCCCCAATAATATGTCCATCTAGAATGTAATGGAACGTTAAATCTTCGTGAAATTAAAATACTCAAATCAACATCAACCTTTTCGTTATTAGCAAAAATATCTTTAATTAATTTTTCTTTAACATTCAAAACCTTAGCAACTTCCTTAAATTTTAATTCATCATATTTTTTAATTATAGGAGCTTCAAATTCTCTTAACCAATATTCATCATTATAACCACAAGGAACTAAAGGATGTGCTCTATTAAAAAAATCTCCATAAGGAACTAACAAATCCCCTAAATAAATAATCTCCTCAACATCTTTGTAATATTTGTTTACCTTCTCCTCAGAATCAAAAAACATAACACCACCATTATTTAACTTAACAATTGGTCCATCAATGCTATCGCAAGAAGATAACGAAGTTCCTTTACTAGGTCTTTCAATTTTAATTTGTGTACCAACAGCAATATAATCACTTAAAACTTTCATAGTACATGGACTTATAGCTAAACTACTCAATCCAGTATTTCTAGCTCTTCCATATCTTAATCTAAAGCCACCATTAACTAAAGGATGTGCTAATACAGGCCTACCTGCAACTAAATCTTTAATATATGTAAAATCTGGTTTAATTTTCTCATCACTTTCTTCATCAACACTTTTCTTACTCTTAATTCTCTTTTGTAATTTAATAAATTCTTCTAAAAATTTCCAATGACTCATATCAAAATCACTACCCCATTTTCCCAATTGTTTCCAAAGTTTAGGCGCTTTCTGACATAAGCCTTCTCCAGTAACTAAACAAACGCCACTTCTAATTTTATTTGTCTCAATCCTCCCAATATCTTTATAGTTACTAACATCAAATTTCTCACTAGGGTCTCCATCAATCTGTACAGCTAAGTTCTTAATCATAAATTCAGTTTCTTCTGTACTTGGAAAATATTGTAAATTTGTAACACGTTCATGATAATCAATTAATTCCGTAGACATTCTCTTAACTTCTTCTTCACTAGGATCATATTCACTATAACCCATTTTCTTTCTAACATAATCTCCAATTATAACAGCAACACTAGCCCCAGTTCCACCAGCACTTCTTATTGGTCCAGAGAAAAACAAAGCAAAATATTCTTTCCCATCTTTTCTTTGTTTAATCTGTAAATGTGTAAAACCTTCTAAAGGACTAGAAACAACACCATTAGTAACATAAGCAATTCCAACCCTAATTCCAACTTCCATTGCCTCTTCCTTATTTTCGAATTTACAAAGTTCTTGTTTAGCAACTTCCTCAGCAACCGTTAAAGCAACTCTCCAATCCAGTTTCCCATACTTTCCCTCAAGTTCTTGTATTCTAGGAACTAAATTACTGTCTTTAATTTGAGGAGCAACTGCGCTTATTAACCCCACAACTCTCTCAGCCATATTTCTAGCCAAGGGTATCTCAATCTCATCAACAGGATCTAATCCTTTCTTTCTAACCTTTTCAACTAAATCATAAACCTTCTTTACATTTTTTTCTATTTCATCAAAATATTCTTGAACATTATTCATTCTACTTTCTAAAAGATTAAATTATTTATATAAAATATGTAACTAGAATAAGTATTTTCAAACATATTAAACTAAATCTAAATCAATATAAATAATTAAAACATTAGAAATATATGAAAAAAGAGGTAATTATACTCTTTATAATTTTATTTTTTCCTACAGTCGTAAGTTCTTTATCTATTAACGAAATACACTATGATCCAGAGGGTTCTGACAATAACAAGGAATTTGTAGAACTTTATTATGATTCTTGGGAAAATTTAACAAATTACATAGTAAGAGATTCAACTTCAGAAGATGTATTGATTTTAGCAAAACTAAACACAAGTAGTAATTATGCTCTAATCGTAGAAGATGGTTTTAACACATTAGGAATTAACGTTACTATCTATACAATTGGGGCAACAATAGGAAATAATTTAAACAATGGTAAAGATATAGTAATTATAAAAAATTCTTCAGGAACAATTCTAGATCAAGTAAATTATACCAATTTTCCACAAGTTTCTAGTGGTTTTTCCTTAGAAAGATTAACTATAAACAAAAATTCAACAGATAATGCTAACTTTAATCAAAGCCTTACTCAAGAAGGAACTCCGGGGAGAATCAACCCTTTAACAGATAATATTGAACCAAATCTAACATTAATCTATCCAGAAAATAATTCATTTCTAAATACTCAAAATATAAATTTCACTTTTACAACAATAGATAATTCTAACAATTTAAATTGTACTTTTTCTTTGAACAATATTTTCCAAATAAATAACAGAACAACCCTAAATAATACATTAACAACTTTCACAATAAATAACATTAACGAATCCAAATACAATTACAATATTACATGCTTAGATTCTCAATTAAATTCAAACACAAAACAAAGAACATTTACAATAGATACAACAAAACCAAATTTAACTAACTTAGAAGAAACGCTAACAATAAATTCAGCAAATATAAATTTCAATACAAATGAAAATTCTAATTTTTCCTCATTCTTTAACAACAGTACTTTAACAAATGAAAATTTTTCTAAAAACCATTCAATATTATTTGAAAATCTACAAGACAATACATTTTACAATCACAACATAACTTATTGTGATCAATCAAACAATTGTAATCTTATTCAAGAAAATTTTACCACTTTATCAATTATAGTTTCCTCTAGTTCCAGCGGAGAGGGTAGTGGAAGTAATTCAAATAGCAATGACAAAATAACAAAGGAAGTAGAATCCAAAATAGAAAAAGAGATATCTAATAATCCTTCAAAATTACAAGACCAAGAACTAATAAATAACGAAAATTTAGAACCGCCATTAATTACTGGAACACCAACAATAGAAATAAAACCAGATTTCAAAATAGGAATGTCAATATCTGCAGGAATTTTAGTTCTAGGTTTATCATTATTTAACTTGTTAGGTTTATTTAAAAAATAACATTAATCACCAAAATTTAAAATCTTAATATCTCTAGTTTGTAAATTAGCAACCATAATTCTATTTGGATCAGGAATCATTCCTTGTTTCTCTTGATATTCAGTTTGATCAATCCAACAGCCACAGTTCAATAAAGTAATTCCCCTATAATTCGTAGCACTAACTTTATGTATATGTCCAGAGACAAAAAAATCAGGAATCATATCAATAATTAAATTATCATTGTTACTATCAGGAATATATAAATTTGAACCATGACTAGGAGCTAAATGTCTACGTTGTAATAAAAATTTCATAATTAAATCACATCTATCTAATCTTCCATTTTTACGAATACTTTCAACTTCTTCAGAAAAATAAACAAAGCTATATCCATGATATAACAAAATATTAAATCCAGGAAAACCATCTTTAGCACAAATATTCACTACACTTGGATTTGTTGTAAATATAACATTCTCATTCTTATAAAGAGAAGGAGCCGTTTTATTATCTACAACTGGTTGGGGTTCCGCCAATCTAACAGCATCATGATTCCCTGCAATTAAAACCACAGTAATATCTTTTCTTATACTATTTACATATTTTGCAAACTCTTCATACTGCTCATAAATATCTTGAGTTTTAAGATCCTTCTCCTGTCCAGGATAAATCCCAATGCCCTCAACCAAATCCCCAGCAATAAAAACATGTTTAACTTTCTTAGCAATCTCTTTCTGTTTCTCATTTCCATATTCTAAATTTAACCAACTAATAAATTTCTTAAAATTATCCTCAAAAAAAACATTACTTCCAACATGAACATCAGAAGTAAACACAACATACTCTTCCTCATCATATTTTTTTAACTCATTATAAATTGGAATATCAGGAATGTAAAAATTATTTACAAATACAATATCATCACCTTTACTTCCAGTAACACCTATAACCTCATCTAATACAATATCTTTAACATCATCAAAAAATTCAGAATCCTTCTTAAACAAAACACGAATTTCCCCAGTAACATCTTCTAAAGTTAAAGTAAAACTTCCTGTTTTATTTTCTCTTTTCTCCTTAACAATACCAATTATCGAAACATATTCTCTATCTTTCCTTTCTAAAACTTTATTTATAGATAATGTATCTTGTAATTCTTCTCTATTCAATAAAATATTCTTCAAATATTCAAACTTATATTTCATTAATGTAACAAAATCTCCAACTTCTCTTTTTCTAGAATCTTCTCGATAGCATCTTACAATTTTAATATTCCTTTTCTCATTATTATCAACATCCAAAACAATTTTATCTTCTTTATTCTCAATTACCTCAATTTTCTTCTCTTCAACTTCCTTAACCACAATATTATCAAATTTATATTCTCCAATATTCTCTAAAACTAATTCCTCACTAAAAACATTTTCATCATCAAAAAAATAAGCTCCTTCAACATTAAATCCAGAATTAACTAAATATCCTTTTTTGAGAAAATATTCTGCTATATTCATTATAACCCCAAACTCTCTTTCAAAATATCATCAATCTTAGTTGAAATATGTTTAACACCATCAACACTAATTTCTTTACTTCTTCCATATCTTCCTTTAGAAACAATTTTAGCATGAATAATTCCTAACATATCTAATTCTGAAATTATATCACTAATTCTTCTCTGCGTCAATGGCTTCAAACCAACTTTATTACAAACTTCTTTATAGTGTTCAAAAATATCACCAGTAAAAACTTGACTATTCTTAGAAGTTCTCATTATAGAGTACAAAGCAATCTGACTTTGTTTTGGCTGAGTTCTAACAACATCTAACACCCTATCTTTCTCAATCTTCTCCTCAGCATCATCTATATATTTAATCTTAATTTTAGTTTTTCCATCTCGTTCCGTCAATTCCCCAGAAACTCTTAATAGTTCTAACGCACGTCTAGCATCCCCATGTTCTCTAGCAGCATATGCAGCACATTTTTCAATAACCCCATTTTCAATTGAATCTTTCTTAAAAGCCACCTTCACTCTTTCTTTCAAAATATCTTGAATTTGTAATGCATTATACGGAGGAAATACAATTTCTTCTTCACTTAAACTACTTCTAACCCTGGGATCTAGGTTATCTGTAAACATTAAATTATTAGAAACTCCAACAATAATTATTTGACACTTCTTTAACTCTGAATTTAACCTAGTCAAATTATATAAAATCTCATCCCCAATTTTATTAACTAACTGATCAATCTCATCCAATATCAAAATTAACAATTGTTCTTCCTTATCAATTTTCTCAGTAAACATTTTATAAACGTCTTGAGTCGGTAAACCAGTAGTTGGAACCTCAACATCCAGTGTTTTTAACAAAGCGGCTAATAATCTATATTCTGTATCTGAAACCTTCTTTAATTTACAATTTAAATAAACTCCATTTACATTCAATTTTTTTTTCTTAGCAACATCTAAAATTTGATCTAAAACATATTGACTACAAAGACTTTTTCCACTTCCTGATTTCCCATAGCAGAACACATTAGAAGGTTTTTCCATCCTTAACGCAGGTGCTAATATTGAAGCTAATTGATTTATTTGCTCTTCTCTATGAGGAATATTATTAGGAGTATAATTAGCCTGTAAACATTTCTTATCCAAAAATAATGGATCTTTTCCTAAGTAATTTTCAAAAAAATCATTCAACCCCTTTTTCATTTTACTATTAATATTAACTAAATCCTATTTAAACATTATTTAATTATAATATAAACACCAAGACCTATATTTCCTATGCAACTATATTTTCTAAAAAATTCCAAAATCATCCCCTTCATTGCAACTGCACTTTAAAATAGTAACACTATAAAATATATATTTTTAATTATAAGATTTATTATATATATTATATATATTAGATAAACTTAAATAATAATATAATATAAAATATATTAATTCTTTAATATAATAACAATACAAAGCTCATACTAGCAAATTAAATATTTGTATTATCTTCAAAGTAAATAAAATAAATAATAATATATACAATTATATAATATAATAACAATACAAGCCTTATACTAATAAAATAAACACAAAAATAGCTCCAATGGAAATATTTTTACTAACTAAAACTCCAGTAGAAACCATGGTCTCAGGGTCTAACAACATAAAAAACAATAAATATCCTATTATACATATATTACAATAAATAAAACAAATAATCAACAAACTTAAATAGAAGTAGATATTTTATTTAAAAATGGAAGATACTTTAACTATGCAAACAGAAGAGCCTAGAGTAGAAAAAAACAACTCTAGAGAATTATTAGGTAAAACAGTTGTAACAAAATCTGGTAAAAAATTTGGTAATGTTTATGATCTATCTTTTGATATTAAAACAGGAGAATTAATTCATATTCTATTAAAAAACACAACTGGATTTGCAGAAGGTTTAGAACTAGATAGAGACAAAAATGGAAATTTCTTAATACCATATTCTTCAGTATTAGCTGTAGGTGATTTTGTAGTTGTAGCTGAAGAAGATATTGTATAAAAGGAGGATAAAATGGATACAGCTCAAGAACAAGCAGAAAAAATAGAAAGACAAAAAGAACTCCCAAAAATAATCAAGTCTGTTATAGCAAATATAAAAACAATACAACCAAGAGACACAATAGCAGATATTCATTTATCAGCACCAGAAAGTTACACCTTTTCAGCATATTCAAATTCATCTGGGAAAAACATAGCTAATAATAATTACTATGTTAAATACATCCATTTCTCATTCTATTTCCCAGATTGGTATACAATCCAAGGAATATGTAAAATTCATAAATCGGATTCCTCTCAATTTTTGGAAAAATCTAGAGAATTCAAAGCAGATTTAACAATAAAGAAGGATAGAACTAAAGCGATAAACGAAATTACAGTTTGGGTTAATGATATAATTAAAAAAGACCTTTAACATTTTATTTAATTTTATATGTAAACAATAATCTTTTAAAATAACCTTTCTAATCAAATATATGGGATACTTAATTTTTAGAAACTTTTTTAAATATTACTAATATATTTTTACAAATGGAATATACAGGATTAGAAAATTTAGAATCTGAACTACGTAATCAAAGAGGATTACCCCAAGAGATGGAATATAAAGAACTTATTAGAAATTTACGTTATAAAGAAGAATTCACTCAAACACAACTCGGTAATTTAATAGGTAAAACAACAGTATATATTTCTCAAATAGAATCTGGACAAAGATTACCAAGTGTAAATGACTCTATTAGTTTAATGCCTTTTTTAGGAATAAAAGAAGAAAGTGATATAGAAAATTATATTACTCTTTATGCAAAATCATTTGTAAAGAAAAATCTTACTAATAAAACTGAAAATGAAAAAGTTAGAGTAATTCTAGAAAATTTATTATAACCACATAACTTTACTATATAACATCAAGCAAAACATATATAAGTTCTATTTTTGTAAAATTCTAATCCAAAATGCCCAAAAATAAAGAATTAAAGTTCAAAACAACCAAAGACATTAAAGTTCCAGAAATTCTAGTTGATCAAATTATAGGTCAAGAAGAAGCTGTCAAAGTTGTAAAAAAAATAGCAAAACAAAGAAGACACTTATTTCTTATAGGTTTACCAGGAGTAGGAAAATCTTTACTAGGTCAAGCACTATCACAATTACTTTCAAAAGAAAGATTAGCAGATGTTTTATCCTTTGACAATCAAGCTGATGAAAATGTTCCTTTAATCAAAACAATTCCCAGAGGTCAAGGAAAAAAAATAGTTCAAAAAGCAAAAATACAATCTATGTCTTCATTAAAAAATCAAAATATCATCTTTTTCATTCTATTAATAATAGCTATTCTAACTCCGTGGTGGATTAGAAAACAATATGGAGATATTTTAGCAGCAGCTTCATTAATAGGTTCAATGATTTTCTTAGCAGCATTTGTTCTTTTCCTAAATATAAACAAAAGAGTAAAATCAAACCCAGATTCTAGAGTTCCAAAATTACTAATTGATAATTCAGAAACAAAAATAGCACCCTTCATTGACGCTTCCGGCGCTCATTCAGGAGCTTTACTTGGTGATGTACTTCACGATCCTTTACAGTCAGGAGGTCTAGGAACTCCAGCATATGAAAGAGTAATTCCAGGAATGATTCATCGTGCAAACGGTGGAGTTTTATTTATAGATGAAATTGCAAATTTAAGACCAGAATCACAACAAGAACTTTTAACAGCATTACAAGAAAAGAAATATTCAATTACTGGCCAGTCCGAAAGATCATCCGGTGCAATGACAAGATCTGAACCAGTCCCATGTGATTTTATACTCATCGCAAGTGGAAATCCTGAAACAATTAAAAAAATACATCCAGCTTTAAGATCCAGAATTCGTGGTTATGGCTACGAAGTCTACATGAACTCAACCATAGATGACAATCCAGAAAATAGAAATAAAATGGCTCAATTTATTGCTCAAGAAGTAATCAAAGATAAAAAAATCCCGCACTTCACAAAAGATTCTGTAACAGCAATTTTAGAAGAATCAAGAAAACGTTCAGGTAAAGCAGGAAAGTTAACCTTAAGGTTAAGAGAACTTGGTGGTCTAATAAGAGCAGCAGGAGACCTCGCGTTAGAAGACAAATCTAAATTCGTTCAACCAAACCATATTCAAAGAGCAAAAGCATTAGCAAGAACTTTTGAACAACAAATAGCAGATAAATATATTGAAAGTAAAAAAGATTACCAGATTATTGTAACAACTGGAACACTTATTGGTCGTGTTAATGGTCTAGCGGTTCTAGGTTCAGAAGATTATTTTTCAGGAATTGTTTTACCAATAGAATCTGAAATTACTCTTGGTGGAAAAAAAGCTGAAATAATAGCAACAGGACAATTAGGCAAAATAGCAAAAGAAGCTGTTAAAAATGTTTCAGCAATTGTCCTAAAATATTTTGGAGAAGATATAAAAGAAACTTATGACGTTTTTGTACAATTCATTCAAATAGAATCTGGAGTTGAAGGAGATTCAGCATCTATAGCAATAGCAGTTGCAATCATATCAGCATTTGCAAAAGTTCCAGTAAGACAAGATTACGCAATGACAGGTTCCTTATCAATTAAAGGAGAAACTTTAGCAGTAGGAGGCGTAACGCAAAAAATAGAAGCAGCAATTGAAGCAGGCATTAAAAATGTAATAATTCCAAAAGCAAATGAAAAAGATGTTGTTCTTTCTAAAGAGAGCAAAAAGAAAATTAAAATAATTCCTGTTGAAACAATACAAGATGTTCTAAAACAAGCTCTAGATTGGAAAGGGAAAAAAGAATTACTTAAAAAAATAAGTTAAACATTCTCATCATAAACTTGTAAAACGCGTTCAGGAATCTTCCATCTTATTCTCTTTTTATAATCAATACCTTTACTACTCTTAGTGATTCTCTCTACTAATTTTTCATTCTCCATCTCCAATAATAATTTCTTAGTAAATTCTTTATCTCTTCTTAACTCAACACTTATCTCTTTAGCAAACATCGCTTGCAAGGGGTTCTCATATAATATAGAACTTATATCTGCCTTTAACGCTAATTTAGTTTTCTCAGATATTTGACTCATCATTATAATAAAATTAAACTATTATTTAATATTATCTCTTAGGCGGTATAAAGAATAAATAGAATAAACATATTTTTATACTTTCTATCTTTAACAAAAAAGAATAAAATGCAACAAATAAAAAATAAAATAATCTCAGCATTACAAAAAGAAACTAAACTTAAGAAAGAACAAATAGAATCTCTTCTAGAAACACCACCATCTCAAGATCTAGGAGATTTGTCTTTTCCTTGCTTCTCATTAGCAAAATTATACAAAAAAAATCCAGCAGAAATCTCTCAAGATATATCAAGCAAACTAAAAAATATTCCAAACATAGAGAAAGTAGAATCAAAAGGACCATACATAAATTTCTTCTACAATAAACAAGATTTATCTTCCACAATTCTAAAACAAGTTATCAAAGATAAAAATTATGGTAAACCCAAAACAAAAAAACAAACAGTAATGATAGAATATTCTTCTCCAAATACAAATAAACCTTTACATTTAGGTCATTTAAGAAACGATTCCCTGGGCATGTCTCTTAATAATATTTTACAATTCATAGGTAATAAGACAATTAAAACAGAAGTAATAAACGACCGTGGTATTCATATTTGTAAATCAATGTTAGCATATAAGAAATGGGGTAAAAATAAAACACCACTCTCTTCAAAGATGAAACCAGATCATTTTGTTGGTTCTTTCTATGTATTATTTGAAAAAAAATTAAAGCAAAATCCTTCTTTAGAAGATGAGATCCAAGAAATGTTAGAAAAATGGGAATCTAATGACATCAGTGTAAGAGCGTTATGGAAAAAAATGAATTCTTGGGTAATAAAAGGAATGGAAGAAACTTATAAAACATTTAACTCAAAGTTCGATTTAAAAACATATGAATCTCAAATTTATAATAAAGCAACAAATTCAATAGAGAAAGGAAAAAAATCAAAAATATTCCAAAGAAATGAAAAAGGAGATTTAACTGCACAACTAGAACCAGATTTACCAAATAAAGTTGTACTAAGAGCAAATGGAACTTCAGTTTACATAACTCAAGATTTAGCCTTAGCAGAATATAGATTCAAAAAATACAAATTAAACAAATTAATTTACATAGTAGCTTCAGAACAGATATTACACTTCAAACAATTATTCAAAATATTTCAACTTCTTAAACATCCTTGGCATAAAAATTGTTACCACTTACCTTATGGTTTAGTCAATCTACCAACTGGAAGAATGAAAACAAGAGAAGGAACAATAGTAGACGCAGATAATTTAATCAGTTCTCAAATAGATCTAGCAAAGAAAGAAATCTTATCTCGTAATAAATCTATATCAAACAAAGAATTACTCTCAAGATCAAAAAAAATAGCATTAGCGTCAATAAAATATTATTTATTAAAAACAGACCCAATAAAAGATGAATTATTCGATCCAAAAAAAGCAATAAGATTTGAAGGAGACACTGGACCATATATTCAGTATACAATAACAAGATGCAATAGTATACTTAAAAAATCAAAAAATCAAAATCTATTTACTTACGAAGACGTAAACAATGATGAAAAGAACTTAATAAAAATTTTTTCAGAGTTTCCAGATGTAATTAACAAAGCCTCTCTTGATTTAAAACCAAATCATATCTGCAATTATGCCTTCAATCTAGCAACAACATTTAATAGTTTCTATGAAAAACACAGAGTATTAAATGAAAATAATAAAGAATTAGAATCATTTAGAATTACAATAACAAAAGCCACTAGATCTATCCTAGAATTATGTTTAAACTTATTAAATATTGATTCTTTAAAAGAAATGTAAATTTCATGGAAACCTTTAAATAAACTCCCAATAAGATTTTATCATGCAAGTTGTAGGCTTTAATATAAACAAAATAGAAGCAGAAAAGAAGGTAAAAGATATTAAAAATCTGCAAGTTAGATATAGTCCTAATATAAAAAATGCTGAATTACAAGAATTAGGATTAGGAAAAAAACAAGAGGTTCTAAAAATAGATTTTACTTACAAGGTTGAATATATTGACGTTGGCAACATAAGTTTTGAAGGTCATGCTCTAATTGTTGATGAAATAAAAGAAATAAAAGAATTCTTAGAAACATGGAAAAAAGATAAAAGCATACAAACACCATTTTCTATGAAAGTTATCAATGTAATTTTGCTAAGAGCAAACATAAAAGCACTTTTACTATCCCAAGAGATTAACTTACCCCCTCCATTCCAATTACCAATAATAACTCAAAATAAAGAAGAAGATAAAAAAGTAAACCCAGATAATTATATTGGCTAACTAGCTTTTTTTCTATATTTTATTATATATTCAGCACAAGAAGAATCTTTATAATCATCAATCAACAACCATCATTGATAATCAATGGTAATCAACAACAATCAAAAGATAAAGAACTCATTCTCAAAAGTCAAGGAAGAAGTCAATTCAATCAAAAATACTCTAAAACAGCTAGAATCTCGTGTTAATGAGGTTTTAACCCAATTAAAAAACAAATCTGAAAAAGAACTTTTTTTTGATATTTCCACTGGAAATAAAGGGGTCATCAACGATCAACAACAATCATCAACGATCAACAACGATGATCACAAGTCAGTCAAGTTAGTCAAAGAGGAGCTAAATGAGCTATTTGAGGGCCTTACAGATAGAGAATTCTCTATTTTCGTCTCAATTTATACTTTAGAGGAAGAATTTGGACGATCAATAAATCTTTCAGATATTTCTAACAATCTTAAAGTCTCAGAAATCACAATTAGGGGATATATCAATTCACTAATCTCAAAAGGACTTCCTATTTCTAAAAAAAGGCCATTTAATAAGAAAATTGAACTCTCAATTGTGCCTGAATTTAGAGATATAGCTCTAATTTCTCGTTTAATCTCCATTAGAAACAAAAATGATCAAAGGACTCTTTTTGATGCATAAATAATTCGATCGTTAAATTAAGTTTATTTAAGAATCAGTTACTGTTCGTCGAACGTCGTAGACGTCTACGACGCGTCGGTAATGTTCGACGAAACTTATATATAAAATAGTAAAATATTTATATGATTGAATTTTATAAAGAATATGGTTTGGTGGCTTTTTAGAACAAAAAGAGAAAAACATGAGGAAAAACTAGAAAAATTAACAAATGATCTTAAAATATCCTTTAATTTAATCAAAAAGGACATTAAAGACATAAATAACAAAGTAAACAAATTAGAAAATTCTGACAGCTTTATTCTAGGTAAATTAGATAGTTTTGATAAACAAATTAATCTCATTGGTCCAAATATCAACGAATTAAAGCAATTTAAAGAGACAAAAAAAGAATCAACTGTAAATAATGAATACACAAATGAATTATTATCATCTCTGACATCAACACAAATAGATTTGTTTAAAACAATTTATTCATTAAGCCAACAATTACAAACTGAAGACATATCAATTAAATCTCTATCAAAAGTAATTTATCCTCAAAAGAAATACAAAACTGTAAGATCAACTTTATCAGAATATTTAACAGTTTTATCGACGCTAGGTTTAATTTCTAAAAAAAGAAAGGGGAAACAAACTTTTGTTTCTTTAACATCATTTGGAAAAGGCTTAATACAAAATTTAAAATTAAAACAAGAAAAGAAAAGGAAAAAAGAGAATGCAAGATAGAGAATTTTTAGATCAAGTTATAATTACTCTACTGAAAGTTAAGACACCCAAGGAGATAGATAGAGTAATTCAAAGAAATGATAAAGTGGAGGAAAACATGGTTTATGATGAACATTATGACAAATATATAGCTTTGAAATTAATAAAAGAATACGAAGTTATTATCAAGTATGATGAAGAAAATGAATCATTAACATTTGAGAATAATTTATAACAAAAAGCAAACTTTTTATACCCTTTTATACCCATTTAATTTAATAAAAAATGGATTACAAAAAAACATTACCAACATTAATTGTAATATTACTTTACATCCCCTTAACATTTATGGCTGTAAATGTATTCTTTACTCAAGATTTTGATAATTTTTACGATGATTGTTTTCTTCCAGGAAGGGCAGTTCCACAAATATTAGAAGAAAACCCAGAAAAAGAAATACTAGAAAAATGTAATGAAGAAGAAAGAACTAAATTCGAAAATGAAAAAAAGACATATAATGGTTACAAATACTTATTCATAGTTTCCCTAGCTTTAGTAACAATATTAGCTTCTATATTAATAAAAAATAACGAACCAATTGTCCTTGGTTTATTTTTAGGGGCTGTAATTACTACATTTATCTCAACTTTAAGATATCTAGATACTCGTTCCAAACTAGGTTTTGTAGTCTTATTAGGTATATTTATACTAACTCTATATTTCCTTAATAAGAATTCTAGTTATTGGAAAAAATGACAAGAAAATTTTCCGGAAAAAATAGGATAATTTTAGCATTATCTCTTTTGCTATTAGTTCTACTAACAATAAATTTACTAAAAATAGATGAAGTAAAATTTATACAAGATGGGGATTTCACAAATAAAGAGGAAGGAACAATAGTTTTTAACATATTATTAGATACAAGACTAGATACAGAATATATTACTTTTTTTAAATCAAATTTAATAAAAGGTCTATCTATAAAATATAACATAAAAACATCAATTATAGAAGCAGGATTACCTCTTTTAACATCAAAAGAAAAATTATTTGATAACCAAAAACATCAAGTTGCTTATACATATAAAAAAGACCAAAATCAAATTCTTTATCTAGATGGAGAAGAAATAGCTCAAAGTCCATATAGTCCTTCAATTTACTCTAGGTTATTAACAGGTTTTGTTGTTCTCGAAGATGAAAATCTCAAAAAACCAAATAATTTAGAAATCATAAATAAGCAATTATCTTCTCAAGACATTAAAAATATGTTTAAAACTTTTAAGCAAAGATAAAAATTAAAACCATAAAGATAGTTTTAAATAGGGTATTTTGACCATAATATATACAATGACAGAAAAATACAATTATGAGATATTTCATGCTTGTTATCGTGAAATTGAAGATGTGAGAAATGATATGGATTCTCGTATATCTGAGTTAAAGTTAGAAGGTATTGAAGATATTAAAGAGTATCAAACAAGTAGACATAAAAATGATCTTTCCTACGTAATTTGGTGGCCATCTAATAAGTAGTTTTATAAATTTATTTTTTGTATTTTATAGGATGGAAAATCAATTTAAATTAAAAGTTATAGAATCTATCACCCTTACGGGTTTAGAGATAGAAGTTGAAAAATTTGTTAATGATTTAACTGAAAAAAGCATTGAATCTAAGAGAGAATATAAAGTTACCCATATTCCATTAGGGGAAAGGCATTATACTTGTTTTATTGAATATTCTGAAAAGTAGATATAATCCATATTAAGCCTACTATTTACTATGCAGCTTGAGAATTAGATTGAGCTTTAGCGGTTTCTTTAGCTAAATATTCGGAAATTATAGTTATTATCTCTTTTTTAGCATTGTCCCAATTTTGTTCTGATATTCCTTCTTCAGGCCCTATTTCAATTTTTGGCACATAAGACTTACTTTTATCATCTTTTCCCAACGGGCTATAATTTAAATGAATTCGCCAATTCCCATCTTTAGCTTTTTGAGGTAGAATAAATCTAAAATAAAAACCATTAGTATTACTTGATCCTTGGAAAGAATCACCATTTATAGTAAAAGGATTTCCGCTTAATTCAGAATTATTTAATTCATTTACAACATCTTTAAATAAAACCTGAATTCTAGCTTTGAATTCTTCTCCATCATATTTTTTATTTCCAAACCAGGTCCAAAACTTTAAATTCATAGGATAATAAATCATTAGATATATATAAAATTTACCTTAAACATTTACAAAGAAAATATAATAAATTTACCTAATACGTAACACTTTATACAGAACATTACGTTATATGTAATAAAATATGCTAAAAAGGTAACATTTAAATAAACAGTTACGTATTTTAGTGTATGGTGATATCAAAAAAGGGACATTCAAGAAGCCAATTTAATCTAACTGAAGATCAAATCAAATTATTGATAAAAAGTACAGATAAACTTAGGGATAAGGTCATTATTAAAATTCTAGCATATTGTGGATTAAGAAGATTTGAACTAGCCAAGATAAAAATAGAAGATATTGACTTTAACTCTAATAAAATTCAGATTTTGGGTAAAAAACAAATCGATAGACTAGCTACCATTTTTTCAGATCAATTAATTGAGGATTTAAAAATGTATATACAATATGTACTACAAAATGCAAAACAAGGATATCTATTTCCTGCGGTATCGAGCCTGAATCAAGTTGGGTACATATCACCAACAGAAATTAATAGAATTGTTGCAAAAGCAGGGAAAAAAGCTCAATTACATAATCCCAATCCTGAATTGAAAAATATTAACCCTCACATATTAAGGCATAGTTGTGCTAGAATATTGAAAGATAAGGGGTTAAGCTTAGAAGTAGTTCAAAAAGTCCTTGGACATCTATCATATAAGACAACTATGGATCTTTATGGAACAAAAAGTATTTCTGAGATGGATAAGGAGCTTAGAGAAAAAGTTGGTGATATATTTGGTTGAGATTCCAATGGAGACAATAAGGATGGTTGAAGATATCTTTCAGCAAGGAGACTCTAGATACGAAGACTTTGACAGTGCATTAATGGTTGCTACTTTCCTGGAAAGAGAGGCTATAATTATAAAAAAAGAAATAATAACAGACATTGAAGTGACTGATAAAGAAATGAGAGGGGTCACCCAACCACAAGAAGATTATAAGGTAATAGCCAGAAGATTGTTTGAAGAGAGAGGATATATGTTTAGAGGATATGAAGTTTTTATTAATGGTGGGAGAACAGACATTAGAGCAATAAATTCTGACAACAATGAAATCCTTGCTATAGAATGTTGCGCATGTAGGTTTACTAAGGTATTTGAATATTTAGAAGTTGATAATCTAATCTTCTGGGTGCTATCTCAAGCAGAAAAAGATGAGTTCCCTGTAAAAGAATTGCCTCTGTACATAATAGCAAGAGGGCCAAATTGGAATGAATATTTCAATTTATACAAGAAATACAGATTAGAACGAATAAGAGGTAAAAAAACACCATTAGATAGATTAGAAGAAAACAAATAAAACAATAATGTTTATATATTCCAAAATTTAATTAATGTTATGGTGAAGAAAAAGATATCTAAAGAAGAGAAAAGAGAAATAGGTAAAAGGGGAAGAGCTTTATTCTGGGTTTTCATAGGTATCTTAGTTCTAGTCTTATTGTGGGCTCTTGGCGCTTATTATTAGATAAGTTTAAATACTTCTAAATGTGTTATTCTCGACGATAAAGGAGGTTAATATGGGAAGAATCATAGCTAAAAAAATTGTAGAAAGAAAATCTGGTTATCTTTACTATGTTGATGGAAAAGGTAATGTTTGCGAAGCTAAAATGGCTCGTGGCGGGAAAAGAAAGAAATCTGCATCAAAAAGAAAAAGAAGATAATTATCTTGAAATTTTCTTAAAAAGGGAATTAAGAATTCTCTTTGATATTTTATATTCTTTTACCCCTTTTTTCGTTAAACAATAAATCTTTTTTCTTCCATTTTGATTGAACTTAACAAGATTATTTTCTCTTAATTTTTTTAACGTAGGGTATATAGTCCCTGGAGTTAATTTATTACCTTTCCTTTCCCCTATTATCGACGCTAAATCCTCTCCACAATACTGTTTCTTCTTTATTTCATGCATTATTTGAAAGCTTAGTAGCCCTCTCAAATCAACATATTTTGGTAATTTCATTTTTCATCAACGCTTAAAACTTTTAGGTTTACTATAATCTATTGTATAATCAATATATTTAACATACAATATATAGGATAACCAATATATAAACTTTTCTAAAAATTTAAATGCTTAAAAGTTTTAAGCAGAAATTAAAAGAAAAATTTTACAATAAACACAATTAAAAAACTTTATATTCTTTATAATTTTTATAAGAACAAATGGGCTCGTAGCTCAGCTTGGTTAGAGCATCTGAAAAATTGATGAAACTCTTAATCAGGTGGTCGCGGGTTCAAATCCCGTCGGGCTCATTTCGTATATTTCACATAAATGACTTCCAACAATTTCTAGTAAATTATCGGAAACTTCTCTGAATTGTTCATTCCAAACTACTCTATCTATTATTAAACAACTTATAGCAGGTTCTTCTTGATATGCCAAAATATGGCCTATTGATTTAATCTGCTCTCTATCAAACTTAATTCTAGAAGGATAGTCTGCAGGTGGATTTCTTGGTCGAATGAAACCTTCAGGATATTTAAGTCCAAACTCTCCCACTATAAATTCCTGATCTATTTTAGAAATTAGATCAATCCAATCATTAGTAACATATCCAAATCTATCTTTGTTTTTAAAGTACAAGTTAATACTCTCATATTTCATTTTATATTCCCAATTAAGTCAAAGGAGTTTTTATATAAATTAAATAATTAAAGTAAATCTTTTATTCTCTCTATGTGCTCTGCAATCTTATTCCCACCGTCTGTTAACGTTATAGATTTTATTCTTCCATGTTTTTCAAAACTTACAAGTCTAGATTTCTCCATCTCTTGTAATATTTTTACTGCATGACTATACGTACAGTCAACTTCTTTTGCTAGAACACTACCATATCTATTCTTTCCCCCTTTGCGCAAAGCCACCAACATCATAGCTGGTTTCTTCCTAAAAAATACCTCAAAAATATCTGTCTTTTTATTTATCATGTTTAGTATATATAACTCAACATACTAATATTTAAACGTTTTGATTAAAATATACTTTCGAAGATAATCCTTTAAAAATATAACATATACCATAACATTTATATAAATAATTCTCATTTTAATTTTATGTTAGATATAAACACTATAAGAAATTCTCCTGAATTAGTAAAGAAAAGTTTAGAGAAAAGAAAAGATACAGAAAAATTAACTTGGTTAAAAGACTTATTAAGGAAAGATAAAGAATCTTCTAAATTAAAAAAAGAAATTGATGATTTACGTCACGAGCGTAACGTTATTAGCAAAAAAATAAATGAGTTAAAAAAGCAAAATAAATCTGCAACTACTGAAATTAACAAAGCTAAACAATTGCCAAGACAAATCCAATTAGCAGAAGAAAAGTATACACAGATACAAGAAAAAATTAAACATTATCTAATGCGTATTCCGAATATTCTACACAAGGATGTTAAATACGGAAAAGATGAAACTGCAAATATTGTAAGAAAAAAAGTAGGAACAATTCCAAAATTTTCATTTCCAATTAAAAATCACGTAGAATTATTAGAATCTCTAAATTTAATAGATTTTGATGCATCTGCAAAAGTCTCTGGAAATGGTTTTTATTATCTAAAAGGAGAATTAGGTTTACTAAATCAAGCTCTTATTAAGTTCACAATAGAATCTCTACAAAAGAAAAAATATGAATATATTGAGCCGCCTTTAATGGTTAATAAAAAAGTAGTTGAAGCTGCAGGAGATCTAACAGCATTTGAAACAGCTCTTTACAAAGTCGAAGATGAAGACGCGTACATGATACCAACAGCAGAACACGCAATTTTAGGTATGTTAACAAATAAAACAATTCTTGAAGAAGATCTACCCTTAAAATATTTCGGCTATTCTATGTGTTTTAGAAAAGAAATTGGTTCTCACGGAATTAACGAAAAAGGGTTATGGAGAACACATCAATTTAACAAGATAGAACAATTTATTTTTTCACATCCTAAAAATTCTTGGAAATATTATGATGAATTAAGAAACAACACAGAAGATTTAATGAGAAAATTAAAATTACCTTATCGTGTTTTAGAAATGTGTACTGGAGATCTAGGAATCTGGAAAGCTAGAAGTGAAGATATAGAAGTTTACAGACCAACAACAAAAGAATATGGTGAAGTAGCTTCCTTAAGTAATTGTACAGATTTTCAAACAAGATCTTTAAACATCAAAGGAAAAAATAAACAAGGAAAAAAATATGTTTTACATTCACTAAACAATACTGCAATAGCAACATCTAGAATCTTAGTAGCAATTATAGAAAACTACCAACAAAAAGATGGTTCAATTAAAGTTCCAACTGTATTACAAAAATATATGGATGGTATTAAAAAAATAGGATCTGAAGATGCAAAAAATAAACGTTCTAGAAAAAATTCTAAATGAAATGATAGATTCTAAGGATGAAATAGAGTTTCAACAATTATACTTTGAAGGAATGGGTATAGCAAAAAGAAAAAGTTCTGTATCAACAAGATATTACTTAAGAAAATTTCAACAACTTTATGAATGTCGTAATGAGAAAACATCCATAATAGAAGTAATCTCCTAGTAAATATACCATTCTTTAGTAATAAAATAAGAAACTTTTATAAAGGGTTATTCTATACATAAATATAAAAAATGAAAATTTTAGCAGCATCTGATATACATGGAGATTTATCCTTAGTAAAAAAACTAGCAGAAAAAGCAGATAAAGAAAATGTAGATCTAATTGTCTTATGTGGGGATTTAACACATTTTGAGCAATCTACAGAAGGAATTATAGGGCCCTTTGCTAAATTAAATAAAAAAGTTATCTTAATTCCTGGAAATCATGAATCAGTAGCTACAGCAGATTTTTTAGCCGATCTCTATGGGGCATTAAACTTACATGGTTATTCTTACAAACTAAGTGATATAGGTTTATTTGGTTGTGGTTCTGCAAATATAGGCCCATTCCAAATTTCAGAAAATGAAATCTTTGATTCATTAAAGAAATCATATAAATATATTAAAGACTCAAAAAAGAAAATAATGGTTACTCATGTACATCCAAAAGGATCAGCAATGGAAAAGTTATCTGATTTTATTCCAGGAAGTAATGCTGTAACAAAAGCAATTAATCAATTCAAACCGGACTTACTTTTATGTGGCCATGTTCACGAAGCAGCAGGTATTGAAGAAAAAATTAATAATACATTAGTCATGAACGTAGGAAGATTAGGAAAAATAATTGAAATTTAAAATGAAAAAAGAATACGATTTAATAATTTGTGAAAAGAAAGATGCAGCAAAAAGAATAGCTGAAGCTTTAGCAGATGAAAAGCCAAAACAAGAAATCGTAAATAAAATCCCTTATTTTGAAATTACTCACAATAATAAAAAAATATTAGTTGCAACAGCAGTTGGTCATTTATTTGTTTTATCTGAAACTAAAAAAATTAAAGGCTATCCTAATTTCGATATTGCTTGGAAACCAAGCTCAGAAGTTTCAAAAAAAACATTATACACAAAAAATTATTATGATTTATTAACCAAATTAACAAAGAGAGCTTCAACATTTACAGTTGGAACAGATCTTGATGCTGAAGGAGAATTGATAGGAAGAAATATTCTAAAATTCATTTGTAAAAAAGAAAATGCAAAGAGAATGAAATTTTCCACATTAACAAAAGAAGAATTAATAGAAGCTTACGACAACGCAGATGAATCTATGGATTTAAAATTAGTGGAAGCTGGAGAAACAAGACATTTCATGGATCATTATTTTGGTGTTAATACTAGTAAAGCACTAACATCAGCAGTAAAAACAGCAGGTTTATTTCAATTACTTTCTTCAGGTCGCGTACAAAGCCCCATCCTAGCTCTAATTTCAGAAAAAGAAAAAGAAATTCAAGCATTTAAACCTAAAGATTTTTGGCAATTAATAGCTAAAGTAGATACAAAAGAACAAGTCTTAGAAGCATTACATAAAGAAGACAAGTTCTGGGACAAAAAACAAGTTGATGCAATCTATGAAAATACTAAAGATAAAAACGCTATAGTAAAACAAGTAAAAACAAGACAAAGTCAAACTAAACAACCAAAACCATTCAACATTACATCATTACAAACAGAAGCTTACAAAAACTTTGGGTTTTCACCAAAACAAACTTTAGATATAGCAGAATCTCTTTATTTAAAAGCTTACATAAGTTATCCAAGAACATCTTCAGAAAAATTACCACCATCTATTGGCTATAAAAAAATAATACAATCATTATCAAAATTATCAATATTAAAAGAATCAACTTCAATTTTATTAGCTAAAAAAACATTACTACCAAATCAAGGATTTAAAACAGATCCAGCACATATTGCATTACATCCAACACATACAATTCCAAAATTAGAAAAATTACGTGATGTACAGAAAAAATTATACTTAATAATTGCAAAAAGATTCTTAGCAACATTTTCAGATCCTGCTTTACGTGAATCAATGGAAATTCAATTTGATATTAACAATGAAATATTCAAAACTAAAGGCTCCCGTACGTTAGAGAAAAACTGGATTTCAATGTACGAACCTTACGTTAAGTTCAAAGACGTTCAATTACCAGCATTAAAAGAAGGTCAAGAGTTTAATGTAAAAGATTTAATATTAAAAGAAGATCAAACTAAACCTCCTGCACATTACACCCAGGGTTCTATTATTTCTGAAATGGAAAAAAGAAACTTAGGAACTCGTGCAACTAGAGCAAATATATTACAAATTCTATATGATAGAAATTATATTGAAGAGAAGTCAATTGAAATAACAGATTTAGGAAAGTCAGTTATTAACGTTCTAGAAAAATACGTTCCAGATTTAATTTCAGAAAAATTGACAAGACATTTTGAAGAACATCTAGAAAAAATACAAGGATCAAAAGTTACAGAAGAAGAAGTTTTAGAAGAAACTAGAACTTTCTTAACAAAAACTTATGATAATTTTAAAAAACATGAAAAGAAAATCGGAAATTCTTTAGTTAAAGCATTAAAAGAAACAAGAGATAAGGTTTCAATTTTAGGTAAATGTACAAAGTGTAACGAAGGAGATTTAAGAATTTTATATTCAAGAAAAACTAAGAAGAAATTTGTAGCCTGTAACGCTTATCCAAAATGTAGAAACACCTTTAGTTTAACAACAGGAAAAATAACTCCAACTGAAGAAGTTTGCCAATTTTGTAACACACCAATTATACAAGTCCAAAGAACAGGAAGAAGACCATTTAAAATGTGTCTAGAATTCGAATGTAAATCTAAAGAATCTTGGGGCGAAAAGAAAGATAAAAATAATCAAAAAGCTAGTTCTAAAACATCTTGAATATTATTAACTTCAACCATAGTTAAATTCTTTTCTTCTTGAAAATATTCAATTAAATCTAAAGATTTAGGAACTAAAACAAAATTTCTAATATTAAATCCACGAACATTTCTAGTTCTAACTTGTCTTTCATAATAAATAAATTCACCTTGTCCTTTTGGAATTATAAACAAAGTGTGATTAGTATCTGCAGCTATATCTGCTTTCTCAACAATACCTCCAACTTGACCAATATTTCCATTTGGCAAGATAGCACCAGTTACTATAATATCTTTAACCTCTTCTTGATTTAATGCAGCTACAACCGCTAAAGTCATCGCCACACCAGCACTTGGACCGCCTACAACACCTTGATTCTCTAAATTAATATTGGGAACATTAAAATCAATTATAACATTCTTATTCTCTAAATTTACTTGCGTTAAACCCTTAGCAACATTAACAGCTGTAACAGCACTTAACTGAGTATCAGCTTCTAAAAAAGGATTTGTATTAACTAAAACTAAACCTTCGCCATCAACAATATCAACATTCACTTTTCCAATAATTCCAAAACCATTACCAGAAACAGCAACAATATTGGAATTTCCCTTTAAGTCATTCTTCAAAAAATTTCCTTGAAAATTAATATTAAAATCATCTAAAGAATCACTTGTTAAAAAAGAACCAATCAAAAATCCGATAACTAACACAATGATATATCCAAATAATACTTTTTTACGATTCAGTTTCCTCATAATACTTTACACCAGTATTTACAATATCGAATAAAACCTCTTTTTTTATTGGTTTTTCAAGAATGAAAATTTTCTTTCGTAAACCTTTATCTAACTTTACTTTAACATCACAAAACTTTTTAAATATATCATCTCCAAACATTCTTATATCTTTTTTCTTAAAATCAGTATAAACTTGACTTGTTACTATAACTGGAATTTTCTTAGATATTAATCTTAAACATCTTAATTGTTTACCCAACATACCTTTAGATAAGTCTTGTTTCTTTCCAAATAATCTTCTAAAATAATTATTCATAGAATCTACAACAATTAAAGAAACATCTTTTAATAATTTTTCATCTATACTTGTTAATTGTTTATGCTGCTTACTAAAATTACTTATTTTAATTAAAATTAAATTATCCATATATTTTTTATAATTATTATCTGAAATTTGTTGAAATCTCTCTAAAGAAAAACTATTTTCAGTATCAAAAAATAAAACTCTTTTCTTTTCTTTTAGTTTTTCTAAAACATTCATTAAAACAAAACAAGATTTTCCACTACCTCCTTCACCATAAAAAACAGCTAAACCAGTTCCACCTTTTTTAAAAAAACTATCAATTTCTTTATTATGTGTTATAATCATACTGATAAAATATTACATAAATATAAATTACTTTCTTTACTTATTTAAAATTTTAATAGACTTTGCACAAAAATAGGTTTAATTATTATGCAAAGTCATTTTAATAGTTACATTTATATATTTAACGTATACACATCATGTATACACAAAATGGAAGATATGTTTAACACAACAATATTATGTAATAATTGT
>NZCT01000026.1 GCA_002688355.1 archaeon | reverse complement strand
TTTAATTTTTATAGATGAAAATAGACTTTCCTTCGCTTTAGGATTGCTCCAATAATCTTTTTCAATTTTTTTCCAATCTTTTGTTGCCATCTTAATGTTTCCTCATATAAGCTTTTGCTAACTTCACAGCTTCTGATTTAGTTTTTGTTTGTATAATGTTTAAAGTATTTGCCATTTTAACTAATATCCTCTATTTTATATCCTAAACTATTTATTTCCAATATTAATCTTTTCATAGGCATTTTTCTTAATTTATTTTCTAATCTTTCTTCATAATCTTCATCCATTTCTGTTCGTCTACTTTTTAATATTTGCTCTTGTTCTGATAATGATAAATCCTCTATTAGAAAATCTACAGCATCATTTTTAGAAAATTTATTCTTTTTAGCTATTTTAATCTGTTCTTTTAATTTTTTTATATTTGCCATTTTATTTTAAGAACCTCTTTCTTGGAATGAATCCTTTTTTAATTGCATGTCTAAATAATTCTGCTACTGAATCACCATCATTATAAACATCTCTTCTATATAATTCATTTTTTGTAGCAAATTTTATTTTTATTAAAAATTTATACATTCTATTAACTTCTGCATTACTATTTATTAGTTTGTCCATATTGTATTTTTTCTTTACCATTGGTATTTCCTCAATAATAATCCTTCTTCTTTTTTTGGTAAATGTAATTCTTTTAATGTCATTTTATATTATTTTATATATTTTAGCCTTTATAAATATTATTAATATTTAAAATATTAACCTCTTATCCACTCTATGAAAGCATTAGTTGAATGAGGAGAATATACTAAGAATATTAAAAAAAGTCCAGCCACAACGACAGAAACACCCCATATAACCATAAATTTCCTATATGGATGATTACCTGTATTTGCATTAATTGAAAATAAACCAATTATTAAAAATATTAAAGAAAATACTAAATAAAGTAAAATTAATTGTGGAACAGCTACAACTGTATGTGCTTGTTCTAATACTTGTTCTGGTAACATATTTGAAGTTATATTTAACATTTTAGATTCTTCTCCTTATTCCTTTCATAAATTTTTTCCATTCGAATACTCCTATAAAGACATATAATAAAATTATTCCTCCAGTAATTCCTAATATTATTAATTGATTTGCTTTAATAAAACTCCAAAACATTACGAATAATGTGAATAAGAATAATGAAATTACAACTGGTACACTCCAAAGTACCCATTTCTTCCACATTGGTGTTTTATATCTTTTTGTCATTTTAATTTAATAAAAATAAAAGAAGAGAATTTTTACCTTCTCTTCTTTTTCTTTGCAGTTCTAGCTTTCTTTAGATTTTTTAATCTTTCTTTTCTAATCATAACTTTTGTTTTCTTTTTTCTTTTTACCATTTTATCCTCCTTGTTTGTTTAATTTTAATTATCATTTTCCTCTAAAATATTCATATATAATAAATCCTGCTGGTATCAATGCTATAAATCCAATAATTCCTTTTAATTGTAGAGTAATATCTATATTAAATAATAATAAAGTACCCATAATTATACTTGATGAACCAAATATCAAATACATTACTTTTGTAAGATTTCTAATTTTTCTTTCCTTTTTTCTTTTAAATATATGTATTTGACCAACAAATAATAAACCTAAACCACCCACTATCAAAAATATAGGTGTCATGATATTTGATAATACATCTAAATTAAATATGAATGTTAAAAAAATTCCTAAAAATCCTAAAAAAGAGATAATACTAAGGAAATCATCAAATTCTGTAGGTAAAATTCTATTTATTAGTTTTCTTTTTCTTCCCATTTTAATTTATAAATTCTAATACTGCATTTATTAATAGTATAGTTGTAACAACTATCATAGTTACATTAGTAGATATTAAAGGCATAAACCATAACATAATTACAGCTATTATTAAACTAATTCCTTGATATTTATGTATATTTTTCATTTTATTTTGTTATTGCAAAGTATACCATTCCTGGAATTTGAAATAAGAATAATCCTGCATGATATAATGTAATTCTACCAACTCCAAATAACCAAGGTATTTCATATTCTGGTGGTCTTCCTGATAACATTACCACTGTTGAAATTATTACTGCAAACACTCCTATAAACATCCACATTCCTACTCCCATATCTATATATTTATGAGTTGTTCCTCTTTTCCAAATACTTCTTGATACTAAACCAAATAAAGAAACATGAAATAATATTAAACTAACCCATAAAATACCAATAATAGGAATAGATAAACCAGATATAATTTGTCCCGTAGCTTTAAATAATAAAGGATCATTAGACATTAAATTAACCATATCATTAAATAAATATAAGAATAAGCCATAAGCTAATAAAAGAAGTATTTCAAACTTATCAGGTCTCCCCCATTTTACTTTTTTTTGTTTTACCATTTTTATTTACACTTCCTTTTTCTTCTTTTTCTTCTTTTTTTTGGTTTTACTATTAACCAAACAAAAGCTGTAATAAATCCAAATACTAAAAATGCTATAAACCATAAACCTTTTTCTGTTTTTTTAATATTAGAATTAATCATTGTAACTAATTGCCAAATCCAAAATATTAATAAAAAAAGAGCTAAACTAAATATAAACCAAAATCCTGTAAATATATTTATTAATTCATTTATCATTTTCTTTTTTTCCTTTTAATTGGTTTTCTAAATGATAATATAGCTACAGTTCCTAAAACAATAATTACAATTCCACTAATACTTCCCCATAACCAACCAGCAGTAACACATTTATTAACAGGTGTTCTTTCAGGTTCTCCCATTCCTAAAAAATTATACCATCTATATGTAACTTTTTCTTCCATTACAAAATTTTCAAAGAATCTACATTCTTCTTTACCACCTGGTGGTGGTACTACTCCAGGATCACCTGATTTTTCACAAGTAAATGTATTTCTTGAACAAAATTGATTTGTTCCACATTGAGTATCGGAAGTACAATCAACTTTCATTGTATTAAAAGAACATTTATTTTGTGTACAAATAGCTCTACTTACTTGTGTATTAGGATCCCCTAATTCATAATGCCATTCTGTAATTCCACAATCAGCTCTTGTTGTACATTCTTTTTCTTCAACTGAAATAAATTTACCATTATCACAAATTCTACCATCTGGATAAACTTCTCCATTACAACATTCATTAGTAGTAATTTTATTATCAAAATTTACTCTATTATAATTATTTCCATCAGCAGTAGTAAAACTTTCAATTTCAAAAATATTAGCTATATTATTTTCAAATATGCACCATCCTCCACTTTGTGTACTTCCTTCTATAACTGCTACAACATTAGCAGTTATATAATTATAAAAATCTCCAGGATTTAAAGGATTTTTATTTCCCCATGTATCAATATCTGTAGTTCCTATATGTGATGTAATTCTTTTTTGCCAACTGGAATCTGTAATAGAAATTCTACAATTATCAGATATTTCTTGTCTTGCACCTCTTAATGGATCATCTCTTATTAATTTAAATGGTTTATAAGTAACTTTATATTCCCCACCTGAATGTTCATCCCTGCCAAATCCTGCAAAGTTGTGTTTCTGTTTTTGAACCCAAACATGTTCATTAATAGATATATCACCTAAACTTCTTGGATCAACTGCTGCCATTTTTTGATAAAATTCATCAATATGCCTACAATTATTAGTTATAGATCTTGTAGGACAAATATAATATTCTAACCAACTTCCAAAAATTGCTTCTTGATTTTCAAATAAAAGAATATTCCATTCATTAGTATTTTCAGGAAATATATCTGTTATCCAACCTCCACTTGTTGGTATAACACCTGTAAATGATTTACTTATACCAGATTGTTGACATTCTACTGAAGCAAAATATGGTATTTCTACATATCTATCACCATTAAATGTAGTTTGTAAAACATTAGCACCAAAAACAAAAAATAAACTTAATCCTAATAAGATTAATATAATAAAAATTTTAGGTTGTGTAACTTTACTTCTCATTGCTTGACCTGTTAACCAAACTGTAGCTATCATTAATCCAATTCCAATAATTATCCATCTAGTTATTCCAGAAAATAAAACAAATCCTATTAAAATAGCAGTTAATAATATTCCTGCTAAAACTAATATTAATAATGGTGCTATTCCTTTTTTATTATCTAACATTTTGTATTTTTATTTAAATATTTTTACCTTTATAAATATTATTAATATTTAATTTATCTTCTTTTTCTTTTTATTATATTATATAAATTAAACATTAGAAGTATAAATATTATAATTAATATAACCCAAGTAATTACTATTTGTAATATATTTTTTTCAATTTTTTTATCAACTATACATTGACTTAAATTTTCATTATATAAATCAAATCCTTCTTCTATACAACAACTATCTCTATCTGCTTTTATTCCTAATGTAGCACAACCTTCTTCAATTAATATATTTTTTTTACATTCATTTAAAGTATCATAATCCATACTTGTTCTTTGAGTTACAATAATTGTTTCTTGATTACATTGATTATTTGAAAATCTATAGATAGATATTTCTCCATCAATTGGTCCACCATTTCCATTACCATCATCTTCTTTAATTATACATGTACTTCCAGAACATCCTGAATCACAACTTTCTACTATTGTTGTATCAGTAGATGTTGAACATTTATTATTATTACTACATATTGGTGAAGTAGTTTCTCTTACAATATTATTACCATCACAAAATGGTTGACCTGATTGAGTTGATCCACAATCCCTATTAGTATCACAATCATAATTACAATTTATTTCTGTTGTTTCTTTATCTATTACTTTCCAAGGTGCTGTTTGATAAATTAAACTTACTTGTAAATTTCCTTCAGAACCATCTGAATTTCTTCCTGCTCTACAAGTTGTAGCACCTTTATATCCAATATATTTTCCTTCTGCTCTTCTTACAGAACTATCTCCTTTTTTACCATTTGAAAATGAAGTTTCTGAACTAATAGAACTTGAAGAACTACATGTTGGATCTGTACTAACTAAACCACTTACTTCTCTTGAATAAACTTCATGAGCAGTAGAAGGACTTGAAAATAAACCAGCTTTTCTATCTGTTACACTAAAAGTAGTTGCTGTTGCAAATTTATAACATAAATTACTAGATTCTGTTACTGAACCTGATTTTTTATATGTATTTCTATCATCAGGAGTTACTAAATGAGATTTAGTTTCTGTTTTTAATCTACCATAATCACCACAACCAAATATATCTTTTTGACAAACTCTTGTACATGTTAAATCTATACAAATAGTTCCAGCATCTTTATATCCAGTATCACAACTTGGTAATAAACATTGATTAGAAAAAGAAACAGTTTTTTGTTGTAATCCAAAAGATAAAAAAATTAATATACTGATAAGAAAAAATCCAACAATTCCTATAATAGTATAATTTATTTTTCTTTGTTTTTTTGTTACCATTTATTATTTTCTCTTCTTTTTTCTTTTTTTAATTAGTTTTTTGAATAAAAATATTGTTATCATTATCAGAACAACAATTACAATACTTCCAATAATAATTATTAATGTAAAATTATTTTCTTCAATAATTTCTTTTTCAATTATTTCTTCTTCAATTGGTAAAATATCTTTAAGAATTTCTTCTTCAATAATTTCTTCTTCAATAATTTCTTCTTCAGGTATTTCAATTACTAAAGGTTGTATATCACTTTCACATTTAATTAAAGAAATATATTGATTTATTAAATCTTTCTCAAAAATTGTAGATTTTTGACATTGATTATTTACAAGATTATAAACATCTATCTTTTCAAATCCTTTTTTAGGAATAAAAATATTTACTGAACCACCAGATATTTTTTGTAATCTTTGAGTACAAGGCCAATTATCAGCACCAAATGTAGCATTTAATACACAAGTCATTCCAACTTTAGTAAAATCTTCTCTATTATTTATTCTTGGATTACCTGGTGTTCCAAAATTAATAGCTGTACATACTGCTGTTGCTGGTTTTGATTGAGTAATCCATCTTGCCCAATCACCATAACATATTTGTTCAGCTTCATTCCAAACATTTCTTTCATATTCTATATCTAACTGAGCATTATTAGTAGTAAATTCTTTTTCAGATAAAGCAAATTCACCATTTATTTTTGCTATGTATTGAAAATCAGTTTCTTTAGATGGGCTAGTAGTAAATCTAGCAAAAGGTGATAAATCTTTTGTATCCCTATTACAACCACCAGTAGTTAATTTTAAAGTAACTCCTTTATTTGTTTCAGATTCAACTACAGTATTTGTTGTTTCACATTGAGCAGGAATAACACTTTGTTGTAATCCGAAAGTTAAAAATAATAATCCAATTACGAAAACTATTAACAAATAATAAATAAGTTTACTTTGTTTTTTCTTCACCATTTTCATAATTATATACATTTTAACGTTTATAAATATTATTAATATTTAAATTATTAATATTTAAATTATTAATAATACACTTAATCCTAATACCATTCCAAATATTAAAGATAATCCTGATCTTTCTTTCAAAAATGTTCTATTTGAACCAAATCCTCCTACAATCCATATAAATAAAAATAATAAAAAATAAGGAAAATGAATTTTTCCTATTAATTTAGTAGAAATTAATTTAACAAAAATAGTAGATAAAATTCCTGCAGATCTTGCTTCTAAAGTAACTGAATGAATAACTCCTCTATCATCTCTAGCTTTAATACTTAATATTTCTGTTTTCTTTGCCATATTTTCTGGAAAATCTATTGTAATTGATTCACTATGTTTTATTCCTTTTGAAACAGGTAATTCAAATTCTATTGTTGAATAATTAGAATAACTACACATATTTCCTAAAATATCTTCACATTCTAATTTAATAGTTCTTGTAGTTTCTCCAAGATTTTCAAATAATATAGTAAATTTTCTACTTGCACTTTTTAATTTAATAATTTCATATTTTTCTGTTCCTGCTGAAGTAGTTATTATCCATTTTGTTGCATTTGTTTCTCCAATAATTACAATTCCTCCCCCTCCTGCTACTCCACCACCAATAGTAGTACTAGTTGTAAAATTTTGTACTGTTGAATTTTCATTTCCAAATGTATCATTTGACCAAATTCTTAAAGTAAATGTTCCATAATCGCTAACAGTATCTGATTTTTCTACATTACAAGTAAATGATGTATTTTCAGTTGTTGCAATATCTATATCACCAGTTGAATTATAAATTGAATACCAACAATTATCTTCATTAATATCTGTTTGATTTGCATGTAAATAAATTGTTTGACTTCCTTGAGTTGTATTTATATAATTTATTTGAGGTTTTGGAAAAGTTGCATCTATTGAAAAAGTAAAATTAGAAGAATTAAATGCACTTATACTATCACTATTATTACATAAATTATTATATAAATAATGTCCATCTGGAATTTCTCTTGAAACATTAGTTTCAGTATTATTAAATGAAGAAGAATTTGAAAAATTTAAATGCCATCCGCTAGACCAATTTCCATATAATGAATTATTTAATATTACAAGGTTATTACCATCTAAACATGATACAGAAAATATAACTGTATTTGAAATTAATTTTTGATTATTAGTTGGATTTAATAAATTTACAACAGGTGTAGAACTATTAAATCCAGTATATTGATAAACAGAATCAGTTTGAGTTCCTATAGCATACCATTTATCAGTATTATTAATATAAGTAAAACCATTGAATTCTGTATCTTCAGATAAAGTATACGAATTTCCTGTATAAGACCAATTTGGATGATAAACATGAACTACATTAGGAGTTTGTCCTATTAAAAACCAATTAGTTCCATTACTATTTATTTGATTAGGACTTCCTTGTTCAGAAGAAACACTAAAATTAAAACTTGAAATAAATGTACCATTTTGAAAAAAACCATAAATTCTATCTAAACCTGATTCTGAAACAAAAACATAAGTTCCATTGTCATGAATACCTTGATAATTAGCACTACCAGGTGCTACAAAATTTATACCTGTATATACCCAATTAGAATCCCACACTGTAATATTTTCAAAAGATGTTAACCACCAATGTGTTCCATTCCAAGATAAATCTGTTGGATTTAGAAAAGATACTTCACTAACTGAAAAATTAAATGAATCAATAAAAGTTCCATTCTCAAAATATCCATAAATTCTCTGAGTTCCTGTTATAAAAAAATAAGTTCCATTCCAATCAATTCCAGTGGGTGCTGATTCTTCACTTGCTACAGAAAAACTAGTTCCTAAATAATTAAATAATGCAATAATTGGATTTATTAAAGATAATATAAAAATTCCTAAAATTAATACTAATAAAATTTTTTTCATTTTAATATAAAACCCCTACTACTTTTTGTTTTATTTGTTCAAAATTCCAAACTTGAAAATCTCTAAAATTATTATTATCTCCTTTTGTAATATAACCTTCTTCTGTGATTTCTACAATTCTATGAATCAAATTATTTTCTTCTTCTCTTTCTATTACAACAATATCTCCAATATGAATATCTTCTTCTGTAAAATTTAATATATAAAGATAAATAGAATATGGACCTATTGAAGGTTTCATTGAACCTGTTCCTTTCACATGACTTCCATAAATCTTTTTTCCTTCTTGATTAATTATAATTAAATTATTATTGTTATCTGATTTTATAGGAAAATCATTAACTTTCCATAAATAAGATTTATTGTCATCACCAAAATATCTTGATGGATTAATATCTGTATAACATATATGAGATATTTCTTCTATATGATTTTTATTTTTTGACATTGATGTTCCAATAACAAATGATGAAAAAAGAATTAACATTATAATTAAAGCAAATATACCTCTTTTAAAATTAAACATTTTCTACTTTTTTACCACCTAATAATCTTCCTGAATATACAAATACATATACTACTACCATTATAACTGAAATTACTACAGCTGTTATTAAAACTGTTTCATTAGAAAAGAAACGTGATAAATCAAATAAAAGATTATTATTTAAATGCATAATCCAAAATGGTGTAAATACTCCTGTAACTACTGTTATAAATCCACCTATAGTCCAAAATATAAATACTGTAATTAAATCTAATTCACTACCTGAATATCTCCATAAATGCCAAGCTAAACCAAATAATCCAGTAATTATAGGAATTAATATTAAAGCAAAACTAGAAAATGTTCCTTTACCAAAATCATATTTTCTTCCTAAATATCTTAATATAAAAAAAGTAACTACAATTACAAAAGCCGCACCAAGATTTTCTGCTATAGGAATTACAAATGAGCTAAATAATATAGAATCAGTAGCTGTAAATTGTTGAGATAAAGTTCCAACACCCGTAAATGTTTTTTGATCTGTAAGAGTAAAATTAAGTATTCCTAAAATACCGAAGAAAATTATAGAAAGTAATGTTATTTGGAGAATTGTAAATCTTTTAAATAATGGTATAGCGGGAAATTCACCCAATGAAGAAAAACCCAATGAATTTCCAAATTTATTATCATCTTTTAATATAAATAATTCAATTATAAAAAATATAATTACACCCATTAAGAATCCAGTACCAATAATTTGATAATATTGAAATTGAGCAAGAACATTAGGTTCATCAAAACCACCTTTTATTAAACTTAAAGTTAATGAAGCTAATAACATTACAGCAATTAATACACCAGACAAAATCAACATATTTAAAATTCTCTTATTTTTAATTGACACCATTTTCATATTTATTAATATTTGATGATTTATAAATATTATTAATAATTAAAAATCAATTATATATTCTTTATTTTCTTCACCAATATCATTATTATCTATTTGAGTAATATATTCTCCATTTATAAATTCAGAATCCATTATTAAAAATTTAATATGATCTTTTTCATCTAATAATCCCCATTGAAGATAATTTATTGGAATTTGAAATTTACTACCTTTATTTAAAGATTCTTTTAAAACTATACATTTATCATAATTTGGATAATTTGATTGTTGAATATTTTCATAAGATTCTTCTGAAATATTCAAATCTATTTTTACAATATGTAAAGACCATTTCATACAAATTATAGGTTTTTGATAATAATCTGTTGAATTTAAAATTAATGTTAAATTTTTATCTATACCAAATTCTCCTTCATGAAATATAAAAACCTTTCCTGGTTTATTTAAAAGTATTTTTATTTGATAGGTTTTATATTCATTTATAATTATTTCTTTCTCTATTCTATAATATGTTTGATTTTTAATATTTTCATTATATATTATATAAGTTTGATTTGAAGGAAGATTTTCTAAAACATAACCTTCTTTTAAAGTTTCTCCAGATTTTAAATAATCAAAATTCTTTCCTTTAATAATATATTTTGTATTTATTTTTATATCTTGAATTTTTCTATCAACTGCAGAAATTGTTAAATTAGCATTTTTATTTGTTTTATTATTCATTGGAAGTTCAAAAAAATACCAAACTGCAAATAATATACTAGCTATAATTATTACACATGAAAAAATAATAATTGTTTTCTTACTCATTATTAACCTCCTGTATGGGGTGGAGTATAACTTGTACCTTTTTTATCTTCTTTTGCATCTGTAAATTTTTTATAAAAATCTTTAGTTAATTCTTTATCTGTTATTAAATGTTCTTTCATTCTATCTCCACCTTCTGTTTTATGTAATAATTCATTTTCAACATCAATTCTTTTTCTTTGAACTTCTATAACTGTATCTTCTGCATTAAGATCTTCTGTTAATTTAGCTAAATGTTTTCCAAAAGGAGTTTGTGTAAAATCTCTTGGAAAATTTTCAGGATAAGGTGGAAGAACAATCATTCTATTTCTTTCACTTGACCAAGTTCCTCTTGGTAATAAAATTATTTTATTTTTTGAAACATAAATAGTTTGAGGTTTAATTTCTAATTTTTCTTTATTTTTTATTTTTCTCATATAATCTACATCTTTTGGCATAAATACAATTCCATCTCTTTTTTTACCTTTAATTACTTCTAATAAAATTCCTTGAGAATGACCTTTTGTATATTGTGACATAAAATTATCTACAAGAGTATAATCCATTGGTTCATGTTCAGTTCTTTTTATATGAACAAGATACATAATTAATCCCATAATTAAAGCAAAAAATAAAATTCCTACAAACCATAATCCAATCATTTTATTTCTTCCTCCTTATGTTTCTTTTCTTTATCTTTTTTTCCATAAGTAGTTTTAATTGTTTCTGATTCAGAACCTAATAAAGGATTTTTAATTTTTTGAACTTCTGTATCTGGTTTTCTTTCAGGAATAGTTGATAATAAATTTAATTTCATATTTAATTCTCTAATAGATGGATCAAATAAAACATTCTTTCTTTCAGGATAATTAGCATTAATAATAATATAAGCTATTTTACCATCATAAGCAGGTTCTATTTTATATAATTTAATTAAATTTCCCCCAATTGTTCTATATTCTTCTTCAACAAAACGATCTATATGATTTGCATATTTAGGATTAGTTAATGAATTATTAGCTATGTTAAATAATTCTTCATCATTAATCGGTTTTGGTAATTCTGAAGGATCTTTAATTTGTTCTTCAAGTTTTTTAAATTTTGAATATAAATTAAATCCAAAATATCCAAGAACTCCAGATAAAATAATAGTTAAACCAATTAAAATTATCCAAGTAACATTTAAATCAGTATTTTGTGAAGCAATTATTATTAATATAGTTAATCCTATCACAACACCAATTACAATTAACCATTTAAATGAAGATTTTTTAATTATTTTTTTTTCTTCAATATGTTCTTCTTTATGTTCTTCCATTATAATTCTTTTAACCTCTGATTTATTCTTGCAATATTTTTTCTTGTTTCTTTTGGAGATATTCCTTTTTCTCTTTTTGTACTAAACATTTCACCATTCATTAAACCTATTTTAGCTTGTTTTTTCATTTTCAATAATTCTTCTTTTGAATAATCTTTAATTTCTGAATATTTTAATTTTAATCTCATTTTAATAATATTTACCTACTAATTCTTGTTCTTTTTTTACTTTAAAATGTTCAACTACAAAATATAAAGGAATTAAAACTCCTAATCCAATAACTAATATGATAAATAAATATAAACCACTTGTTGTTCCTTTAACATCTTCTTTTATTGAAATTACTTCATTATTTGTACTATTTGAACTATTAACAATCATATCTATTTTACTTGACATATTTAATTGATTTTCTTTATTTCTATTATTTTGTAATGTCCATTGATCTATAAAATCAATAAAACCTTTAACAAAATCTAAAGATAAACCTCCTGTTTCATTTAATCCCTCACCAATTATAATTTTTTCAATAAGTTTTGAACAAACTTCTTCATCTGGATAATCATTACAATATGCTTTAATAATTTCTGCATAATTTTCCATTAATTCTTTTAAAGAAGCACTAATTTCAGAACTATTACCAAGATTCATATAATGAATAAAAATACTTATATTTTTTTCTAAAGTAAGAAAATTTCCTTCAATAGAAATATTTTTTAAATGTGTTTTATTTGTTTCATTTGTTAAAAGAATATTTGGAACAATAGTATAACCAATATTTTTAGATTCACCAGGATCTAAATCAAAATTATTAGTAGAAAATAATATCCATTCTCCAGATAACTTTATATTTTTAGCAATATTAGAACCAATATTTTTTACTGATAAAATATCTTCTTTTGTTTGACTTGGAGTCATAGAATAATTAGTAGTTAAAACTGTTAATTCCATATCTGTTACTTCATATTCTACTTCTATATCCAATGTAATTAAAGCATCTAAATTTGGATCATTTATTAATCCACTTGTATCAAGTACAGTAATTGTACAAATATCTGTAAATCTAAAGCCATATCTTGAAAAATAATAAGGAAAAGATATTGGTGTTTCAAATATTTGAGAATAATTTGTTCCATAACTTATTGTTGTAACTTCTTGCAATGTTTCTGCATTCATTAATTTAATATCTCCAGTAGAAATATTAATTAAATTATTCCAATTAATAGAATCTCCTTTAGTTATTGAAAAATCACATTTAGTTAATCCATTTGTATAACTTACATTAATAAAATGAGTTAAATTTTGACTACCTAATTGAGATTCATAAAAACCTTTTAATTTTACTGTTCCTGAAAAATCACTATCTGAAATAATAGTTGCAGTAACATTTATAGTTGAACCACTAGAAAGATTATCAATTTTATTCATAGCTATATATGTATTTTCTTCAAAATTTATATTTTTAAATATAACAGGTTCTTCATTTTTTAATTGAAATGTTATATTTTTATTTATATTAAAAGTTTTATTGACATCAAAACTAGTTTGATTAATTAAAGTTAAACCATTAGCTGAAACTATAGGTAATATTAAACTTATCAAAATTATTAATAAATATTTATTGTTTTTTATCATCTTCTTTTTTATTTTTATTTTTTTCTTTATTACGACCAACTATGAAAAGATAATATTCAGATAAACTAGGCATAAGTAATGGTTTCTTAAGTTCTGATAAAGCATTTAAACTTTCTTTTTTATATGTATCTAAAAAATTTGTTAAAAAATCAGAATTAATAAAATTATCAAAATTCTCTCTTCCTAAATCTTTTTTAAAATTTCTCCAGAAAAATTTAGATTTTGAAATTTCTGAATTTTTCTTATCTTTAAAAAAATCTTTCCATTCTTCTTCTGTAGCTTTATCTCCACATATACTTATTTTACAAGGTATATTTATTATTACAGAAGTAAAAGGTTTTGTTTTCTCATCAATATTCTTTTTTCTTAACATTTTAAATATTAATATTAATTAATATTTATAAATGTTTTTATTTTCTTCTAACCATAAAAGATATTGATACAAGTAAAAATATGAATAAAGTAGGAAATACTAAATAAATCATATATTCATTTAATTCCCATGCACCAACATTATCTAAAATAGTTACTTGTAAGGGTTTTTGTTCAATTTCAGCTACAACTTCATCTTCCAAAGAAATAAGTGTGATATTTGGTTCTTTTATTAAAAATTGACCTCCAAATCCCCCTCCACCACTTCCTCCACCTGTCATACCTATTTTTCTAAATAAATATTCTATTGAATCTGAATTTGAATTTAAAATTGTATCATTACAATAAAATGTTGTAGTATGTGTATCTTCAGATAGATCTTCTGTTTTTGTGTGTGTTAAATTATCTGAAGTAGTTAAACTTGTATTTGAACCTCCATTTGTAGAATAAATACAACTTGATATTTCATTTGTAGTAATTTTAAATAATGTAGGTGAAGCTGTTTCATCTACTCCTGTAGGATTATTAATTGTTAATATAGGAGCAATTGTATCAATATATACAACAAAAGAATTATTTAATCCACGATTATTAGAAGTATCGTTTACATAAACATTTATTGTACTATTACCATCTGCTAAATTTGTTAAATTACCAACTGTAAAATTACACCAATTATTTGCATCTACATCAAATGTTTGATTTGTTCCATTAATATCTACATTACATACAGAATTTGTAAATCCACCAAAATCTAAAACTGAAATATTTAATGTTAAAGTTTGAGTATTTTTCTTTAATGTTGCATTTGTATAAACAGGAAGAGTAATTGTTGGTGCAGTTGTATCTTGATAAGTTAAAACTTGAGTTGAAATATTTATATTAGATGAATAATTTGCTCCACCAGTAGAATTTACAACAATTTGATATGTTCCTATTGAATCATTAAATTCTGTATTATTTAAAATAAATATTGAATCATTGTACATTGTATAATTAACATCATCATCTCCTATAATTGTTTCATTATAAGAAATATTTACTGCTGTTCCTAATTCAATTGTAAAACTTCCTGTAGAAGAATTAATTAAAGCAATTAAAGTTCCTTTATTTATTTGGAATGTTTCTTCATCATAAATATTTGAATAATTTGTAGTATCATTTCTTATAACAGTAAAATTATAAGTAGAAGAACCTAAAGCTATTTGAGTATTATTTGTAATTATTGAATTATTTCTATAAAGAATAAAACCAGATGTACAATCAGATGAAACTAAAGGTGTTGTTGGATAAGTTACAGGAGAAGTTTCATTAAATACAACATTACAAGCTTCAGTATTTTGATTTATTTGAAATATACTTGTTGAAATAACATTTGAATAATTTGCAGTATCATTTCTTATTGCTGTAAAATTATATGTACTTGTACCTAAATTTAAAACAGAAGCATTTGTAATTATAGAACCATTTTGATATAAAATAAATCCATCAGTATCATTACTTGAAACTAATAAAGTTTCTCCAAATGTTGTTGGTGAAGTATCGTTAATATTTATATAAAATCCTTCAGTACTTTGATTTACTTCAATTCTCATAATTGCATAAGCAATATTATTGGCAGTGTCGTTAATTGTAACATTAATTAAATCAACACCAACTTTAAGTTCAGAAGTATTTGTTAAAACTCCAGAAGTAAATCCTATTGTATATTTTTCTGTAAAATTAATTGCATAATTATCAAATTCAGTTTCATCTGAACCATTAATTTCTTGACTTACTGATGTTCCATAAATAATTGAAAGATTTGAAGGGTTTTCATCAAATGTTGGAGATGTTGTATCTCCAAAATCTGCTGTATAAGAACCATTAACAAAACCATCTTTTTGTGCATTATAAATATTAGTAAGTTCTGTTGGTGTTAAACTTTTATTCCAAATTCCCAATTCATCAATTGTTCCATTATAAGCATAATTATTATCACAATTTTTTCCTATTGAAAAACAATTTCCTGCAGGTGCTGTGAATGTGCTTGATACTGAACTTTTATAAACACCATCAATCCAAAATGATAAATTATTTACATCTGCATCATAAAGAACACTTACCATCTCAAAACTTGATAATGTTGGTGCAACTCCTGTTGATATACTTGAAACAACTGTGCCATCACTTCTGATAAAATAATTACCCCCATCAATCCAAACCTGAATTCTATCACCATCACCAGAAGCATCTTGCCAACCAATAATATGTTTATTCGCCCCTGCTGTTTCTGCTTTACTCCAAAAATTAATGCTAAAATTTCCATCTGTCTGTGGAAAACCTGTCACATTATCTTTTATTTGCCCTGCGGATAAAATAGTTGCAACACCATTTCCAATTTGCCCTGTTACTCCACGAGTTATTGAAATTGTTGCCAAATCATTGCCTGTGTCTGTCACTGCATCTAATATATTTCCACTTGTTTGAGTAAAATTATAATAACTAACAATATTTGCATTCCAACTCTCTGTCCAAGGGTCTATATAATAAAAAGTTCCTGAATCAATTGCCTGTTGAATTGTCTGACTTGATGGTTTGAATCCAAAGAAATATTTATTGCTTCCTCCTAATGTTTGATGTTCAAAATCTAATTTTAATTTATATATTTGTCCTGCATTAGCATTGATTCCTTGCTTGTAATACCATTTATCAAAACCCAACATTTCCTGTTCAATTAAATTAAAATCACCAGAAATATCATCCCAAACTTCTGCTTCTTCAAACCAAGTTATTGTTTTTGTTGTTGAATTCTCTGTTTCAAAACTATGATTAAATAATATTTTTGTCTTTAATTCTGTTTCGTTTGTTTGATTATTTATTGTAGAATTATATTGCTTAAAACAAGTTGCAAATTTTGGTGAAGTTGTGAAATTAAATTCATAATTACAAATATATTTCCTTGTTATATTACCTTGATGAGGATTTGTATAAGCCCCTTTTGGCATAATTTCAGTTGTGTTAAACCCAACAACCAAATCTAAATTTCCACTCCAAGAATGTGTTTTAAATTCAATTTTTGGATGATTGCTTGTATGTGGTGTGATGTTAATATAAATATTTGAATCATTCACATAAACAGAATTTCCTTGAATTGTCCAAGGTTCTTCTGCACTTTTAACAGGATGAATTAAAAATAACATACTTGCAATTATAATAAATACAGAAAAACTATAAATTGCTGTTTTTGCTTGTTTATCCATTTTACACTTCTTTTAAATATTATTAATATAATTTAATTTATAAATTTATTTATTTTCTATATTTCTTATAATTATCAAAATTGTAATTAAAATAAATATACATAATGTAGGAATTATTAAATAATTAAATTTAATCTCTTTTTCTAAATAATATTAAAATTGCAGCAATAATCAAAATGATATAAAAAATAATCAATACTGATTGGATATGTTTATCAATCCATTTTTCAATTTTAATAATCCAATCTTCAGCATTTAATTTATTACAACCCTTTTCAATTATCTGAATTTCTTGAATTTTTTGTATAGTTTTACCTTCTTGACCTACTAATATTGATAAATTAGTTGTTTGAGGATTATTAGTATTTGGTTCAATTAAACCAGAAGTAATTATCTTATTTCCTTCATAATATACAGAACCCCAAATAACTTTAACTTCTGACATAGAAATATTTGCTTCATTAATTAATACAAAGGTACCATTTATATCAAGAGGCATAATTTCAACTTCATAAGAAATATTTTCACACCAATTTGATGTAGTTGTAAAATTTAAATCTGTTAAAGTAATTGGTGTAGCTAAAACTTTTGGAATTAATATTATTAATAAAAATATTATAATTAAACAAATAAATAATATTTTCTCAAGTTTATTTTGGTTCCACCACCAATTCATTATTCCTTGTAATGGGTTCATCTTTATCCTCCTTTTTCATATTTTGTAGAAAAAAAACTATTATCATAAATACTGTAAAGAAAAATAAAAAATAATAAAAAAAATGTTTATTAATTATTGCCCAAAATAAAAATAATATTGAAAGTGTTATAAAAATATTTTGTATTTTTTGTATTTTTTTATTATTCATCTTCTTTTTCCTCAATTTCAATTAAACAATTACATTCCTCACCACAGCAATAAGGTCTATTACAATTTTCACATATCATGTATCTAATTCTATATATTTACATATAAAAAATAATATTAAAGAAAAAACTATCCATAATCTTATAGCAAACCAACTAAAATTCCAGAATAAAAATTCAAATAAAAATACTATTATTCCTGCAAACAACAAAGAATAATATAAATATTCAAATGTAGTATATTTTTTATTTTTCATTGATGATCCTCTTCTTTTTTTTCTTGCCATACTCTTGCTTTTCCTATAAACCAAATTTCTTTGAAATTTCCATCTTCTGCAATTGTAATTTCATAATCCTCCCCTTTCACAATTATTCCATTCACATCTTTTTTAAGTTTCATTTAATAACCTCTTTGTTTTAAACCTTTTTTTGTAAGTCCTCCATTATCATATTCTTCTTCAAGTTTCATAAATCATTTTCCTCTTTTAATTTATATTTAATTTTTAAATAATGTTCTTTACAGTAAAATTTATTTAATATTATAGCTACTGATTTTTCTGAACAATCTTCTATTTGACATGTTTTTTCTTTTATAAAATTTTGATCATTTATTCTTTTTAATTGATTATTCATTTTTTAGCTTTTAAAAATTTAATTTTTTCTTTACATGATTTGACATGTATATCTAAATTATATCTAACTTGATTTTCTGTAGAACCTTTTATTTCTTTTTTACATATTTTACAAGTATCATAATATTCAATTTCTTTTTTTATAATTCTTCTTGATTTTACCATAGCATAGTGTATAGTGTATAGTATTTATAAATGTTACTATTATCATTATTTACTATAAAATAATAACTCACCTTGGTAAAAATTTATAAATAGATGTATATTATAGTAACTATTCTCTTTTAACAAAGAGGGGTAGATTATAGATGGTAGATAAAAATTTTGTAGGTGATGCATTCGTTTCGTATAAAGACGACGACGATACGATAAAAAATCAATATGTAGTAATTATTAAGAAAGATGAATTTGGAATAACTTTTCATTTTAAAAATAAACCTAATAAAGATATTTTTCTTCCTTGGAATCGTATTCTAAAAATTAAAACAGATGAGGTAAAAGAATAATATGTCAAATAATATTATATATAGTTATGGAATTATAAATCTAAATTGGAGTTGTCCAGTATGTGATACTGGTTTAATGGATTTAATTCATAAAAGAAAAAATAGACTAACTTATAATGGAATTCAAAAACATTATTATGGATTAAATCCAAAAGAAAATTATGAAAAATATCTTAGAGGAAAATCATGTTTAATTTATTATAAGTGTAATATTAAAGAAACTAAAATAAGAAAATTCTTTAATATTAAAAATGCATTATCTATAAAGGAGATGATATATTGGTTTTGTGAATATCATAAAATACAAGAAATAAAAAATTTAAAATTAAAGAATGACAATTAAACTTCCAGATAAATTACAACAAGAATATATAAATTTTGTATTATTAGATAAAAATAGTAAAAAACCATTTGAAAAAGAATGGCCTACTAAAAATATAAAATATAATAGTCCTGAATTATTGACACATATTGCAAATGGAGGAAATTATGGTATTATTGGTGGTGGAGAAAAAAATTTAATAATTCTTGATTTTGATGATAAAACAATACAAGAAGAAATTATTAAAAAATTACCAAATACTTTCACTATTAAAACTGGTAGTGGATTATTGCATAAATATTTTTTTAGTGATAAAAGTGAAAGTTTTAAAATATTTAATAAAAATTTTGATACTATAATAGATATACAAGGAAAAGGAAAACAAGTAGTAGGTCCAGATTCTATACATCCTAATGGAAATAAATATGAAATAATTGATAATTCTAATATTGAGTATATTGATTATGCAGAAATAAAAGCTTTATTAGAACCTTATAATAAAAAAATAAAAAATAAGATCGAAAAAAAAATTATTAAAAATATAAATACTAATTTTATTGAAGAATTAAAATCATTAATAAAATTAGAAGATGTTTTATCTGATTTTGGTGTTGATATAACTAAAAATCCTTCAAATTGTCCATTTCATACTTCAAAAGGTGGAAAATGTTTAGGATGGAATAATAAAACTGCTCACTGTTTTCATTGTGAAGGATCTTGGAATATAATTAGTTGGATTAAAGATAATAAAAAATGTAATACTAAAGAAGCTATAGATTATCTAGTAGATAAAGCTGGTATTACTGATAAATTAAAAGAACATAGATTGCAACATATAAAAAAAACAACTATAACAAATAAAAATCCTGAATTATCATTTGTTTTTGAAAGAATAAATCAAGCAGAAGAATTTATAAAAGTTCAACCTATCTATTATGAAAGAAAACATCAATTTTGGTTTTGGGATTTTAATAATTTTTGTTGGGTAGAAAAAGATGAAATAGATTTATTAAATTCTATAAGAAAATTAACATATATAGATACTACTAATTCAAAAAATAAAACTGAAATTTTAGATGCTTTAAAACAAGTTGGCAGAGAACAAAGACCACAAGAAATTAAACCTTCTTGGATACAATTTAAAGATATGATATATGATATAGAAACAGGTGAAAAATTTAAAGCATCTCCAAAATATTTTGTATCTAATCCAATTAATTGGAAATTAGGAAAAAATGAAGAAACTCCTATTATAGATAAATTATTTGAAAATTGGGTAGGTAAGGAAGATAAACAAAAATTATATGAAATTATAGCATTTACTTTAGTACCCAAACATTTTATTCATTCATTCTTTTTTATTTATTCTCCACCAGGATATGGAAAATCAACATTTGTAAATTTAATTATTAAATTTATTGGTGATATGAATTATGTAGCAACTTCTATAGATAGAATAAATAAAAATTCTAGATTTGAAACTAAAAATTGGTATAAAAAATTATTAATTACTATGAGTGAAGTTTCAAATGTTAATGATTTAAAAAATTCAGGATTAATAAATCAGGCAACAGGGGAAGATCCTATATCTGCAGAAATTAAAGGTGGGGAATCTTTTAATTTTACAAATTATGGGAAATTCATATATCCTACTAATAAAATTTTTAAAGTAGATGAAAATGATGGTTTTGGAAGAAGAGTAAGAAAAATAAATTTTCTAAAAAGATTTGAAAAAGAAAAAGATGTTCTTAATCAAATACCAGATGAAGAATTTGAAAATTTAGCATTAAAATCTTTAAATATAGCAAAAAAATTATGGGGAAATAGAAGATTTACTGGAGATGTAAGTATAAGTGAAAGAATTAAACAATATCAAGAAGCTTCAAAATCAAATATTGAAAAGTTTATTGATAATTTTTGTGATTTGACTGATTATAATGCAAAAACTCTTTTTGATGAATTTTATTCAAAATATTCTAAATGTGTTAATTCTAAAGAATCTAAAATTATAGTAAGTAAAGAATTAAAAAAATTGGGTTTTGAAATAAAATTAGAAAATTGGAGAGACGAAAAAATCAAAACTTTAGATGGTTCATCTACATGGATTTCTGGAACTAGAATTTCGGGTTTAAGACTAAATGAATAAATAAAAAATATATTTTTAATGCGTTAAACTGATCATGCCTTCTTCTAGTTATAATGATTTATAATCATATAACGTAATTCTACTTAGTCTCTTACTGTAAATCAAGTAAATAATAATTATAAGATTATACTGAAGGGGAAAGTATTATAATTTTTGATGTAAAATCTCATTTTTTTTTATTAGATTCAAACTATTTTAAAACTAGTAGTTGTCATAATTTTTAACAATTAAAAAAAATTTCTTTCTATCTACTTCCAACTATTTCAATCTTATCAACGTACAAAGTAATTCTTAAATACATACTATTTGAATTTTAGATTAAAGATTTTGATGTTTTAGAAAAATTATTAGTATAATTATGTAAAATGTAGTTAAACGTAAGATAGTGTTTATTTATGATTAATTTAATACTATTTGTATTTACTTTAGAATTATTATAAAGATTTAAATAGAATTAAATTCTTATTCTATTAATCAAAAATGAAATACACAGCTAAAATAATTAAGGTAGGATCAAGTCTATATACTATAGTACCTGCAAATATAAAAAATATGTTAAAATTAAAACAAGAAGATATAGTTGAAATTGATTTATCAAAAATAATAGGAGATAATATGAAATCATTTAGATGTAAAAGATGTAATTTAATCTTTGATAATGATGATGACATACCTTATTGTACTTCATGTAATTGTCAAAATTTGGAGGAAATAAAAGAATAAAATGACAAAATTAGAAGTAAATGTTAGAATCTTATACGATGCTGAAAAACTAACTTTAGAAGAAATACAAAGAGATGTTGATGATATTAGAATTGGTGGAACAAGGCATGGTAGGGTAATTTCTGCTACTTTAGAGTATAAATCTAAACATTATATAGAATTAAGATGAAACCAACTAAAAAAATAAAATATGAAGTAAATTCTTTTAAAAATTTTAAGGAAAGTTTTATGGAAGATGAAGATACAGAATTAGAAATTAAAAGAAAAATTCCTTATAGAAGAAGAATTGACAAAAAATTTATAGTTAAAAGAGGTATTAGAAAAAGACCTTCTACAGTCAGAAAAAAAAACCTTATTAAAAGATGGCATATTAGTACTTTTGTATATCTTCAACATTTATTAAATACTCTTAAAGGAGATAAATTAAATTAAAGGAGGTTAAAAAATGTCACAAGAACAAATTGAAAAAACTATAGAAAATGAATCAAAAGATATAGAAGAATTAGAAAGTTCAGAATCTGAAGAAGACATAGAAGAATAAAATGGATAATGAAGACAAACTCTCAAAAGGAGTAGGAAATTTAGAAACTGAAAGATTGAAAGCTGGAATTGTAAAGATTAAAGATGTAGAAATTGAATACGTAGAAAAAGCTAAGAGTGATAAAGTAGTTTTCATAGTTGAACATTCTGATGCTGAAAATTCTTTAAAAATATCTTCAGCAAAAATATTGACTGGTGCTAATAAAGAAGAACTTAAAACTGTAGGATTATGGTATAATTTAGATAAAGAAGATAATATACAAAAAGGTTCAGCAGTTGCAAATGTCTTACAATTCTTAAATGCTACAAATCTTAACTATACAAAAGGCAAAGATATTGAATTAGTAGAAGGCAAAGATGGGTATTTAACAATAAAGGCATATAGTTAAAATGGGGTCAGAAGTTAATACATCTACAGTGAAATATTTTTTGAGTACAAGTAGTTTAAATTCAAAACCAGATACAGTTGAAACTTTGAAAAAAGCTATATCAGAATATGCTAAAAAAGTAGTTGCTAAATCTAAAGATTTAGCAATTGAAGATAAGAAGAAAACTATTTTCAAAGAACATGTAGAAAAAGCATTAGAGGATCTTCAATAAAATCTAAAATAATTTTTATTTTTTTTATTTTTTAATTAAGTGAACAAGTTTGGGGTCTTGCAAAAACCCCACTCATAGTCAAATGAAAAGAAAAAAAATATGTGGAATATGTAAAAAAAAATTTAACCCTATTAGTAATTTTCAAAAATATTGTTCTAAATGTCATAATAAAAATAAATATGGAAAATAATTTATTTCAACAACATACTAAAAAATTAGTTACTAATGTTTCAAATATAACTATTAATGAATGTATTTCATGTAAAAATAAATTACAAGAAGATGAGTTAGTTTGGGTAATTAATAATAATATTTATTGTAGTATTAATTGTGTATTTAGTGATGAGTTAATATCAGAAGAATATATGAAAGTGTTGTAACTATACAATTAAGATAAAAGTATTTAAATAGTATAATATATTATAGTATAATAGTAACATTTATAAACCCTTTTTGCTTAAACAATTTAATTAAAAAAGGAACTTAAACCTTATAAAAAAATGGAGGAAAAATAAAATGTTAACAAAACAAGCAAAAGAATTAAAAGAGGAGGTAGAATAATGAAATCAGACCAAGAACATACCACAATCGTAGTTACAAAAGACACAAGAGATAGAATGGAAACTGAAATAGGAGAAATTCCTAACTATTGTGAAAGGTGTAAAACTAAATATGGAACTAAAAGAAATATGTTTGATTACTCAATTTGTGAGAGGGCTGACGCAAGGAGTGTGTGTGATGAATGTAATGAATTAGAGGAAATTGAACAAGCAAAAGAATGTGAAGAAATACTTGAATTGAATTACAAAAGATACAAATTTGTTAATGATGTTTATGGGGCTATTACCGATTTGATGAGAGATA
>NZCT01000025.1 GCA_002688355.1 archaeon | reverse complement strand
TTCCAAGGATCTGTTTGATCTATATCTACATCAATATTCCAAGGATCTGTTTGATCTATATCTACATCAATATTCCAAGGATCTGTTTGATCTATATCTATTTGAATTGAGGTAGGAGCTTGATCAAAAGATAAATCTAATCCAATATTATCTGCTGCAGTAATTAGTTCTTCAAATGTGTTACTAAGTGTAAGCAACTTTCTATCTTCTTCGTCTTTTTCTTCTTGAGTAGTACCCGGATCATAATCACCATCATCGGACATTGTATTTTTTATGACATCTTCACAATCATCTTTTTTATCTTTATCTTCCTGCGGTACATCCGGGCCATCTAGATTCGCATTTTTAACAATACTATAAAAAACTTCTTCTGGATTCATATATAGTTTATTTTGTCCTTGTCCTGATTGTTCTTTTACACAATTTAACATTGCTTCAAATGCTCTGGCTGATGATGCTTTAATAGCACTATTAATGTGTGTATTTTTTATTGATTTAAGAAATGTGTTTACTGTCTCAACTTTAACCCTGGATTCTTCTGTCTTTACTCTTGTTGTATTTGTTGCTTGGATTAAAAACGCTATTAGAATTACACTTACAAATAATATTGAGATAAATGTAAAAACGAAACCTTTTTTTTCCATTCTAAGTTAATATCCATGTTTTAACTTTAACGACTACCAATTTTAATAGTTCGCTAGGTTTTTCAATAGGTAAGGGTGCACCTGGATTAGTTAAAGTAAACTCCAATGGTTGACTATCTCCTTCAGCTACACTTCCTCGACTATCTTCAGCTTTTGCTATAACTCTATATTTTCCATTGTTACAAATTGTAGTATCAAATGAAAAATCTTCAAAATTTGTCGGGAATACATATTCATATGTTGATTGAGGATTTGAAGATATATTAATTTCACCAATTTTATTGCAATTATCTGGATCTGCTGAACAATCACCACAATTTACGACATATGGATTTGCAGGCACGAATATACCTGAACCAGGAGGTTCAATTGGATCTTCCCTATACAAAAACAAAGACATTTTTTCTATACCAAGTTCACTTGATGCTGTTACTTTTATGTTGATTTTTTTTCTTACATCACTATAAAGACCATACTCATCTTTTGCTATAGTAGCTCCTGAACCTTGACCGTGTTTGTGTAATTCCCCTATTATAATTAAAGGTGTTGTCCACCCTTGAGCTGGAAGAATAGAAGCAGAATCTCCAAAATTAACAAATTGTAATGCATAGGTGTATATTGCTCCTCCGTCAAAAGGAGCGGGTTGTATAAACTTATTTGTACAAGGATCTCCTGTACAAGTTGTAGATTCTAAAGGGGTGTATATACTGTCAGTTAAACTTAAAATACCATTATTTACACCGTTATACACAGAGCCAATTACTGTACTTAACAAATCTATATTACTACTTGGATCTTTCCCTCTTGGTTCTACAAAAGGAGGAACGACAAGATTTAATGCACCATACCCAGGACAATCTGGATCTGGATTTGCAGTACATTTTCCATTATAAGCATTTTGCGTACAAGTAGACCAATCACCATATATTTCTGGACAAAAACCATCTGCATCACCACAATCTATTTCATATGGATCAATTACATCATTTGTTGGACCTATTACAGCTTTATCACATATTTGTGCATGGACTACTGTAAATGATAAAGCGAATATTACTAACATTAAAAATAATATTTTTTTCATTGTATACTCTTTATACATAAATCTTTAACAGATTGTTTTAATATTTGATTACAAAGTGAAGCGTTGCCATTTAAGATAGCTTTATTGTAATTCACATTATCTTTACAACTTTGAGATTTAATTGAATCTTGAATTCGATTACATACAGAAGGATCCCCTTTTATATTTGCATCTTTTAAAATCACATTAACGACACATTGTTCTTTAATGTTAATCTCTTCAATAGAATTACATTCTTCAACATTTACAGTATCTTGAGTTAGTATTTTATTAACTTCTCCAACAGCACAATTATTAATACAAGTAAGATCTCCATTACAAGCTTCTTCACAAGTTAAAGGTACTGTATTTGAATTAGTTTCTTGTGTATTTTCTGTAATATCTTGATCTAAAGAATTATTAGAACCATCTTGTTGTAGAATAAGAACTAATACTGCAATGAATGCTACTGCTACTAATAAAAAGATAAATTTTTTATTCACTTTATCATTCCTCTTTTCAGAATAAGTTCTTTTACCTCTTTTTATCCTTTTCCTTTTCATTTATTATTTTAAGAATTAATTTATATTTAAAGGTTATTAAACACAATATTTATAAGATATCTATATTTATTATGATTATGGGTTTAAAGAAAAAAAATAGAGGTAGAAAACAATTACTTGTTGTACTTGTGATAATTCTTTTATTTGTTATAGGTTTGGGATTGTCTAAATTAACTAAAAATGTTGATACTATATCTAGTAATGAAATTGCAGTTATTTCAGTAAAGGGAATTATTTCTTTTTCTGGTTCTACTATTCCTTTTCAAGGAAGTGGGGCTAATGCTCAAGGAATATTAGATAATATAGAAAAAGCTAAGAATAGAAATGTTAAGGCTGTAGTTTTTGAGATTGATAGCCCTGGAGGAACTGTAGTAGCTTCAAAGGAAATAGCTAACGCTATTTTAAATTTAGATAAGCCGACTGTAGCTGTAATAAGAGAGATTGGAGCCTCTGGAGCTTACTGGGTTGCTGCTGCTACTGATAAAATTGTAGCTGATGAGTTATCAATAACTGGAAGTATTGGTGTAATAAGTTCCTATTTAGAATTTTATGAATTTTTGAATGAGAATGGAGTTGATTATAATAGATTAGTTGCTGGTAAGTATAAAGATTTAGGTAGTCCGTTAAAAGATTTAACTAATGAAGAGAGAAATATTTTACAAAAGAAATTGGATATTGTGCATGATAGTTTTCTTAATTTCGTTAAAGAAAGAAGAGCTTTAGATGCTAAAGAAGTTGAAAGAGTAAAGACTGGAGAGTTTTTTCTTGGAATAGAGGCTATTGAGTTAGGATTAATTGACTATAGTGGAAATAAAGAGTTTGCGATTAGTCTTGCTAGAAATTTATCAAATAGCGAAGGTGCTAAGATTACAGAAATAAAAGAGAAAAAAAGTTTATTTGAGCTATTTTCCAAATTTGGTTCTGAAGTTTTTTACCATATGGGTCGTGGGATTGGAACAGAAATAAGTAATATTGAAATTAAAGAAGATCCTAGATTAATTGTTTAGATTTTACGTCTTCCCATAATAGTTGCATTGGTACATTACAAGTTGGACAATAAACAAAAGTGTTTTCTGAGTGCTGAATCCTTATGCTAGTTTCATGATCACAATGTGGACATTTGTATTTTCCCAATTTTTGTTTTAAAATTAAGGGTTAACTATGCATAGAAACACTGCTTTTACTAAAATAAGATTTTAGAATATATAAGTGTTTTTATTTCTGAAAGAATTTAACTAAATTGTTTACAGTAACGTTTGATTCTTTTCCTGAATTCATATCTTTTACTTTTAATTTTTTAGAAGAAACCTCATCATCACCAATAATTATAACATAAGGAATTTCTAAAGAGTTTGCGAATGTTAATTGTTTTTTAAGATTTTTAGACATTAAATCGAATTGTGTTTTGATATTATTTTCTCTTAATAAATTTACAATAGATAAAGTGTATTTTAAATTTTTTTCTGAAACGTTAGATATAAATACTTGAGTTAGTGTTTTTTTATTCTCAATCATTTTAAGTTCATTTAGAACATCAATTAATCTATCTAAGCCTAAGGAAAAACCTACTGCTGGTATGTTATCTGAAGAAGATAAGTTTCCAATTAGATTATCATAACGTCCTCCACCACCAAGAGAACCTACTTTTGGTTCTTCTACATAAACTTCAAATATTGGGCCAGTGTAATAATCTAAACCTCTAGCTAATGTTAAATTAACAGCGTACTTTGGTTTAGTTTTTAATTGTTTTAAGTAAGAAATTATTTCACGTAATTCGTTAATACCTTCATTCTCTCCAAGAATTTTTTCTAATTTGTTTAAGAGTAATTCTGGTTTATCAGCTAGTGTTATAATTGATAGGATTTTTTTAACTGAGTCTGTTTTAATCTTTCTAGATTCTAATTCTTTTTTTACTCCTTGTAATCCAATCTTATCAAATTTATCTATAGAAACAAATACATCTTTTATTTTTTTATTTTCTACATTAGCATATCTTGCTATAGAGTCCAAAATTTTTCTATTATTAATGTTAATTGAGTATTTTTTAAATTTTAAATTTTCTAAGATTTCTATAAATGCTGAGATTAGTTCTGCTTCACATAATAAAGATTTTGAACCAACTGTATCAATATCACATTGCCATATTTCTCTGTAACGACCTTTTTGTACATTATCATAACGCCAAGCTCTTGAAATTTGATATCTCTTGAAAGGTTTAGGTAATTCTTTGTTAGAAGCTATAACTCTTGATAAAGGAACTGTTAAATCATATCTTAATGCTAAATTTCTACCTGCTTTATCTTTAAATTTATAAATAAGTTTTTCATCTTCCCCATATTTACCTTCTAGAGTTTCTGCGTATTCAACCATTGGAGTTTCAAAAGGATCAAATCCATATTTTTCAAAAATTTGTTTAATTAGAGATATAATAGACTCACGTTTAATCATATCTTTAGGTAAGAAATCACGCATACCTTTTGGTGGTTGAAGATTCATATTACTATTTTTAGAATTATTATCTTTAAATAGCTTTTCTTCGTTTAATTTTTTATTATTGTAACTAAGTAAATCAGAATTCTTAACATTGATGAACTAAATCAGCTCTTGTCATTTTCTTAGTTTTATGTGTTTTTAATATTTTTAAATTTACCTACTGAAATAAAAAAAAGAGGGGTTTATTCCTCTTGATTTGAACTGTCTTCAGTTGAATCTTCTTGTGAATCTTCATTTGAATTATCTTCTTGAGTTTCCTCAGTTGATTCTTCGCTTGTGTCTTCAGTTGAAGTTTCTTCTGGAGTTTGTTCTTGAGTTTCATCTTGAGTAGCTTCTTGTGAAGTTTCCTCTTGATTAGTTTCCTCTTGAACTTGTTCAGTTTCAGTTTGGTTTATATTTTCAGTTTCCATATTATGAAACCTCCTATTTGTTACTATAGAGTGGTATTTACTCTTTATAAACCTTTTGGTTTATTTATAGAAAAGCTTATATATTAGATAATCTTAATAATGATTATGCTTATAAAAGAACAGTTAATGAGGAAAATATTTGGGAAAGTTGAGATAAATACGATTGTGAGAAAAATGGAAGGTAGAAAGCTAAAGCAAATAGAGAAAAATTACTTGTATAGATCAATAAGGCCAAAATTAATAGCTGCAGGTATATTAACACAAAATAACATTTTGAGGGAAATTAATAAAGATAAAAGAAAGAATATCTTTTTTATTGAGTATAATCTTGATAGTTATGGGTATGAAATGTTCTCTATAAAAAAGAAAAGAGCAAAGAAAATTAGTATTGAGAATCTAATAATAAAAATACTTACAGAGTATCCATATGCTAGATTTATTGAAGCTATACCAATAATATTGATTAAAAATAAGATTAATAAATTTAAATTATTAGAGCTTTCTAGTATGTACGGAATAAAAAATAAGGTTGGATATTTAATTGAAACAGCCATAATGTTAAAGAAATTAGATTATTTAGAGGATTTTCTTGATTATCTAAAAAATAGTAAGGATAAAGAAATCTCTTTATTAGTTGAAGGAGATTACGACTTTCTTGAAGAAACATCTCCAGAAAGAATAAAAAAATGGAATTTATTAGGTAGATTTTTTGATAAAGATTTTAAAAAATTAAATGAGGTTTATTTATGATAGAGAAAAATGATTTATTAAACTGGTTAGAAGAAATTGATAAAAAACTAAAGAATGAAATGATAATTGTTTCTGTAGGAGGCACTGCAATGACATTATTAGGATTAAAGTCTTCTACTATTAATATTGATTTTTGTATTAATTCAAAAGATAAAGGTAATTTTGAGAAAGTTTTGGATAATAAGTTTAAAGTAGATATATTTATAGATGGCTTTATTTTTTCAGAGCAATTACCTAAAGATTATATAGAAAAATCAAAGGAAATAATAAAAATGGAAAACATAATTCTTAAAGCATTAAATCCTATTGATATTATTATAACAAAAACTTCTAGATTAAATGCTAGAGATGAAGAAGATATCCAAACTTTAGTTAAACATGTTGATAAAGAAGAACTGATTAAAAGATTTAATAAAGTTATAAAAACTTATTCTGGTAGTGAAGATGAATATAAAAGAAAATTCGATGTTGTTTTAAGAAGATTTTTTTAGATTCTTTTTATGGAAATATCTATTAAAACATATTCAGAACTGTTAAACAGCGGTTTCTTGGAAATTTGAGATCATATCCTCCAAATCGTTTATTAATTTTTCTCCAAACTTAAACTCTTCCAGTTTGCTATGAATTCTTGAAGATTCTATATATTCTCTTGTAATGCCACAAGTTTTTGAATTTGGATTAACTAACATTTTTTCCTTATAGACACTTAACATATTAGAATAAAAAGCTATTTTCTCTGTTTCTGCTTCAGTGTATAATCTTTCTGTACTGAATGTAAGTCTCATCTTGTATTAGTAACTACAGAGAAAAACTTAAAAATTTATCTATCCTGTTTCAACTTCTTTTTATGAGTTTCTAGATATATCCCTGAGAAAACTAGTATAGAACCACCAATAATAGTTCTTAGATTTAGAGGTTCACTTATGATTAAAACAGCTAAAATTATAGCTACAATAGGAGAAACTATAGTATTAATTAGAGAATCTGTCTCTGCTTCGACTTTTTTAAGAGCCATATTATAGAACAAAAATTGTAGTGCTGTTGCAATAAACCCTAATAATAATATATATTTTAGTGATTCTAAGGAAAATGAGCCAAATCCATAAATAAATGGAAAAGGTAGTAAAATTAATGTAGAAAAAAAGAAAAACCACACAACACTACCTATACTATGATCTTTATCTGTATTTCTCATGGCTGTTATAAATAAAGCATAGAAAAGAGCTGTTATTATAGCTAATAAATTTCCTAAAGCAAATCCTGATTGAAAAGGATTAATTATTATTAAGCCAATAATTGCTATAATTAATGTTATTATCTTTGTTGAAGTTATTTTCTCTTTTAACCAGAAGTATGCTATTATTAAAACAAAGAAGGGGGCTGTACTAACAAGTAAAAATACGTTTTGTACAGGAGCTAGAGTATTAGCAATTGTGAATAATGCTATTGCTATTGCTATTAAAACACCAACAAAAAAGAAAGTTTTTAGATCACTTTTATTTATCTTAAATGTATTTTTATCTATTAAAGGAACGAAGATTAGTAAAAATAAGAAAGCTAAAAATACTCTATAAAAAACTAGAGTCATTGGATGGATATCTGTTCCAGATAATTTTACCAAAATTCCAACTGTACCTGCAAAAAAGGCAGCTAAAATTGCATAAAAATGTGGTTTCATATAAATTGTAGATAATCAATTGTTAATAATATTTTCTAAAAATCGTTTTGAGGAAACTTTATATATAATTAATATATTGTAATAAGATGTTAAAAAAGAGTGTGGTCTTTTTATTTGCATTTCTTTTAATTATTGGTTTAGCTTTTTCTGTGTATGGTCAAAATTTTCAAAGAGATTTTAGAGATGATGATAGAAGATTTGGAGATAGTGAAAGATGTATGGTGGGTTGTATGGTTGACAAAGGATTGGTACCAGGGAGAGATTGTGGACCTGGAGCAGTCGGAGGAGAGCATCCTGAATGTTTCGGCTGTGTTGAGAAATGTGGTTTTTATGGAGGACCTGATGATGGACCTTATGATGATAGAAGAGATAAAAAAGATGATTTACTTTGTTTGCAATGTGGAGATAGTTGTGCTCCGGCTGACTTTGTCGCTGCAGCATTATGTCTTCCACCAACTAAAGAATTTACATGTGGAGTTTCAAATGGTGAATGTGTAGTTATTGAAACTTTTGTTGAATTTGAAGGTGAGGTAGATCTTGTTGATGGAGGAATTACTCCAGATAGTGCATTTTATTTTTTAGATGAATTCTTTGATCGATTTGGCGATGAGCTTGAGGTAAGAGAAGAAAAAATTGATGAGATTAAATTAATGATTGAAGCTGGAAATATTGAAGCTGCTAAAGTTGCACTAAAGAGTTATATTGACAAAGCAGAATTATTAGAGAAAGAAGTTTCACCTGAAAGAAAAGATGAAGTCTTGAATAGTGCTGCTATGATTAAAAAAGTAATAAAAGATTTAGAAGATAAGATCCCAGAAGAGGAGGAGATGAATTTGTTGATGATATTTTAAAGAAAGAAACTTCGATTGCAACAGCGGCGGAGATTGCTAGCAAAATAAATGAATTATGTAGGGATTTGTCTAAATTAGATCTTTCACAATATTATAAAGTTTGTAAAACAGAAGATGATTCTCCAAAATGGCATAAAGAATTACATCAAGATTTAACTGAAGAACAAATTATAGAAGCAAAAAAATTTGGTAGAATAATGTCTCAATGTTTTCAAACTTCTGGACAAAATTGTAAATGTGAAGAAATTCCTTATCCTGAATTTTCTAGAGCTTGTTCTCAAGCTGCACCTTTAGCTGTTGCTTGTGATATAGAAGGAGATGAGATTGCTTGTGAGAAATTAGATGATTTAGATATGCCTGAATTGCCAGACCATTTACAAGATATTTTTGATGAGTTAGATGAAGATGTTGGAGATACTAAATTTGATTTACATGCACCTAGGGAATGTGTTGAAGCTGGTGTCACAACTCGAGAAGAATGTGGAAGAGTAATGATAGAAACTCATTCTCCCCCTGAATGTAAAGAAGCATTGTTAGCTGCGAATGTTCAAAATGAGAGAGAAGGAAGAGCAATTTGTGAGAAAATTATGATGAAAATACATGCTCCAGAATGTTCAGAAAAAGGAATTACTAGTCCTCAAGAATGTGAGAAATTTATGAGAAGTAGAGGTCCAGGATTTGATGATAGGAGAGGACCTGGTCCAGGATTTAATATTGATTTTAATTGTAGGGAAATTAACGATCCTAATGAAAGATTGAATTGTTTTGATAAGGCTTCTTCTCAAACAAGAGGATTCCAGGGATTTGATGATTCTAATTATGATGGTCCTTGTATGACTGATAATGATTGGAAAGTTAAGAAAGCAGAATGTAGAGCACAATTTGGTGAACATGCTGGAGACGAACCAATAATGGGAGAATCTGGCCAAGGCTATGAATGTCCAATTGACATTAAATGTGTAGATTTTGGACAGTTTAAAGATGATGATTATAATATGAGGTTTGAAGAATTGAAAGAACGTGAAATGCAATGTTCTAATCAATGTCAAGCTGAAGGAAAACCATGGGACTTTAGGAATGGAGTTTGTATTTGTAAAGATGTTGAACATTTTGAAGGAGGACCTTATGATGGTCCTATAGATGATTATGAAGAAAGTCAATGTAAAGATGGTTGTAGTGATGAATGTCCTGGAGCTAGTAGAACAGATTGTGTTGATAATGGAATGAGATGTGCATGTTATTATGAAGATGATTTTAGTGGTGATAGTAGTGATGGTGGGCATGTAGATGAACCTTATACTGAACCAGATAGTGGAAGCAGTGATTCTGATTCAAGTGATAATGGAGAAGTTATTAATATTCCAGATGATAGCAGTAGTGATTCAGGAACAAGTGATAGTTCTAGTAGTGGTGATGGTGGTTCTAGTTCAAGCGATAGTGGATCATCTGATAGCGATTCGGGATCTAGTGATAGTAGTAGTTCAGATAGTAGCGGAGATTCTGGTGGAAGTGATAGCGGAACATCTGACACAAGTAGTGCAGATAGTAGCAGTAGTAATTCAGATGGAGGAGAAGTTACAGGAGAATTTGTTAAAGAGAATGAATTTTTAGATTATTATTACAATTAGAGATAGAATTATAGTTCTTTTATAAAATGTCAAAGAAAAAATTTATATAGAGAGAACAATTGATATTAAAGAGGTGATTATATGGCAAATGAATTAGTGGAATACTACGGTACTGCCTGCCCACATTGTGTAGAGATGGCACCGTTAATTGAGAAATTAGAAAAAGAAGAAAAAATTAAAATTAAAAAATTAGAAGTGTGGCACAATGCTGCTAATGCTAAAAAATTCCAAGAAGCAGATAATGGTTTTTGTGGAGGAGTTCCTTTTTTTATTAATACTAAAACAGGTAAGAAAGTATGTGGTTCAATGACATATGCTAAACTAAAAGCATGGGCTCAAGGAAAATAATTTTAAAAAAGAGGTGTGAATGGTAAAGAAGATTATTGCTAAGTTTGAAGTAGAGTATTTACAAGTTCTAAAACATAATGGAAGATTTTATCCTAATTTAATTCCTAAACTTCCGGAATCAGATATACAGAAAATGTATGAATTAATGTTACTATCTAGAAAATTAGATGAAAAGATGTTAGCTTTACAAAGACAAGGTAAGATTGGAACCTTTGCACCTGTTAAAGGTCAAGAAGCTTCTACTGTTGGATCTGCTTATGCAATGGGGTATCAAGATTGGTTTTTTCCATCTTTTAGAGAAAATCCTGCTTATATTACAAGAGGATTGCCTGCTGAATTTACATTATTATATCATGGAGGAGATGAAAGAGGAAACCAAATAACACCTGGCGTAAATGCATTTCCAATTGCTGTCCCTGTTGGATCTCAAACTTTACATGCTGTTGGTTTTGCTTATGGTTTAAGATTACAAGGAAAAGATTCTGCTTGTATAACTTACTTTGGTGACGGAGCGACGTCTGAAGGTGATGTTAATGAAGCTATGAACTTTGCTGGTGTTTTTAATTTACCTGTTGTTTTTATTTGTCAGAATAATCAATATGCTATTTCTTTGTCTAGGAAAAATCAAACTAATGCTGAGACTATAGCTCAGAGAGCTATTGGGTTTGGTATTAAAGGAATACAAGTTGATGGCAATGATATTTTTGCAGTTTATAGAGCAACTAAAGAAGCTTTAGAAAGAGCAAGAAACGATGAAGGACCAACATTAATAGAATGTGTTACATATAGGATGGCAGATCATACAACTGCTGACGACTCAAGTAGATATAGATCAAGTAGAGAAGTTTCATTTTGGAAGAAAAGAGATCCTTTGTTGAGATTAGAATTATACATGTTAAAGAAAAAAATTCAGAATTATAATTATTTTGATGATATTGAAGATGTAATTTCTGAAAGAGTTGAATCTATCGTTGCAAGAGGAGAATCTTATCCCCCACCGAACGTGGAAGATATTTTTAAATTTACATATAAAGAGATGCCTTGGTTTTTGAAAGAACAATTAGAGGAATTAAAGAAGACAATAAAATAATGGTAAAGAAGAAAAAACAAATCAAAAAAAAGAGTAAACAAAAAAATGTTTTGAATATGGTTGAGGCTTTGAATCAGGCTTTGTTTCAAGAGATGAATCAAGATGAGGATGTAGTTATTTTAGGAGAAGATGTTGGTCTTGATGGAGGAGTTTTTAGAGTTTCTGATGGATTACAAAAAAAATATGGGAAAGAAAGAGTTATTGATACACCGTTAGCTGAATCTGGAATTGTTGGATTTTCAATTGGAATGGCTGCTGCTGGTTTAAAGCCAATAGCGGAAATACAATTTTCTGGTTTTTTATATCCTGCTGTGAACCAAATTATAAGTCATGCTTCAAGATTAAGAAATAGAACAAGAGGTGCATATACTTGTCCTTTAGTTATTAGAGCTCCATGTGGTGGCGGTATAAGAGCACTTGAACACCATAGTGAAAGTATGGAAAATATTTTTATTCATACTCCTGGGATAAAAGTTGTAATGCCTAGTACACCTTCAGATGCGAAAGGATTGTTGATAAGCGCAATAAGAGATCCTGATCCTGTTATATTTTATGAACCTAAAAGAGTTTATAGATCTATTAAGGAAGATATTCCAAAAGAATCTTATGAAATTCCTTTAGGCAAAGCTAGAATAAGTAGAGAAGGAACTGATGTTAGTATATTAACTTGGGGTAGTGTTGTTAAAGATTGTAATGAAGTTGCTGATAGTTTAAAAGAGAAAGTAAGTGTTGAAGTTATTGATTTACGAACTTTAAAGCCATTAGATATTGAGACTGTAATTGAAAGTGTAAAGAAAACTGGAAGAGTTGTTATTGTACATGAAGCCCCTAAGACTTCTGGGTTTGGTGCTGAGTTGATTGCGCTAATAAATGAAAAAGCTTTGTTAGATTTACAGGCTCCTGTAATTAGAGTTACTGGTTTTGATACTATATTTCCTTTGTATAAATTAGAGAAACATTACATGCCAAATCATGATAGAATTATGAAAGGTATTAATGATGTTTTGAATTATTAAAATGGCTTATGAATTTAAATTTCCAGATGTTGGAGAAGGTATTACTGAAGGTGAGATAGTTAAATGGAGAGTTAAAACTGGCGACAAGGTAAAAAAAGATCAAATAATTGCTGATGTTGAGACTGATAAGGCGGTTGCTGAGATTCCAAGTCCTGCTGCTGGAAAGATTCAAAAAATTAATTTTAAAGAAGGAGAAACTGTTAATGTTGGAGATGTTTTAGTTGTTATTGATGATGGTTCTGCTACTACTAAAAAAATTGAGGAACCAGTAAAGACTGAAGTAAAAGAAGAAGTCAAAAAAGTTGAAGTTGAGAAGGAAAGGAAATCAGTTGGTGTTGTAGGAGAATTAGAGGAAGCTTCTGAAGTAGGAAGTAAGAAAGTTGAGATTAATTCTTCTATAAATATAGAAAAACCAAAAGTTAGAGCTACTTTATTAGTTAGAAAATTAGCAGAAACTTTAGGAATTGATTTAACAAAAGTTAAAGGAACTGGAAATAATGGTTTAATAACTGAAGAGGATATTAAGAAAGCTTCTAAAGGTGGTGGATTAAGTAAATCTACTACTAATGTTGTGGAGAAGAAAGAAGTCAAAGAAAGTTCTAAAGGTGTTAAGAGCACAAGGAAATATGATTTCTATGGTTACTTAGAAAGAATTCCATTAAAGGGTGTTAGAAAAGTTATTGCTAAAAATATGAGAAATGCTGTTGATAGAGCTGCTCATGTTACACATATTGATGAAGCTGATATAACTGAGTTAAGTAAGGTACGTGATGTAGAAAAAGTTACTGCAGAAAAGAAAGGAGTTAAATTAACGTTCTTACCTTACATTGTAAAAGCTTGTATTAATGCTTTGAAGAAACACCCATATTTGAATGCAATGTTAGATGAGGAAACTCAAGAAATTATATTAAAGAAATATTATAATATTGGTATTGCAGTTGATACTGAAAATGGTTTAGTTGTTCCTGTTGTAAAAATGGCTGAAAAAAGATCTGTTATAGATATTGGTAAAGAAATTTTTTCATTGGCTAAAAAGGCTAAATCTAGAAAATTAGATATTGCAGATATGAAAGGAGGAACTTTTACAATTACAAATATTGGTTCTATTGGGGGATTGTTTGCTACTCCAATTGTTAACTTTCCTGAAGTTGCTATTTTAGGATTAGGGAGAGGTTATGATAAAGCTGTTGTTATTAATAATGAGGTAAAAATTAGAAAAGTGTTACCTTTTTCTTTAAGTTTTGATCATAGGGTTTTAGATGGGGCAGAAGCAGCTAGATTTGGTAATGATTTGAAAGAAGAATTATTGAAATTTAAGTGATTGTTTTTCTATTAAATTTTTGCGAAGTTCCATTTCTACTTCTCCTGAACAAATACCATAACAAATTTCTTTACCTTTCCATGAACCATTCTCTTGAAGATTTAAATGATACAATGTGTTTGGATCTCTACTTAAAAAATTGATAACATCTGGAAAATCTTTAAATAACTCAGGAATAATTGAATCCTCTTCGTTAAGTTCCTTCTCTAAAATTCTGTTTCTCAGATTAATTTCAACTTCAAGTCCTAAATATGGGGGAGAATTTGTACTGATTTTATAAGCTGTTATTTTTTCATTTGAATATTTTCCAATAATAGAATCTATCCAATTATTACAAGGAGTAACTATTTCTGCTAAAAGTATTCCTTTCTTTAATAATCTAGATTCATCATTTGTTTGTGCAATCATTAAATGTCTAGAATTTTTGTCTAAAAAATTTCCTTCAAAAAGAATGTTATTTCCCCTTTTCATATAATTCTTATAAAACCATCTTTCAAGAGGATCTCTCTCTTCTTTTACTCCTTCAACAGATTCTTGTTTCTTTGAAAATATATATTTCATTAATTTTAACATTTTTAATTTACATTCAGAATTAACTGAAGTGTTCTACACCTCTATTTATGAAGAGTTTTTTTGGTTTTTAAATCTTACTATTTTATTCTTTTTTGTATTGCATTTAAGTAAGTTTTATCTTTGGTTCTTAAATATTTAAAGAAGAAATCTGTAACTAGTTGGCATTCTCTTTTTATTTTTTGTTTATCTGTGTATGTGTCCCTTTTAAAATCTGGTTTTATTTTATTGTTGAATTTACCATGTAAAATTTTTATGTTATTTGGTTTCTTTACTACTTTACCACTTATGTATCTATTAAAGTAAGCAGAAATTAAAATTGGTTTTTCTTTAAAGGAAACAATTTCATAATATGGTTTTTGCAATTTTTTACTATAAATCTCTATATCAATATCAGAAAAATTTTTTATTGAATTATATGCTGAAGAACCCCTAATTAATAGAATATCACTTTCTTTTTGGAATTTGTTTGTTATATATTCAAAAATTTCTTTTTTATTTTTAAAATTTAACATTTAGTTTTTCTAATTCTTTTACTAACAAATTATAATCTTTAAAAACAATACCATTTATACCTATTGAATTTGCTGAAGTAATATTTTCTTCTTTATCATCTATAAATACACATTCATTTGGTTTTATTTTTAATTTTTTAAGAACGTAACGATAAGCTCGTACATCTGGTTTTGCTACTTTCATTTCCCAAGATAAAAATATCCTATCAAAATGATCAAATAAATCTTGATATTCATTATTTATTTTTGTATGTAATTTGTTTGTATTTGAAAGGATTGCTAGCTTATAATTTTGTTTTAGTTTTATGACTAAACTGAACATATCTTTATGTAGTGTTTTTCTTCTGTACATTTCAATATGTTTACTAAATAATTCATCTTTATTTACATTTAATTCTTTAGAAAGTTTTTTCATTAATTTATCTACACTTATATGTCCTGTTTTAAAGATTCCACTATATTTATTTTTAGTTTTTGTAAACAACTCTGGATCAACATTTATTTTTTTAGCAAAATTTTCATATTGAACAGAAAGATTCTCATCAAATAAAACACCACCAATATCAAACATAATTACTTTTATCATAAGAAAACACTAAAATAACAATATTTAAAAGTTTAGTATATTCCATTATAGAGTAGGCTTAGGTTGGGAATCCGGTCCTATTCCTGTTACCGTAAATGGACCTCATGACGGAACTGAAGCTTAGGGGAAGGTATATTAATTAGTTAATTGCCTTGGTCTGGACAAAGACCTTCTGCCCTATTTGGTTGATATTTTTGGAAATCCAGTCAGACTAGGAATAGAGCAGCTGTAACCGTTAATATTGGCGCTTGTAGGATCACAGAAGAGAGGAAGGATCAAGATCACAACTCTCTATTTTATATATCGACCTTTGGGCGTGCCTACATTTTTTGATTACCACTCTAGAAAGGTTACTTTTATAAAGCACTAAATTTTCATAGTTTAAAGAAAATGGTTGAATTAGATTTATCAGACTGGGAAAAAGTATACAAGAAAATTAATGTAAAGAAATTACCTTGGTTTAACCCTAAATTAGATTTTGATATACAAGAAGGTATTGAAAAATATAGTATAAAAAAATCGAGTATTTTAAATTTAGGAGAAGGTCCAGGTACACAAGCTATTGAATTAACTAAATTAGGTTTTAAAGTAACGGCAAGTGATATTTCTAAGAATGCTATTGAAAAAGCGAAAAAATTAGCTATTAAGAAAAAAGTTAAAATTGATTTTAAGGTTGATGATATTTTAGATACTAAGATTAGAAAGAAATTTGATTATATTTCTGATAGAGGTTGTTTTCATGTTTTAGATCCTGAACAAAGAGAAACTTATATTAAAAATGTTCATTCTTTATTAAATAAAAAAGGTTATTTATTTTTGAAATGTTTTTCTCATAAAGAAAAGAGTTTGAAACCATATGGATTTAGACCAAGTGAAATTGAATTCTATTTTAAGAAATTTAAAATTTTAGATATTATAGAAACTAGTTTTAGTATTGATAAAAAGAAGAAAAAACCTTTAGCTTTGTTTGTTATTATGAAAAAATAAGATGACTATAAAATTACGCCCACATCATGTTGAGAGAATTATAAAAATAAAAGAAAAGGGATTTCTTATTAACTCTGCATTTTCATTAATGGCTAGACTAATATATGGATCCAAAACTCTTAGTAATTATAAAAATACGTTAAAAAGAATTGAATCTGGAGAAAAAATATCTCTTACTAGACAGATAGGAGATTTATGTAAAGATTGCCCATACCAAAAACCATGCATAATTGAAGATTATGATTCTGCTACAAAATTAGTTCATTATTTCCTTAGAAAAATTGGAGGAAAGATAGGAAACACAAAAATCTTAGATGATAACGCTATTGTGGAACTAAGTTTAAATGAGGACAAAACTTACTGTCTGGATGATTTAATAAACTCTAAATAACTTACAAAAAGTTTATATACGAGTAATATACGCTAATTTATAGAGAAGAGCCTTAAAACAGTGTTTTAAAGCAGTTAAAAACAAAAATGGAGGAAGCATAAAATGGCAGAATTATTAGTTGTAAGAAGCAAATTAAAAGATGTTGCTAAAGATATGAACGTTTCTGGAGATTTTGCAGAAGCTCTTAGCGGTGAAGTTGAAGCTTTAGTTAAGAGAGCTTGTAGTAGAGCAAAAGACAACGGAAGAAGAACTGTTCAATCAAGAGACATTTAATTATAGATAAATATTTAATCTATTATTTCTTTTTCTTTTTTATTATACTTTTAAAGAGGTTAAAATCAGCAAAGTTAAAGGGAGTCGGACGGAACGAGAATTGGTGCATATGTTTTTTGAGAATTCACACTCTGCTATCAGAGTTGCAGGCAGCGGTAGTACTCCATTATTAGCTTCTGATATTATTGCAGGTGTTAATGGAAGAGCTTTAGCTATTGAATGTAAATCTGGTAAAGGTAAAAGATATATTACTAAAAAACAAATTGATGAATTAAGAGAATTTTCTAAAAGATTTGGTGCTGAATCTTGGGTTGGAGTTAGATTTGATAGAGAAGGTTGGTATTTTTTAAGTATTGAAGATTTGAATATGAGTAGTACTGGAAATAATTATGTTGTTGATATTTCTTTAGCTAAGAAGAAAGGTTTGGATTTTAATGAATTGATTAAAGTTTAGAAATTAAAGAATCTAAATATTCTACAGAATGTTTTTTGAAAAGTTCTAATTCATTATCTTTAACTGCACAAGCTATTGGATTTTCAATTTTATCTAGAATTTTAAATGCTACACCATGGCCACATAGATCTTGACTATTTATTTCACGATAAAAATCACAGCCAGAACAATTTTTTGTATATAGTTTCGAAGACCCATCCCATGTTTGATTCCTCCTAGTTGGTATTTCCATTTTTTTGAATTTATTGAAAAATTTTTAAAGTTATTGATAAAAGAAACTCTTTTATTTTAATAAAATATTAGCCTATGATGCGTAAAACTATCTTAATGATATTTTTTACTATTTTAATTTCTTTAAATGTTAATGGTTTAGTAATTAATGAAATTCATTTTAATCCTGATGGTTCGGATAATAATAAAGAATTTGTTGAAATATATTATGATTCTTGGATTAATTTAAGTGGATATTTTATAGAAGATTTGAGTGGTTCTGATGAGTTAGAAGTAGAAAAAGTTAATGAAACTAGTAACTATGCTTTAATTGTTGAGGATGGTTTTGACTTTTCTAGAAGTAATTCAACAATATACAAAATTGGGGCTGCTATTGGAAATAACTTAGGAAATGGGATTGATTTAGTTATGTTAAAAGATAACGAAGGTAAAATTCTAGATTTAGTTTATTATTCAGATGATTGGGGTGGAAATGATGGCTTTTCTTTAGAAAGAATCGATATTAATGAACATGCATCTTCAGAAAATTTTCAAGATAGTTTAGTAATAGATGGTACTCCTGGAAGATTAAATAGTATTTTTTCAGTAGATGGAAAATGTGATTGGAAGATTTATTCTATACTTGATGATGATATTTTTGATGCTGATGATTTTAAATTTAAAGTTAAATTAGAAAAATTAAAAGGAGAAGGAAAATCAAATGTTACAATTAAAAGAGTTATTTATAATTCAGATAATGAAATAGCAAAAGAATATGATAGTTTAGTTTCTAAGAATATTTTGAGATCTAAGACCTTAGGATCGTATTCTCCAAATTTAGATCCAGGAGATGGTTATTATGTTAATCTAAGTATTACAGATGTCAATTGTGATGATGATAATTTAGAAAATAATTTTTATAATAAATTAATATTTATTCGAGAAGATTTGGAGATTATAGATTCTGATGATGTATCTAGTAATAATGAGTCAGAATTAGAGATAATAAAAATTAATAATGAGCATAAGTTAGAATTTGGGACTATAATGAAAGTTAAGTTTAAGGTTGAGAAAGGTCATACTTCTAAATATAGTGTTAATTTATTTGTTGAAGATGATAATGAAAAATTAGTTAGTGAGAAAAATAATATTCATATTTTTGGTAAGTTTAAAGAAGAAACACTAACGTTACCGATAATACTTAAAGATAACTGTGTGAAAAGAATTAAAGGAGGGAAGCATTTTGTTGTGCTAGAAGGTTTAGGAGAGATTGTAAAAGAAGAAGTAACTATTAAAGAAAGAGAGTGTAAAGAGAGTAAAGATGAAGAAGTTAGCTTAACAAGTTCTGGTTCATCTCCTAGAGCACAAGGAAATGTAAATGTTGATGATATTATTTTCTTTAATGATTCTAATATAGAAAGTAAAGTTATATACGAAAGTAAGAACATAAAAATTGAGAACTATGGGATTTATTTCTTTGCTTTAGTTTTAATTGTTTTTGTTATTTTTGTGTTATTAAAGAAAGATTTATAATTTGTTTCTTTTTAATATAAATATGGAAGAGGATAAAATTCAAAAGATTTTGATAAGAGTTGTTTTAGAAATAGCTGGCCATCCTAAAGAGCATGTAGAATCAACTATGCAAAAATTAACAGAAGAGGTGAAAGAAAAATTTGATGTTTCTAAGTTTGACGTGTTTGAAGCTAGTAATGCTAAGAATATTTGGAGTACTTTTGCGGAAGTAGAAATATATTTTGAGAAAACTGAAGATGTGATTGGGTTTTGTTTAGACTATTTACCTAGTTCTTTAGAGATTTTAGAACCAGATAAAATGGAAATGGAAAATTTTAAGTTAGCAGATATATTAAATGATGTTGTAGGACGATTACATGAATATGAAACTGCTGTTAGAAATTTACGAGCACATAATATTTATTTAAAGAAGAAGATTGATGGTGAAGATGGAACTCCTAAGAGCGATTAACCCAAGTGAATTTACAGAGTTTATTGAACTTAATAGTTTAGAGAACAAAGAGGATTTAAAAGAAGGCGAAAGGTATTTGTTTAAAATAAATGAAAAAAGTTTATGGTTTGATAAATCTAGAAAAATTAATGTAATATCGTTTGCAAATACAAACAGAATAACTTATTGTGGTATTGTTCTAGAATTTAGTGCATGGTTTTTAGGAAAATATTTTAAAAAAGATCTTGAAGAAAATGGTAAATATTACTGTATAAGGGAACATGAAAGAGAAGTTGAAGTTATTTACAATTCTAATTATAAATAGGATCTAAGCTACATTTTTAACAAGAACTATATCTTCTACATTTTTGTCGTATAAATTTGTAGTTTTTATTTCTTCATAATTCATACTTTTAAGTAAGTGTCTCATTCCTAATTCGTTAGAATGTAAATCACATATTAGCATATCGTATTCTTCTCTATCATTAACTTCAGCTTGGTTTAACATAAAATGAGCTATATCTCTTCTTCTAAAATCATGGTGGACTCTAAGATTTTTTAATTCTCTTGTTCTTGGTAATTCTTTATGCGGTTGATAGATAAGATCCCCTATGAAATAATTATCAAAGGATGCCAAAATTGGTTTTTTATAACCAATATAAATTTCATATTCTGCTCTTTGAAGCCAATCTTGATAATTTGGATAACCTAAATCTTGTTTTGCTAAGAAATCCATTAATTTGGGAATATCCTTCTCATCATCTAGAGTTCTAATGTTAAAGTTAAAAGACATATTTTAAATAAAGAGAATAATATTATAAGTTTAATTATCAACTATCACACTTACTACTACATACAGAACAATCATATCTTTTTAAAATTCTACAAGCTTTATTTTCATTATTTTCCTCATAGAAACAGCATGTTTTAAGATCTGCTTTTTGGAATTCTATTTCATCTTCTGTAAGAAAATCAGCACCAACAGCACGAGATTCATTTCTATTTTTGATTAATAATATTGAAGAAGCTACTAATAACAAAACTATAATTAAAATCCATGTTACTCTTTTCATTTTAGTATATCACTCCTATTAAAACGCTTTTAACTTGGTTAAATCTCACACGTTCAGGATCTGGTTTTTTATTGTTATCTCCTTTTAATGTGTAATATAAACCATTCTCATCATTTTTAATACTTATTACTCTATGGATGATTAAACTTCCAGAATCTGTAGATCTATAGGTTATAACATCTCCTAATTGAATATCTTGAGGAGATTCAGGAGCTATTTGAATTGCATTAGAACCTTCTCCAAAAAATGGTTCTTGGGAATGGGTATCTGCAAAGGACGCGTATTTAGCATCTGCAACATTAATAACAATTCTATCTTCGTAAATTCTTATCTGTTCTTCTTTTACTCTATCTTTGGGATAAGGTTGAGCATTGTAAACTACTTTATCAACTAAATCGTTAAATGGTTTTTCTAGAGTTCTATTATTTGTTGTATCTATAATTAGAGCTGTTATGAACATAATAAACGCAAGTACAAAAATTATCCTTAAAGTCATTTTTATCATTTCTTTTTTATACCTTCTATATATTTATTAAATGTATTATTTTTAGGTCCTCTTGAATATATAAAAATTATTATACCGATTGTTACTAAAATAAAGAAAGGTATTAACCATATCCATGGAGAAATTTTATCATCATCTTCTGTAGGTCCATTATCTTCTTCAGTTTCGTTAATTTCATCTTTATCATTATCTTCAAGAGTATCAACTTTAGATTCATCTTCTGTAAATGTTAAAGATATTGGTAATGATGTTAGAGTTAGTTCATCTGTTGTTATAATTAATTCCCCTTCAAATAATCCTAGAGAATTTTTATTCTTATTAATAATTATTTTCTGTTTTAATATCTCGTTTGGTTGTATTGTGTTATAATTGTATTTTTCAAGTTCTATTATTTCTGCTAAATTTCCTGTTAATTCTATTTTTATGTTATTTAAGATAAAGTCCCAATTATTTTTTATTCTTAAATCATCAGTTATTTCATCTTCCTTGAGTAAGGTTGCAATTAATGAAGTTTTTTCAGAAAGGTCTTTTGTTAAGATTAAGATTGAATTTTCTGGTGGTTGAATTAATGGTTTTATTCCGTTGGAGCCTTGAGTTAAGTTTCCAGTTATTACAGATATTGAGTAAGAATTATTTCCATAATCTATTTCTATATTAAAATCTTTAGAGGTTTTAGGAACATTTACTGAAAATACTTTTGTGTTTTCTAATGTGAAACTAGCTGGAATGTTTGTAAAGTTTGGAGAATTTACTTTTACTAAAGTAGGAATATTATTTTCGTTTTTTATAATTAAATCAAATGATCCTTTTTTATTAATGAATGCAGGGAATATAGAAATTATTGGTTCTTTTTGTTGATCAGCTAAGAAAAGATGTAAAATTAAAGCAGAATTTAAAATATTATTCGTTGTTTGCTTTTCTAAGTATTTTATAGATTTTTCATATTGTTCTGTATCTTTTAATGAAAGTGTTGCAAATATAGTCGAGTAAACATCTGGGGTTTGAGATATTGAAACTGAGGAAAGGGACCATGCGTTTTGATTAGTTATTAAATTATTTTCTAACCAATCTTTTGAATATTGATTATTGTTTAATAAATTTAAAAAAGCTTGATCTAGAGTTTTTGTATCTGAAGGATTTTCTTGGAGATAATTTGTTGTTATTGTATTTCCAGTTTGTTTTAAAGAATAAAGAGCTAAAGAAGTAGATTCATAATCACATTCAGATTTGTAATTTTTTCCAAAGCATTGAGAATTGTCAATTGTTATATTTGCTTCAGTAGCTTGTAATTGTTGAATTGTTTTTACGTTTCCTAGGAAAGAATGTTTTAATGTTATTTCTGTTTCTGCATCACAAGATATTATTAAATTTTCAGTATTTACATTTATATCTATTGATTGAGAAGTTTGATAGTTTTGATTATTTACTAAACAGGAACTTCCAGAGTTTAATGTTAAGGTCCAAGAACCAATATCAAAATTATTTTGTGCACCTAATAACCAATTTGTTATTTTTGTAGTATCTTTGTTAAAATTATGTAAAGAAAGTAGAGCAAAAGAAGTGTCTTTTATATTACAATTTCCTTTTGGATAACAACCTAAAGGATCTTGATTATTTTCTAAGTAATTTAATGATTTTTTAGCTTGAGAAGGATAAATATTTTTTAACGCCAAGGAAGCTAAAGCTGTTTCCGAAATTGAATTAAAAGAACCATCAGAATTTTGATTTTCTAGTAAATAGTCAAATCCAGGATTTAGTTTTTTTATGTTAAATTCTTTAAATGGAGATTCTATTTTAAGGGAATTATCTAACTTATATTGAATATTATCTAGTTGAAATTTATAGATTCCTTGATCTATGTTTGGTAAGTTAAAATAGATAAAATAGTGTTTATTTGTTAATTGTTCTAAAAAGTATTGTACTGGAATTATTGAATTAGTTTCATTGATTAGTTTTAAATTATTTGTTGAAATCTTGCTTAAAGAATCTATATTTAGAATAATTTCTGCTTGAAATGTCTCTTTTGCTAGATAATCGTCTTTTGGTGTTATTATATCAATGTTAGCAGCATTTACACTAGAAATTAAGAAAATAGCTAAAATTAGGGTTAAAAACAAGATTCTCTTCATATCTTTAAATAATTAGAAGTTGCTTATTAATTTTGTTATTTAGTTAAAAACATAATTTTATAAGATTATCACAACCTTCTGTAGTTTACGTTTAGAAAGCTATAAATTCACTTTTTATAGTGAAATTTGATGATTTTAATATAATGGTAAAAGATATTAAGGTTAAATCGATAGCAAAAGGAATTGGAGATTTTATGTCTTCTTTGCTTGAAATTGGCGAAAAGAAGGTTAGTTTAGTTATTCCTGCATTTAATGAAGAAAAGACTCTTTCTTATGTAATAAAACAAGCTCAATTAGTAAAAGAAATAGAAGAAATTATAGTTGTGGATGATGGAAGTAAAGATAAAACTGGAGAAATCTCTAGAAATTTAGGTGTTGAAGTAGTTAGCCATCATGAAAATTTGGGTAAGGGAGAAGCTTTGAAAACAGGAATAGCACATGCTTCTGGAGAGATTATATTATTTTTAGATGCTGATTTGAAGAATATTACAGATAAAAAAATAAGAGCATTAATATTACCTATCTTGAAAAATAAAGCTGATTTTACAAAAGCTTCATTTACAAGAAGTAGAGGTAGAGTTACAGAATTTGCTGTTAAACCTATGATGAAAGTTCTTTACCCAGATCAAAAATTTAAACAACCGATAAGTGGACAATTTGCAGGAAGAAAATCTTTTTTGAAAGATATAACAATAGAACCAAAATGGGGAATTGACATTGCTATTTTCTTAGATGCAATAGAACAAGGACAAAGAGTAGTTGAGATAAATATAGGGGAATTAGTTCATAAAAAAAGTCCTGACGAAGAGATTGCAAAAATGTCTGGAGAAGTTATGGAAACTATGTTAAGAAAATCTGGATTATTTTACAATAAACATAAATTAATTATTTTTTCAGAAGGAATATTATTTAGGGGTTTTGATTTAAAGGAAGATTGTAAATTATTTTTAGAAACTCTAATGAAAAAAAGAATTAAAATCGCGCTATTAACAACTAAAAATGTAGATTCTAAATTAGAGTACTTTAATACTGTAAAAAGGATAAATTCTACAGAGAGTGGAGAAAATATTTTGTATTATGTGAAAAAAATAGCTAAGAAAAATGATCTTGAACTAAAAGATTGTGTTTTAGTTGCTAGCAGAGCCGGGTTTGAATATTTAGCTAATGAAGTGGATGTAGCTTTTTGTTTTGAGAATTCACCAATAAAGTTAAAAGAAAAATGTAAAATTATTTCAAGCCTTTCAGATGTTTTAATGCACTTAGAGTAAAATGGTAAAAGTATCAATAATAATGCCTGTGTATAATGAAGAAAAACATATTTCTGAAGCGATAAACTCTGTTATAAATCAGACTTTTGTGGATTGGGAGTTAGTTATTGTGAATGATGCATCAACTGATAACACTAAGAAAATATCTCAAAATTATTGCAAGAAAAACAAAAGAATTAAATTAATAAATCATAATGAAAACAAATATAGAGCAGGAGCATTAAACACAGGAATTAAGAATTCTAAAGGAAAATATATTACTTTTCTAGATGGGGATGATATCTATATGTCCAATATGTTAGAAGAAGAAACTAAATTTCTAGAGAAGAATATGAAAATAGATTTGGTTTATGGAAATATGAAAAGATTTAACGAAGAAGGAGATTTTGAATTTGTAGATGCTATAGAATTTAAAGAAAATCCAAAAAAAATTATGCTAAGGTCTGTGAAAAGAAAAGATTTTGAGAAAATCAAAACTTATGAAATTTTAAGCGAGAGAGGAAAGAAATTAATTCCAGGGTGTTCTGTTATGATGAGAAGAGAAATATTTAAAAGTGTACATTTTGACGAAGATTTAGTAGCATCACAAGATTATGATTTATGGTTTAAGATTATTGGTAAAGGTTTTAAACTTAAAAAATTAAACATACTTGCATATAGGTACAGAATTCACAAAGGCAATGTAAGTAAAGGAAAAAAGCTTATTGCAAGCAAAGTAATTAAAGAAAAATTAAAGAAAGGGATATATTTTAAATGAGAATACTAATTTGTTCTGATGTTTACCCAGGTTTAAGAGGAATAGCCCAATATTCTCAGAATGTTTCAAAAATCTTATGTAAAAATCATGAAGTAACTATCCTATGTCAAAAAAAAAACTATGAAACAGAAGAAATTATAATGGACGTCAAAGTTTATAGAGTTGAAGAAAAAAACATAATGGGATTTATGCAAGAAAACAGAAATAATTTTGACCTTATCTTAGTTCGTTATTACAAATTCCTTTTACAGGCAATTAATAACTTTAAAAATGTGATTTATATCATTCCGTCAGTTAGAAGTATGAGTATAAAATTTATGGATGAGAATGGGAGATTTAAAAACGAAAAAGAAATTGAGAGAATATCAGAAATTGAGAGAAATGGAATCTTGAAGTGCAAAAAATTAATTTGTTCTAGTAAATCTTTGAATAAACAAGTGCAGAAAGAATACAATTTTGTCAAAGGCATAGTTATTCCTCATGGAGTTAATTTAAATAAGTTTAAACCGAATAAACAAAGTAAGAAAAAATATGATGTTGTCACTGTAGCTAACTTTGATCCTAGAAAAGGCATCGACAAGTTGATATCAGTTGCAAAAAAATCTAGATCTAATTTCATTATCTTGGGAGATGGTAAGCTGAAGAAAACTTACAAAAGATTAATATTAGAAAACAACGTTAAAGATAAAATTCAATTACTTGGACAGAAAAATCCATTAAAATATTTACAAGAATCCAAAATTTTCGTCTTGCCTTCAATCTATGAATCCTTTGGCCTAGTCTTGTTGGAAGCAATGGCTTCTGGTCTTCCATGTATTGCCTTTAGACCAGATGGTAAGAAAATTACTACAGCTTCTGATGAAATAATCAAGGATGGAAAAACTGGATTCTTAGTTAATGATGAGAAAGAAATGTCTGAAAAAATTAATCTTTTAGTTGGAAACAAGAAACTAAGAGAAAAAATGAGTAAAGCATCAAGGAAAGAGGCAGAAAGATACTCTTGGGATAAATCAGTTGAATCTCTCTTAAAAGAAATAGAAAAAATTACTTAATTATCTTTTTTTATTATAACATTGTAATATCCAGAAAATTTATTTAGGAAGGAATTTGTGAATTTATTTTCTAACCATCTAAAAAACTTAAAAAGTTTAAAAGTGTTAAGGAAAGATTCGTTAGGTATAAATGTGTTTTGACCGTAGATTTTTTTAATTTCTAAGTTCTGTTTTTCCAAATAGCTTTTAACTTTAGAGACAGAATCCCATCTAGTGTATGTTAAATAATTTTTACCAGCAAATAATCTTCTGAAGCTATAAGGACTATAAAAATCAAGAAACATTACCCCATTTTTTTTAAGAATTCTTTTGAATTCTCCTAAAACTTGATCTATATTTTTTATATGGGGCAAAGCTTTGCAGCAGACAACAACATCGAATGATTCGTCTTCAAAAGGTAACTTTTTTTCTAAATTATGTTGGGAAAAATTTACATTCTTATTATTTTTAAATCTTTTTTTAGCTATATTTAGCAAATTTGGTGTTAAATCTAACCCCGTTACTTCTTTTGCACCAGCACCTAAAATAGCATTTATATTTCTTCCAGGACCACACGCCGCATCTAATACTTTTCTTTCTTTAGTTGGAAAAGAAATATTATTTTCCATAGCATTGTAAAGAATTTCAATTACAATCTTGTAATAATTTGTTTTGTCTCTCCAAGAATCGAATATATTTTCTTGATTGTTATAAATATCTTTTATTTCTTCTGTAGATTTTGTTATCATATTTGAGAATATTTAGATAAGGTATTTAAGGATTTCCATAATCTAAATTTATATGAGATTATATTTGGTAAGACATCCAGAAACAATCCATAATAAGGAATATAAATTAACGGGTTGGGAAGAAACAAAGTATACAGAAGATGGTTTAAACCAATTTAACAAAATAGTTAGATACTTCAGAAATTATAAAGAAAAAATATACTCTAGTGATTTGAAGAGATGTTTAGACCTTGCAAGGGCTATTCAAAAAGAAAGTGGTTCTAAACTTGAAGTAACAAAATTATTAAGAGAAAGAAATTTTGAAGAGACTCAACCGTTAGATCACTTTGAAACCATAGAAGAATTTGAAAATAGAGTTCTAAGTTTTCAAGAAAAATATAATCTTAATGAAGGCCTTATTATATCTCATGGTGGTGTGATTAGGGAAATGATAAAGAACTATCTTAACAAGGAGCTAGATTACATACAGAAAGAATATATGGAATGGAAGAGAGATATAATATTCGAAATAGAAACTAATAAAAAGCGTAAAATAGTAAGTAAAATAAGAGTTTAAAATGGCAATAACAGACATAGCAATCCCTCAAATAGGAATAACAGAATGGCTTAAGATAGGCTTTTTACTGTTTTTAGGAGTATTTTTAGGTTATTTGATTAAAGTTATTATTAAGAAAATAGCTAAAATTAACATATACCCATGGGTTAGAAAAACATCTCCAGGATTGTACAAAAGAACGGTTTCTGGAGTTAATTTAGTAGCTGATGTGGTTCAATGGGTTATTATTTTAATGTTCTTTTTACAGGCATTGTCTGCTTTTAAGATCTATTTATTAGATGAAATTCTAAGATTGTCAATTAATTTTGTTCCTAAATTAGCTATTGCATTTTTTATTATTGTTATTGGATTAATTATTACTAATGTTTTATCTAGAAAAATAAGATCTATAGAATTTAATCATAATAACTTATTAGCTAAATTTTTAGAAATTGTCTTTATATATGCAACTATACTATCTGCTTTAGAAGCTATTGGAGTTAAGGTTACTCCATTTCTTGAAATATTTAGAGTTGGGTTATATACATTAGGATTAATATTAGCTATAGCTGTTGGAGTTGCTTTGAGTTCTTCTTTGAAGCCATTAATAGAAAAAGTTCTTAATGAAAAAAAGAAATAACACCAAAAAGCTTTTATAACTATTATCTTGATTTTTTAAAATAGAAAATGGCAGAATTAATAGCTTGTTTATCAACTGGAAAAGGAACTTGGGGCCATGTAGCTAGATTAATGCAAGATCAAGAATGGACTAAAATTTATTTGATAACTAATGATTATGGGAAGGAGAATTTTAATAGTAATGATAAAACAGAATTGATAAATGTTAATATGGGTCAAGGTTTAATTGAATTAAGAGATGAGATTAAAGAAAAACTAGGCAAAAGAATTCAAGAATCAGAAGTTGCTGTGAATTTTGTTTCTGGAACTGGGAAAGAACATATGGCGTTAATGTCTGCTTTATTGAAATTAGGAATTGGCATAAGATTTTTAGCATTGACAAAAGATGGTGTTGAAGAAGTTTAAATTTCATAACCTCAAATATTTGTGCTAGGATTATTTCTTTTTTGTTTTGAAAATTATTGTTGGACCAACTAATTTAACTAGTTCTTTTGGATAAATTTCTTCCCATTTCCATGATTTTGCATTTTTTGATAAGGGCTCTATTATTTTCTCTACAAAAAATTTAGCTTCAGTTAAACTATTAAAGATATCACTTATCTTTCTTCTATAAATTACAAATTTATGTTTACTACTATCTGGCCAAACATCAATTTCTTCTATTTTTCCTGTTTTAAAATAACTTCTTTTAATTTTGTTTGTTTTTGTGTCTATCACCATGAAGAAAGGGTGATCTAAACTTAGAACAAATAAACCATTTCTTTTTAGGACTCGATGCACTTCCTTGAAGCATTTTGTAAGATTTGGGATATATTGTAGGGCAAAAGCAGTAAAAACAATATCATACTCTTTTGATTTAATTCCTTTAAGTGTCTGTATATCATGTTTAAGAAATTTTACTGAAACTTTTTCTTTTTTTGCTAGTTCTTCTGCATGCTTAAGTTGTTCTTTTGACAAATCTAAACCCGTACATTTTGCTCCTTGTTTTGCAAATGCAATAGAACATTGTCCACCCCCACAACCAACTTCTAAAATTTTTTTACCTTTAACGTTTCCTAACAATTTAAGCTTTTTTTCATCTGGAGAATATGGACCGTAGTGGGCAGATTTAGTTCTAATCTTTGAATCTATTTGATAACTCTTTGATACTTCATTCCACCACTTTTTAATATCTTTTGTCATATTAAAACAATAATTCCCTTACATTATTAAGTTTTCTAATACATATCTTTTGAATAACAAAGCTTTAAATTTCACTAATATGATTTAAGAAAAATTCTTTATCTTTTTTATGTGTATATTTACTCTTATGTCCATTTATCTTGAACTTTTAGATTTCTGTTTATAGTACCACAATTTCTCTTTTGCTGTTGCCCCTCGCCAAAACTCCTTTAAAGAATCAACTGAAAATTTTTCAACATTAATGATTTTAACATTTTTCCTAGAAATCCATTGATGCGATCTTTTTGGATTTTCAATAAATGATGATGATGAAACTTTGTACACATATACAAATCTTCCTTTTGGTTTTCCTCTAACAAAAATAATTTTAAATGGTTTTTTAGAATAATCTCCAAAGCTTTTTGTAAATCTAAAACCAGCCAAAGCCATTCCTTTTGCTATATCCTTATTGTCAGTTGCGTAAACACCAAAAAAATAATTATGAATAGAAGTCTTGTCCGTAGGTGTATTTTCTTTGAGAAATTTTTCCTTAATCAATGCATTGCTTCCATGATAAAGAAACTTTGGTTTCATGTCATCAATAAAAATTATTATCTATTTAATTCTATCGAAGCTTAAAATAATATTGTTATATTTCATTAATATGATTTAAGAAAAATTCTTTATCTTTTTTATGTGTTAGTAAATTTTCTACTTTATCTTTGGGAACCCATCTTGCTTCTGGATTGTGTGGGTCAATTGGTTTTAAGTTTTCTTGGGTTGTTTTAAATAAGAACATTTGAATTGTTTTTAATTCTGTTTTATCTTCATCTTCGCGAAGTCCTATCTTATGTCTTTGGTATGTTGATAATTCTTTTATTAATTCTAGCTCGTTTATTCCAGATTCTTCATAGATCTCTCTTTTTGCTGCTTCTATTGGAGTTTCATTATTTTCAATATGTCCTTTTGGTAAAGACCAAGAAGTTCCTTTTTGATTTACAACTAAGATTAATCCTTTACTAGAAAGAACAATTCCACCTGCGCTTTGAGTTTTTTTCATTTTATATCAAATCTTCTTCTTTTAACCCTGATACTTTTATAATCTGATTTAATGTTCCTTTTTTTATAGTTTTATGATTTGGTACTGTAATCTTAATAGTTTCTTTTTCAGTATTTTTCTCTAATCTTATATGTGATCCTTTCTGTCTTACAACAACAAAACCATTTCTACGTAGAATTTTAATCAAATCTTTTCCAGAAATTTGTGGAAGCTTCATACTATAATTTCAGCAATCTCCCCTTCATATACAATTATTTCATTTTCATCAACTTCTAAGTATAACTCTATAGCTTCTTTTATATTCTTTAGAGATTCTTCTTTTGTCTCACCTTGAGAAATACAACCTGATAATGAAGGAGCGTAAACTGTGTAACCGCCTTCTTTTTGTTTTTCTAAAATTACTTTAACTTCCATACTATTGTTAAATCATATTAATTTATATATTTAACGTAAAAAAAGTTTTGTTTAAAGTATATTCTAAAATACAATAATGTATAAAAGATTTGTTAATTTAAATATTGTAAAATGCCAGATTTATTTAATAGAGATTTTTTAAAAGGAGATGAATCTATATTTAAGAATCACTTAGCTTTAGATATTAGTTTCTTTCCTCCAATAATTCAATACAGAGAAAATGAACAAAAATATATTGCAGAATGTATAAAACCATTATTCCATAATAGAAATGGGAAAAATATTGTTATTTCTGGAAGCCCAGGAATTGGAAAGACTTTAGCTGTAAAAGCTGTTTTTAAAGAATTGGAAGATGATGGTTTTGATGAAGAGGTTAAACCTATTTATATTAATTGTTGGAAGGACTCTAGTAGTCATAGAATTGCTTTAGATATATGTGATGCTATTGGATATAAATTTACACATAATAAGACTACTAATGAATTATTTGATGAAATTAAAAAAAAATTAAATAGGAAATCTGCTGTTATTTGTTTTGATGAATGTGATAAGATAGAAGATATTTCTGTGATCTACATGGTTTTAGAACAAATTTATAATAAAACACTAATATTTATTACAAATAATAAAGAATGGTTGATTAAATTAGACAATAGATTAAGATCTAGATTAACTTTAGAAAATTTAGATTTTAGAGCATATAATTTAACAGAAGTGAAAGGTATTTTAGATAAGAGAATTGAGTATGCTTTTGTTAGTAATATTTTTGATAAAGAGTCTTTAGATGAGATAAGTTCATATACTCATAATGTAAATGATTTAAGAACTGGTTTATTTTTATTAAAGGAAAGTGGGAATATTGCAGAAGAAAATTCTAGTAAAAAAATAACTTTAGATTATGCTAAGAAAGCTATTGATAAAATTAAAGTTTCTAGTGGTGAATTAAATAAAAATTCTGAGAGTAAAAGTTTAAATGATGATGAAAGATTACTATTAGAAATTATTAAAGATAATGAAAGCAAAAGTAGTAAAGAAATATATGAATTATACTTGGGAAAGAGTGATAAAGAAATAAAATATAGGAGATTTAAAGAATCTAAACTAAATAAATTACGAGATTTGAAGTTAATAAATTTTAAAGAAGTAAGTTTAGGTATAAAAGGAACTAAGACTATTGTTAATTTGAAATAGGTATTTCTTTCCATTTATGAAATAATTTTATAGAGTTTTCATATACATCAAAAATATAATTTGCTAAACTAATATCAAGAGGTAAATTTTGCCTATATTTTCTTATTTCTAGTAATTCATCTTCAGCTAGAGAAAATAGATCTACATCATTAAAAGGATCATCTTTTGCTAAGATACTTATGGGTTGTAAATTCTCTTTCTTCTCTATTGCTTGGAATATTTCTCTCCAATAGAATTCAGCATGTTCTGTAGGCAGTTTTTCATATATCTCCTTATGTTCTCTATATGTGAGTATTCCTTCTAATGCCCCTTCCCCTTTTATCTTTTTTAAAATATTTTCATGTATACTTTTTAGATTATCCATATAATTTAATTTCATAAAAACACTTTTAAACATTCTCATCCTTTGTATATAAAATGGTAAACGTAGCAAATAACTTATTTAAAATCATTGTAGGAATAATTCTATTAATAATTGTTGGATGGATAGGTATTGTTGCTAGTTCATGGGGAAGAGCTGTGATTGAACTTGTTAAAGGCGGACTTTTAATATCTGTAATCTTAATAGGTTTATTAATGATTTTCGTAGGTTTAAGTGATATGAGAAGTGAATAATATTATTTTTTCTTTTTCTTTGATTTTTTAGGTTTCTTTTTAGCTACTTTCTTTTTAGCTACTTTAGGTTTCTTTTTAGCTACTTTCTTCTTGGTCTTCTTTGCTTTCTTTTTAGTAGGTTTCTTAGTTGTCTTTCTCTTTCTTCTTTTAGATTTTTCTTTAGGTAATCCTTCTTCTGTTTGTTGGGAAGTTATTTCTTTAACGAAATCATCTTTAGATATATTTTCTAGATCTTGTTTAATTTCTTTTATTTCACTTCCAATAGATTCAATTCTCTTAGTATTTGGAAGATTGACTAAAATATCTTCACACTCAGGACATTTGAAGCTAAAGGCCATTGCTTCTTCCAATTCTAATTTAGAACCGTCACGTTCACAATAATAGAATTTATTGTCTTTTTCTGTTTTTAATTCATTATATAGAGAGTTTAAATTAACATTCATTCTTTGAACTAATAATGATCGTACTTCGTTAAAGTTTATAGTCCAATAATAGATATACCAGCCTTTTTCTCTATCTTTTTGCCTAGTAAAGGAAACTAAATTATAAGCAGAAAATTGATACAGGATATTTCTTACTTGATTTACTGTTATTTCTAGAACTTCAGAAATCACAAATTCTGATACATTTCGTTTATTCCATATAAAATTATAAAGAGAAACGCCTTTTTCGTTGATAATCTCTTTGATAAGTTGCTTCACTATATCATTAAAATTCTTCATCTTGATTATATATATTACGCCATATTAATTTAAAAACCTTTGCTTAAAATTTTTTACCATTTTAAAATAATAAGGAAAGCTTTAATAAGTATTATAATTTATTTTATAGTAAGAAATCGGAGGTGTAACTATATGGGATTATTTTCATTCTCAAAAAAAAGCAGTAAAGAACATAAATTAGAGCCAATGGTTCCGAAATTACCAGATTTTCCAGATCCTAAAGGCAATAGTAATGGATCAGCAGGAAACTTTCCGAGTTATGCTCCATCATTTCCAGCGCCAAGTTTAGATTCTGGTGCAAGTTTTAGGAAAAAAGAGCCTTCATTATCATCAATGTCTTCTAGTTCTCAGGTAAATGGAAGTGAAAAGCCATTATTTGTAAGAATTGAACATTACAAAGATGCTATGAAAACTATAGCAAGAGTAAAAGATGAATTAAGTAGAACTGATGAAGTTCTAGAAAAATTAAACGATATTAGAGAAGCTGAAGCTAAAGAACTAAATGCATGGCATGATGAAGTAAGAAGATTAAAAGATAGACTTCTTGAAATAGATAAGAAATTATTCGAAAGTGAAACATAAAACAAAACACAAGACTCATAGAAAGAGTAATCCTGTGTATACTTCAATAGGAAACTCTGTAGATTTAAGAAGAGAGATATTAGAAACAAGTATGGATTCTGTTAAGATTTTACAAAAATATGAAAATATAAGAGAAATTAAATCACATAAGACAACTTTGTTAAATGAGTTAAAGAAATGTTGTGATACTATTCATAAAGATTTAACCCATTTTAAAAGAGATTTACCTAATATTAATTTTGGAGATTATATTAAACAACCTAGAGCGCATGTTCAACATAAAAAAGTTCATATTAAAGTTCCTAAACCACATAAAGTAAAACCTGTAGTACATCATAAACCAAAAATTGTTTTAGATCCTTTACAGAGAGAATTAAGCGATTTAAGAAATAGACTAGATAGAATTAAGATTTAGTTCTTTATAGGAAATAATAAAAAGTGTTACGTTTTTACGTAAGTAATGTTAGATAATAAAAAGATAAAAGAAGATTTAAGAAAGAAGGCTTTTTCTAAACCTGAAAAGTATTATCCTGTTGATGTTTTAAAAAGTTTGGGATATATTTTAAATAAATGTAAAAATTGTAAAAGAATATTTTATACTTTAGAAGAAAAAGATTTGTGTGGAGAGGGTAATTGTTCTGGTGGATTTAGATTTATTAACGACAGTCCTGCTAGAAATAAATTAGATTATATTGGAGCATGGAAAGAATTTTCAAATATTTTAAAGAAGAAAGGTTATGCTGAGATAAAAAGATATCCTGTTGTAGCAAGATGGAGAAAAGATGAGTACTGGGTTGGTGCTTCTATTTATGATTTTCAACCTTACGTAGTTAGTGGCGAAGTAGAACCTCCTGCAAACCCTTTAATTGTTCCTCAATTATGTATGAGGTTTAATGATATTGATAATGTTGGGATAACAGGAGCACATTATAGTTGTTTTTTAATGTCAGGACAACATGCCTTTGTTCCAAGTGAAAAATATGATATTGGTAAATATTTTTCGGATTTACATGAGTTTTTTTTACGTGGATTAAAAATACCAAAAGATGAGTTGTATATTATGCCAGATTCTTGGACTGGTGGTGGTAATGCTGGTGTAAGCTGTGAGTTTTTTTCTAGAGGTTTAGAATTAGCTAATCAAGTTTATATGCAATATGAAGTTTTAGATAAAGGTTTACGAGAGCTAAAAATAAAAGTTTTAGATATGGGGATGGGTCATGAAAGAGTTTCTTGGTTCTCGCAAGGAAAATCTACAAGTTACGAGACTACATTTCCAACTATTGTTCGTAAGTTAAAAAAAATAACTAATATTAAAGTTGATAATGATTTGATGAAAAACTTTTTACCATATTCTTCTTATTTGAATATTGATGAAGTTGATAATATTGATAAGACTTGGAAGGATATTTCTAAGAAAGTTGGATATGATGTTTCTGAATTGAAAAATAAAATCTTAGAATTGGGCGCTATGTATTCTATTGGTGAACATTCTCGAGCATTATTAGTTTCTTTAAGTGATGGAGCCCTACCATCTAATGTTGGAGGAGGATATAATTTAAGAATTTTATATAGAAGAGCTTTAAGTTTTATAGATCAATATAATTGGGAGGTTGATTTTCTTTCGTTAGTGGAGGAACACGCTAATTATTTGAGACCTTTATTTCCCGAATTGAGTGAAAATTTAAATGATGTTCAAAAGATTTTGGATGTAGAGAAATCTAAATATGAAAATACTAAGGAGAAATCTAGGAAACTAATTTCTGGATTGATAAAGAAAAATATTGATGAAAATTTATTATTAGAAGTTTATAATAGTCAAGGTATTAATCCAGAATTAATAAAAGAAGAAGCTTCTAAATTAAAAAAGAAGGTTGATATCCCCGACGATTTTTATTTGAAAGTTTCAGAATTAAATGAAAAGAAAGAACAAAAACATCAAACTAAGAAAAGTGATTTATCTTTAGATAATGTACAAGAAACTGAAGCTTTGTATTTAAAAGATTATAAGAAAACTGAAAATAAAGGAAAAATTTTGAAGATTATAAAAGATTTAGTAGTTTTAGATAAGACAGTTGCATATCCAACTTCTGGAGGACAGTTACATGATCTTGGAAAAGTGAATGGAATAGAAATTATAGATGTAATTAAACAAGGTAATGTTATTTTACATAAATTAAAAGAGAAACCTAATTTTAAAGTTAATGATACTGTTAGTGTAAAAATAAATTTAGAAAGAAGATTGTTATTAACTGTACACCATGATGCTGCACATATTTTAAATGGAGCTGCTAAAAAGGTTTTAGGTAATCATATTAATCAAGCTTCTGCGTTTAAAGATACAGAAAAAGGACATTTAGATATTACACATTATCAGTCTTTGAAAGAAGAGGAGATTAAAGAAATCGAAGATTGTGCAAATGCTATTATTGATAAGAGAATTTCTATAGATAGTGATATTGTTTTGAGAAATGATGCTGAGAAAGAATTTGGAATGGGAATTTATCAAGGTGGTGCAATTCCTGGAAAATATTTGAGAATTGTGAGTATTAAAGGTTTTGATGTTGAGGCTTGTGGTGGCACGCATTCTGAGAATACCTCGACGGTTAAGTTGATTAAAATTACTAAATCTAGCAAAATTTCTGATTCTGTTGTAAGGTTAGAATATGTTGCAGGACAGAAAGCTCAAAATTATTTGAATAAAGAAAAGAACTTGATTGGTGAATTATCTGAGATTTTAAATATTGATAAGAAATATTTAATTGGGAGAGTTGAGGAATTATTTAGTAAGTGGAAGAGAATTGTTAAGAAAGGTTCTGATGAAGTTTTTGTACTTGAGAGTAAAGTAGAAAGTAAACTAGGAGATGAAGAAGTTTTAGAGAAATTAACTCAAGTTCTAAAAACTCAAAAAGAACATTTAGTTAATACTGTTAGTAGGTTTTTGAAAGATTTGAAGAAATAGTTATTTTGTTTTTTTCTTTAAGAAATTTTTATTAGATAAATCACTCCACGCTCCTGCTACCATAGTCATATCTTTTTGCTTTACGTCTTTTGCCATCATCTCTTCTAACATCTTATTTTCTACGAATCTTGATATATTTACACTATTATCTCTAGAATGAGATTTAAAATCAGTTAGAACCTTCTCATTTATCGTTATATTAAGTCTTTTTCTTCTGTATAGATTTAGATCACCTTCTTCCATTTTTTGAGTATATTGTACGTATATGTACGTATATATAAAGGTTTTTAGAATAACTTCTCTAAAATATCTTGTGTTAAGAGTAAAATAGCTTGATTTTGTGATTTTGTAGGATAAAATGTTTCTTTTTTAATATGAACTGAATGAATTCTAGTTTGATTTATTAGATGAATTTGTTGAGTAACCCCTGGATCAAAATTTATGTTTTTATCTTGTAACTTAGCTATTAATGTACCTAAACCAATTCCAGGGTTTTTTTCTAAAATATCTAGAGAAGTTAATTCAAAGTATTTTCTGTGTAATACTATCTCTAAAACACGACCGCATAAAATAATTGAACTTCTATGATTTCCAGAAAGATAGCATCTGTGAGCTTCATTAAAATCTGTTACTATCTCTTCTTTAATTTCTAAAGGGATTTTTTTAGCATCAAAAGTTATTTTTAAATCTGGAGTTGTTTTAATTTTTTTAAGTTCGTCTTCTATTTGTATTAAAGCGTCAATAGTAGTATCTGTATCTTTATAATTTAGAGTTTTAACGCCATCATATACTTTATTTAGTATTTTTATATTAGTTTCATCTTTTGCTAAATTATCAGAAAATTCCCAAAAATTGTTTTTTATAGATGATATTGTATATTGAATATTTTTTTGAACTAGAGATTTGTTACTAGTATTAAATTTTAGAATTCTTTTTGTTTTAATATCTTTTATTTTATTTGTATTACTTAGTCTATTTAGATATGTTTTGAGATTATTGATATCTTTCTGAATTTTCAGCATTTTACCTCTTTTATATATTTTTCTTAGATTAAAAGATAATTTTAGTCTTGATAAATATTTATATATTTTAATATAATCTAAGTAAGATGGTTGATTTTCCTAACGTTAAATGTGAGAATAAACATCATAAGATTTACTATTCAGGGAACTTTTGTCCTGTTTGTGCTAAGAACGAATATTACTATAATACTGTAAAGAGTTTAGATAAAGAATCATTCTATGGTTCTTCACCTCCTAATATCTTTGTTGGAAGTAAGTTAGCATATCCTAAAGTTAATGTTGGTATACTGAGCCCTGGATTTCATGATAAGGATGTTTCTATTTATAGTGATGTTAATTACTGGGTTAAGAATAATTTTAATATTGCTCAAATTGTAAGATATAGAACTAGTTTGATTAATTCTAGAACTAGTACAAATGTATTTGAGATTCAGAAAGATAATAGATTAATTGAGCTAATGAAAGATGTTGGGGTTGCTAGTAAAAAAGTAGATGTTGAAGTTGAACTAAAGAAAAAACCTAGTATGCGAGTTAATTTTGAAGAAATTGCAATGCCAATGGGTCCAAGTGCTCCTATGAAAAAAGTTTCTCTAACTTCTAACGTTAAGATAGAAAGAAGTGTTGATAAAGTTACTAATGATACGGATTTAAAGGCTGTTGAAGCTTTGAACTATTTACAAAAGAAAGGTTTTGATGAGCAGTTTTTACAACAAGTATTAAGTGTTGGTTCTGTTGGTCTTAAAAAAAATAGAAAATTAGTTCCAACAAAATGGAGCATAACTGCAGTAGATGATCAGTTAGGTAAGAATTTTATTAAGTTAATTAAATTTAATGAGCAAATTGATAATTGTCAATTACATTATGCAGAATATTTTGGTAATCATTATTATATTTTATTATTTCCAGATAGTTTTAGTTATGAGTTATTTGAGACTTATTCTCCTAAAAATCACACTGGGATTTTAAATTTTAGTTCCGACTATGAGGGATATAAAGGAAGAACGAAATATGCTGATTCTACTGCAGGTGGTTATTATACTGTTAGGTTGGGAATACTAGAATATTTGAATAATATTAAGAGAAAAGCTTCTGCTATAGTTTTTAGATTTGTTACAGAAGATTACTCTGTTCCCTTAGGAGTTTGGGTTACGAGGACTAGTGCAAGGAAAGCAATGGAAAATAATCCTTTAAGCTTTGAGAATAAAGAGCTAATGTTTTCTTATCTTAGAAATACTGTTTTAAGAAAATTCAGATATAACTTAGATTTGATGTTAAAGAAAAGTCTATTGTATGAAGAATTAAAACAACCTAAACTTACTTCTTTTTTCTAATTAAATTAATTAAAACATAAACTACAATAACAAACAAGGAACCCAGGAAAAACCACAAAGCGTAATTGGGTTCATGAATAATTTGTTGAAATATTTCTGTTGGTGTTTGAGAAGTATCTTGTGTTATTGAAGCGGATTCTGCAACTAAACCCCTAGAAGAGTCTAAAGCTTTTTGTGGTGCTTGCACTCCAAAACTTACTAAATTTTTAGTTTTTGTAAATATGTAAATAAATCCTGTGGTTATAAAAGATAATAAAGCAACTGGTAAAATTCTTTTGATATTAACTTTTAATTCATTAACATCATGTTTTGGAGAGATAACAATTAATTTATTTGCAACCTGGTACATATTTATTTTGTTTCCTTTTTCACTCCAATAAAAATCCTTTACTTCAATTAAATTTGCTTTTAATAAATTTTTAATATTGTAGTTTATAGTTGAAGCTGGTAATTTTAAGTTTTTAGCTAATTTATGTTCTGAAGCTTCTTTTTCAGTTAAGTAATTTAGAATTTTTCTCGAAGTTTCATTGCTTATAGCGTTAGCTAGTTCTTTTGCTTTGTCTTCTTCTAAAGATAAAAGTAAGAATTTTTCTTGCTTAGCCATTTTAAATAATTATAGAAAGATTAACTTATAAACCTGTTTAAAGCTACGAAATAGATTGAAACTATAGATTAGTTTGTTGAATCATAAGAGTTATTATTTTTGATGCACCATTTACTTGTATCTTATATGTTCCTAAGGCAGCATTGCCTGGATCGCATTCCCCATAAGTGCATGTTTTAGATGTAAAATCAATTTGATCCCAATTTCCTATTACTTCAGTTTTGCCAGGTTCTATTGTTAATTCTTTAATTGCTTGAGTACAGAAAGCTTCGTGATCGTATAAAAGAACAGTTTTACCAGTATCTTGATTTGTTATTTTGAAAAAATCTTCACAGCCATTACTTGCTGTTAAGGTTACTATTTCTTGGCCATTGTTTCTTACACTTATTTCTACGTCATCTGCTCGAAAGTAAAGTTCCTTATTTGTTAGTACATCAATATTCTTCATCTTTGGTTCTATTGTGGTTGTAGTTTCTTCTGTAGTTGTAGTAGTTTCTTGTAATGTGGTTGTGGTAGTTTCAGTCGTGCAACCTAAAATAAATAAACTTGTTAAGATTAATATTGAAAATAATACTTTTTTCATAAACTTGGAGAATTTCTATATTTATAAATTTATTTGTTAAATTCTTTCTTATAAAGTTCTAAACCTTTCTTAATTACTTTAATTGCTTCTTTCTTATTTAGAAATTCTTCATGTACTGTAACTTTTACGTTTTGTAGATGTTTATACACTTCAAAGAAATGTTTTATTTCCTTTCTTTTATGTTCTGAGATATGTTTAATATCTTTAATTTCATTGAATCTTGGATCTTCTATTGGAACTGCTATAATTTTATCATCTTCTTCTCCATTATCTACCATTTTTAAAACTCCGATAGGTCTAACATCTGCTAAAACTCCAGGTAATAAAGGATTTGTAGTTAAAACTAGAACATCTAAAGGATCTCCATCTAACCATAATGTTTTTGGAATTAAACCATAATCTCCAGGATAATGCATTGGACTATAAAGAACTCTATCTAATTTAACCATTCCTGATTCTTTATCAAGTTCATATTTGTTTTGTGATCCAGTTGGAACTTCTATTGCTACAGTAATTTCTTCTGGAGCTTTCTTTCCCGGATCTAAATCATGCCATATATTCATATTATTTTTTAGAAGATTTATATTTATAAATGCTATGGTTTACTCTACATATAGTGCTGGTTTTCCTGGTTTAGCTTTTTTAGATTTGTTTTCAGGATCATGTTTTTTTGGATCTGCAACTGAATAAATTTCTAAAGTTATGTTTAATTTCTTTTCAAGATATTCTTTATTGTAAAGAGTTAATTCTTTTGGGATAACGTAAACATAAACTTTTCCAGGTTGCTTTCCTTTGGATTTTATTATGTTTACAACATGAATTATATCATTAATTAAATTATTTGAGATTTTTTCTTGTTCTTCGAATTTTTTATTAATTTTAGTTTTATCTGCTTTAGGCCAAGATTCTTTTGAGATGAATGTTTTATTTCCTAATTTTTCCCATAATTCCTCTGAGATGTGTGGACAGAAAGGGCTTAATATTTTAATGAAAGATTCTAAATCTTTTTTATTAATCTCTTCTTCAAACGAATCGAATAATTCTCTAATTTTAATGACAGCATAATTATATCTAAAGTTTTCAATATCTTCATATATATCTATAATAGTTTTATTCAATTTACTTTCTAGAGATTTACTTGATTTTCCAAATTTAACAGTTTCAAAATAATTGAAGATTTTATTAATGAATCTTAGACTTCCTTCTACGCCTTTTTCATTCCATTCTGTATCTTTATCTGGAGAGGCTACTGAAACTAAAAATAATCTGGCTGTGTCTATCCCATATTTTTCTGAAACAGTTTCTGGTAGGATAACATTACCTCTACTTTTACTCATAACAAAACCATCTAAATGTAACATCCCTTGATTAAATAATTTAGGAAAAGGTTCATCTATATTTAGGAATTTTAAATCTCTTAGAGCTTTTGTAAAAAATCTTGCATAAATTAAATGCATTACTGCGTGTTCTGCTCCTCCAATATATTGATCAACAGGTAACCAATAATCAACTTTACTTTTCTCAAAAGGTTTTTTGTTATTTTTGTTATCTGTGTATCTTAAGAAATACCAACTACTATCAAAGAAAGTATCCATTGTATCTGTTTCTCTTTTAGCGTTTTTGCCACATTTTGGACAAGTAACGTTTAAAAATTCATCATTTGTTTCTAATGGATTTCCTTCCCCAAATTTAACATCTTCAGGGAGTATAACCGGTAGGTCTTTTTCTGGAACTGGAACTATATTACAAGAATCACAATAAATAATTGGAATAGGAGTTCCCCAGTATCTTTGTCTTGAGACTAGCCAATCACGAATCTTGAATTGAATTGTTTTTTTTCCTAGATTTTTATTTTGTAATTCTTTTGTAATCTTATCTTTGGCTTCTTCAGCTGTTAAACCATTGAACTTTTTTGAATTAATTAAAATATTAGAATCATTTATTACTTCTTTAATTGGTAAGTCATATTTTTTTGCAAACTCTAAGTCTCTTTTGTCATGTCCAGGAACTGCCATGATCATCCCAGAACCATATTCAGCTAAGACAAAGTTTCCTGCATAAATTGGAATCTTTTCGTTAGTTAATGGATGTTGTGCATAAGTTCCTGTAAAAACCCCTTCTTTTTCTAATTGATCAATATCTTCATCCTTTGTTGAATTTAATTTTTTTAAGAAAGTTTCAACTTCTGCTTTTTGATCTTCTGTAACTAAGAACATTAATTTTGTATGTTGAGCAGAGATAACCATAAACGTAACTCCAAATAATGTATCTGGTCTTGTTGTGAATATTTTCCAATCCTCATCTTCAATTTTGAATATTATTTCAGAACCGTGACTTTTACCAATCCAATTTTTCTGCATTATTTTAATACGTTCTGGCCAATTTAACTTTTCAATATCTTTAAGGAGTTCATCAGCATATTTTGTTGTGTTCAAGAACCATTGTTCTAATTGTTTTATTTGAACTTCTGTTTCTTTGTGTCTCCAACATTTACCTTCATTTACTTGTTCGTTTGCTAAAACAGTATTACAATCTGGACACCAATTTACACTTGATTTTTTTTTGGATGCTAATCCATTTTCCAAGAATTTAATAAAGAAATACTGATTCCATTTGTAGTAATTAGGATCGTGGCTCATTAAGGTTCTGTCCCAATCATAACTTAAACCAAGAGCTTTCATTTGCTTAATATAATTTTTGATAGCTGATTCTGTGAATAATTTTGGATGAGAATTATTTTTAATAGCTGCATTTTCTGCAGGTAAACCAAATGAGTCAAAGCCCATCGGGTATAAAACGTTAAAATTGTTCATTCGTTTAAATCTAGCATATATGTCTCCTATGCCATAATTCAATGCATGACCCATATGCAGCCCAGCCGAACTTGGGTAGGGATACATTTCTAGGCAATAGAATTTCTTTTTCTTATCTTCTATGGACTTGAAAACTTTGTCCTGTTCCCATTTTTCTTGCCATTTTTGTTCTATTTTCTTAAAATCCATTTTTGTTTTAATTAGTAAAGAGAAATAGTTTTTTAATGTTGTCATTGAATTAGAAAGCTTTATAAAGGATTTACAATTCTATAATAGTAACAAAATGAGTTTAACAAATACTATAAAGAAAGGTATTGTTTATGGAAGTATTGCATTATCTAATTTATTATATCCTATAAATAATGTTGAAGCTCAAGAAAATAAATTTCGATTAATTATGCAAGGTAGTGCAGGAGTTACAAATCTATTAAGTGAAGAATTTAAAGATTTTAATAATCAACCAGATGACATTTCAACTAGAGTTTTAATAGGCGCTGAGAATAATTATATTGGATTTGGAGGAGTTTTTGATAAATTCGTTAAACATGGAGATATTTTTCGTGCTTCCAGTAATAGATTTTTCGGTGGAAGTTTAAGTTCGCAAAAAGAAACTTTAGAAAACTTGAGTATTGGATTCGAAGCATGGCTTAATTTTGCACAAGAGGGAAAAGTTATTCCATTTATATCTGGTGGAGTTGAAAGTAACAGATTAACTTCTTCTTACGAAAATATTTTTGCAAATTTAGGATTTGGAGTTGGAGAATCTAGTGAATCTATAGATAGCGATGGAATGACTATAACAAGTTATCATGTTGGTGGTGGAATTAGGTTTTACTTAGTAAATAAAGAAAAAAAAGGCAGTAAATTTTACATAGTTGTTTCTGGAGATTATACTAATGGTTTTGATGATAACATTGAAAAAAATAAAATCATAAGACGTGTCTCAGGACGTGTTGGAGCAGGTATAAATTTTTAAATTTCTTTGTTGTAAAAAAGCTTTTAAACAAATATATTCTTTACTTTTAACATAACATGGGCCTGTAGCTCAGCTTGGATAGAGCACACAGCTTAAAAACTGGCTTGATTGCCTTCTAACTTTTGAAGTTAGCAAGGGGTCGCGAGTTCAAATCTCGTCAGGCCCGCTTAAATTATAAAAAAGGTTATAAAGTTCTACTATGTGGATATCTTAATGGATCCATGCCCAAGTGGTCAAGGGAACCGATAACAATTTGTTAGTTCAACCTGCAGTCCATTGGGAGATAGCGGTCATCGCCGGTTCAAATCCGGCTGGATCCTTTTATTAAAATGCAAGAAAAAATATATTTTGAAAATAGTAAAGGGGATAAACTCTGTGGGATTTTGTCAAGCTCTAATAAAGAGAATCCTTTAATTATATTATCTCATGGTTTTGCTTCAAGTAAAGAAAGTAGCACAAATATTGAACTAGAAAAAGTTCTAAATGAAAATAATATTTCTACATTTAGGTTTGACTTTTATGGACATGGAGAAAGTGAAGGTAAGTTTGAAAATATTACAATATCTGAAGGTGTTGATGAAGTTCTAAATTGTGTTAAATTTTTGAAAGAAAAAGGATACAAGAAATTAGGTCTTGTTGGAGGAAGTTTTGGTGGTATTGTTAGTATTTTAGCTGCTTCTAAATTAGGTAATGGGATTTATCTATTAGTTTTAAAGTGTCCTGTATCTAATCATATGGAAGAATTAATAACTAAAGGTTATAGAATAAGCCCTGAAAAGTGGAAGGAAAAAGGCTTTTTAGAATATCAAAAAAATCTTAGATTAAACTATTCATTCTATGAAGATTCTGTTAATATAGACGGTTATAAGGCTGCTGAGAGTATTAATATTCCTACTTTAATAGTTCATGGTGATAAGGATGAAGCCGTTCCAGTAGAACAAAGTAAGAAGGTTTCTAAGATAATAAAAGACTGTAAATTAGAAATTATAGAAGGTGCTAATCATAGATTTTCTGAAGAAAAGGATTTTAATAAAATGATTAAACTAATTTCTGAGTTTATAATAAAAAATATAAAGAAATAAAAAAAGAAAATAGAATTATTTTCTGAATATAATTCTAACAAATAATACTACTAGTAATGCTAGTACTACTATTCCTAGTATCCAGAATATTCTTCCGTTTTCAATCCAGTCTTGAACAAATGAACCTGTTGGTTGGAATACTGCTCCACCTGTTCCCGCATTAGATTCTGTACCTGTTTGTGGTATGTTAACACTAATACTTGAAGTAGATAGAATATTGCTTCCTTCCTTTAAGTTTATTGCACCTGTGTATGTGCCTGATTGTGTTCCTTGTTTAATTAAAGGATAGACAAATACTGTTGACTCTTGACCAGCTTGTACAGATTCTTGTTGAGACACTACATCTGCCCAATTCCCTGTTGGAATTAATTCTACAGTATATGTTACTGCTGAACTTGTTGGGTTCATAATTTTAACAGGAACAGATAATTGTTGTCCTTCTGTAGCTGAAAATGTACTTTGTAGTAAGTTTACAGATCCTGTTGTTCCAGTTCCTGTACCTGAGTCACCACAAGTTACTTCTAGATCTGTGAATTCACTTCTACTTTTTGAACCTTTGTTATAGAAGACAATTGCTTCCATTGAATAGATTCCTTGTTTTACTGACGCTGGTAGGAAGTGAGAAAATGATTTCTTAGCTATGTTGTCAGATCTATCAAATTCATCCAAGAAGAATACATCTGAAATTAGATTTATTCCTAATTCTGAATTTAATATTTTAAGTTGTACATTGCTATCTTCTTTCTTACCTACATTTTCAACATCAACAGTAAATCTAATATTAGAGTTACAAGATACTATTGTTGGTTCAATATTGAAGTTGTTTATTAAAACATCATTTGATCTTCTTTTGAAATCAACATCAACGTTGTCATAGTTACAATCTGAATCTTCGTCATCATCATCATATGCTTTTATGTAGATTGAATAATCATCTTTATCAGTCATATCTTCATCAACTGGAACTGTTAATAGTAATTTGAAAGATTCTTCTTTATCTTCGTTTACTCCTTCAGTTACTTCAACAGATTCAACTTCATCGTTGTCATCTAAGTTTAAAAGAATAGCTTCAACTGTAACGTCTAGATCATCTGGGCCTTGGTTATCTACATCAACTTCGATTTCGATTTCGTCACCAGGGTAAAGATCGTCACCAGAACCTGGTTCTTTAATATCGATTTTTAAAATAGGGTCTGAAGATGAAGGTACTCTTATGTTGTTTTTTGTTCTTCCTTCAGAACAAATTTCTGGATCAACTAAAACACTAAATGTTGATATTTCTTTTACTAAGCTTTGTGTTGAAGTTACTCTTATTAATCCTGTATAAGTTCCTAAATCAATATCGTCTTCTTCAGTTACTCTTATTGTTATATCTTTTGTAGCCCCTATTGCTAATGTAAATTGAGTTATTGGATCAAATTTAAGTTCATTTTCACTTGAATCTTTAAAAGTACCAATAATTGCTACATCTGCTGTTAAATCTACACTACCTTTGTTTGTTACTGTAAAGACTCCTGTATTTTCACCATCTGTTTGTACACCTATTAGTAAATTTGTTTTATCTAAAGAAAAATCTTCTTTAGAATTAACAATAACAGAATATGTTAAATCTTCAAGATCTGCTGCACCATCATTTGGAGTTATAGTTCCAGAATATGTTCCAGCTGGTGTTGAAGGTATTACTACTGTAAAAGACACGTCTCTCACAGTATTTATAGCAAACGTTTGGGTTGCTATAGTTGGACCTGTTATTGTTTTTGTATTATCGCTTGTAAGTTTTAATACTGAACTTGTAAATGACAATGTTTTTTCTATATCAGTTACTGCGCTATTATCTATGTTAAAAGTTAAACTTGCTGTAGTGCTTGGATCAGCATTTACATTACTTGGATTTGTAATTGTTAATGCACTAACTTGATCTAAGCCTGTAAATAAAGCTAATATAAATATTATTGCGAATAAAATTTTAGTGTATTTCATTATTATAATTCCCCCTATTAGTGTTGTTATTTTAGAGTTAAAAACATTTATAAAGTTAACGATGGAGAATTTTTGTTTAATAATGTTACTATTTTACTGATTTCTTGGCTATATATGCTAAAAACAGTCCTAAAACTACTCCCGAAAGTACATCAGATAAGTAATGAACACCTAAATATAATCTTAAGATTGCTAAGAAAGATGATATAATAATCCACGTTATTATCTCTTCCTTTGTTTCTAAGAATAATAATATTGAGAATGCTGCAGTTGTATGGCCACTTGGAAAAGAGAAGTTTGAGGATAATCCAGATTTGATTATTAGAGGTAAGAATTCTTCAGTTGGCCTAGGTCTAGAAATTAAAAACTTCAACCCGTATGTTATTATTGTTACTATTACTATATTGAGTAGATAAGGTTTTATTGTTTTATATTGTTTTTTTATTAAGAAATATATTAAGAAAATTGAGAATATTGCTAATCCATTTATTTTATCTAAGAATATAAATGCTGGATTTAAAAGTTCAATTCTATTTTGAGTTACGAATAATAATATCTGTTTATCATATAATAAAGATAAGACAAATAATATAATAGCTGCAATAATTAATAATATTCTATTTTGTCTCATTTGTTTACGTATTTTCTTACCTTTTCTATAAACTCTGAAAAATCTCTTGATAATATATTACCGCCACAAGCAAAATCATGTCCGCCACCAGAACCATCTAAACCTTTTATTGCTTTATCTAAGATAGGACGAACTTTTATTTTTTCACTTCTTAGACTAAAATTAATTCTATCTTCTTTTTGTCTTCCTACGAAAATAACTTTGTCTTTATGTTTATAGTTTAATGCATTAGCTATCTCTCCAGTGAAGCTAGTTAGTTTTGTTGTATAAGTAAAGATTACTATATTTCCATCTGGTTTGATTTTAATTGCCTTAGCGAATAAGTCATCGTATCTTTTTGCGAACTTCTTAGCATTTGAGTAAATATATTTTCCTTCTTTTGTTTCTTGATTAATTATTTCATATGGTGTTTCTATTCTTGTTAGAACATTTACACATTTATTGATTGTGGAAGTATTATTTTTTAAGATGAAATCAAATATTTTGATTAGGTTTCCTAATTCTGAGCTGAATAATACGTCTTCTTTTTTTGCGTTTTCATCTGCTAAACCAGGATATTCTTTTACGAATTTTTTGAAGAAACTTGGCTTTGCCCAATCAGATATTATCCCTATAGCTGCTATCCACATATCTTTTTTGACTAAATTATAACACCAATGTGTTGTTGGTCTATTATCTTCTGGATCTTTTAATCTTGGGTTAAAATAAGTTACACCTTTTAGTTTTATGATTGGATGGTGATCTATCCAAATTATTGGAACAGCTATTTTATCTACGAAATCTTGTGTTACTACAGGTTTATCTACTATTACAATTAAATCAGGATAATAATTTCTAATTAATGGAACTATTTCTTCTGTAACGTAAGGAGAACTTTTTACAATAAAACCAGATGCTTTTGGGAATGATCTTTTTAATAATAAATAGGAACATAACCCATCAGGATCATCATCATATAATATTAATGGATTTTCTGATTTTTCTAATTGATCTTTAATTTTTTTAAGAGATATCATATAGTATTAGATAAAGAATTAGTTTATAAGATTATTTTTTTCTTAATCCTCTAGATTTTTGGCCAGCGCTTGTTTTACCTCTGTAAACTCTACCTTGATTGTTAATTACCCAGCTAGCTTTTGGATATTTAGCTGCAGTTACTCTGTCTAACAATATAACTTCAAAAAAATGGAATTTTCCATCTGAGATCAATGGATAACTGTTAAGAACTTCACAATTTACATATCTTCTATTTGCTCTTTCCTCTGCAATCCATTGGTAACTTTTAGAAACAACTTTTCTTCTTCCAGAATGTTTAGACCTTCTACCACCTGCAGGTTTTTCTCTCATTCTTCTACCCTTACTAACACGAACACGAACAATAATATATCCTTTCTTTGCTTTGTAGCCAAGAGCATGAGCTCTATCTAATCTTGTTGGTTTTTCAACTCTAACAACAGTTTCTGATGTTCTCCACTCTATCATTCTATTTCTTAGAGTTTCACCAAGATTTTCAACTGGCTTTTTCCAGATTTTTTGAATATATTTGTACATACCCATTTTATAAAAATTGTAAAGAATGGTTTAAAAGGTTTTTGGATAAAGAAAATTATGGCCTATTTCATTTGGAGTTTCAACAGTTAAATCAAATTGATTTAACTTTCTTTTTACGGAAAAATATTCTATTACTGTTCTTGTTTTAGTGATAATTGTTTCGAATCTTTGACTGATATAATTTTTTTCCTGTCCTCTTTTATCAAAAAAACTAATTCTTAGGTGTGTATTATCCATTGTACATGTTTCGTAAGAATTTCCGTGTTTAATTACATAAGTATTCCAAGATAATTTTATTGGTTTTTCAGGATCAGCTTCTTCTATTATTCTTTCAATATCTAACTTAATCATAAAAACAGTTTAATTATAATATTTTTAAAGCTTTCCCAAACACCATGTAATAATTGCTTTTTGTATATGCATTCTATTTTCAGCTTGATCAAACACTACACTTTTAGATCCGTCTATAACATCTTTAGTAACTTCGTGTTCACGTAAAGCAGGAAGACAGTGCATAAATATAGAATCTTTTTTTGTTATTCCCATTAAATCTTTAGTGACTTGATATCTTTTAAGAGCTTTAGTTCTTCTTATTTTTTCTTTTTTAGGAATTGAGTAACTCATCCAAGAATCTGTGTAAACAACATCAGCGTTTCTTGTAGCATCTCCTGGATTTTTGAAAACTTTAGTTTTAGTTTTTCTTATTACGTCTTCGGATGGAAGAAATTCTTCTGTTTGTGGACAAGCTATACTCATTTGTATGCCCATTTTACTACAAGCATGCATTAGAGAATATGTTACATTATTATTTGCATCTCCAAGATAAGCTAATTTTAAATTTTTTAATTTTCCTTTTTCATATATTGTTAATAAATCTCCTAATATTTGGCAAGGATGTTCTTTATTTGATAATCCATTTATTATTGGAACTTGTGAATTTTGTGCTAGCTTAACTATTTCATTATGATCTTTTATTCTTGTCATTACAGCATTTACATAACGAGAAACAACATTACCTACGTCTTCAATAGATTCTTTACCCACTCCCCATGGAGAATGTATTGTATAATAGTTAATTGCGTGACCACCCATTTGAGTCATTGCTGTTTCAAAAGATATTCTTGTTCTTAACGATGGTAATTCAAAAATCATTAACAAAGATTTCTCGTACATTAATTTAGAATAGTGTTTTGATTTTTTTTTAATTTTAATTGCTAAATTTATAATATCTAAGATATCTTTTTTTTCTAATTCTTCTATTGAAAGTAAATGTCTCATTTTATTATTTTATCAATTGCTTTGTATATTGGACCTAATGTTTTTTCATCTATATCATATCCAGAGTAAATAACTTCTTTTTTTATTTTAATTAATTTCTTAATATCTGAAGGAGTTCCATCAATTATTATATCACAAGGAACTCTATTTATAGATTTCTCAAGATCTTTTAATTGTTTTTTGCTATAACCCATTGCAGATAATTCTGACTTTAGATGTGGGAATTTTTCATAAGTTTCTTTTATTGAACCTACGGCATATTTTCTTGGTTCTACAATTTTCTTTGCTTTATATTTAATAGCAGCCGCTGTTCCAATTCCTGTTGCCATACCACCATGAGTTAATGTAGGTCCATCTCCAATAATTAAAACTTTTTTATTTCTAATTAATTTAGGATCTTCTACTAAAACTAAAGAAGTAACATCAACAATTTTTGAATTTTTATTTACTGATTTTACATTATCTTTTACTTTTTGAATTTGTTCATTAGTAATCCCAAACATTCTATTAACAATAACAATATCTGCTATACGTAAGTTAACCTCTCCAGGATAATAGCTTAAACCATGGCCAGCTCTTCTAGGATCTACCAAAACTAAATTCAAGTCTGGTTTTATGAAAGAAAAATCATTATTTCCACCATCCCATAATATTACATCTGCTTCTTTTTCTGCTTCTCTTAGAATTTTTTCATAGTCAACACCTGCAAATACTGGAAACCCTTGCCTTATATGGTGTTCATATTCTTCTAATTCTTCTACAGTACATTTTGCCTTTATTAGATCTTCATAAGTATAAAATTTTTGAACAGCTTGTTTGTTTAAATCTCCATAAGGCATTGGATGTCTTAAAATTACAAATCTCTTATTTTTACTTTTTAAGTAAAGTCCAATTTTTCTTGTAACTCTAGATTTACCACAACCTGTACGAACAGCACAAACACTTATTACTGGAATTTTAGATTTGATCCAGGTTTGTTCTGTTCCAAGTAAACCAAAATTTGCGCCATTTGCTAAAACAACAGAAGCAATATCTCCAACTTGTTGATGACTTAAATCAGAATAACATAAGTAAACATAGTCTACATTTAATTTTTTTATTAAATTTGGAAGATCTTTTTCAGGGTAGATTTTTATTCCTTTTTTGTATTTAGATCCTGAAAGTTCTTTAGGAAAATGTCTTTTTTCTATACCTGGGATTTGTGTTGCTGTAAACGCAACTACATTGAAGTTTGAGTTATTTTTAAAATAAACTAAAAAGTTTTGAAAATCTCTGCCACCTGCACCTGCAATTATAACATTTATTTTACTCATCATCAACCTCTTTTTTATTTAGTTACTATTGTACCAGCTTTACCTAATAAAGCTTTGTAAGCATTTTCTGGATTTGTTATTATGACTTTTTTGCCTTTGTTCTCTAAAAAATCTATTGCTGCATCAATTTTTGGACCCATACTTCCAGGAGGAAAATGTCCTTGCTCTTTGTATAACTTGATTGTTTTTATATCTACTGAACTTAAAAATCTCTGATTCTTTTGTTTAAAATTAATTGCAACCTTAGGTATATCTGTTAATATTAACAATAAACTAGCCTTTACTGATTTTGCTAATAATGAACTTGCTAGATCTTTATCTATTACAGCCTCTATTCCTTGAAGCAAATTATTTTTCCTTATTACTGGAATTCCTCCACCACCTGCTGCTATGGTTATGTTATTTTTATTGACTAATTTCTTAATTGTATTTTCTTCTATGATTTTAATTGGTTTTGGGGAAGGAACTACTCTTCTGTATCCTTTTTTAGAATCCTCTTTTATTTTCATTCCTTTTTTAGATAATTTTTTTGCTTGTTGTTTTGTGTAATATGGACCAACGAATTTTGTTGGTTCTTTAAAAGCAGGATCTTTTTTATCTACGAGAACTTGTGTAAGTATTGTGGAAATATTTCTTTTAATGTTTTTCTTTCTTAATTCATTTAATAATTGTTCTTCCAAAGGATAACCGATTAATCCTTGAGATTGTGCTCCTAAAATATCTAGAGGCATTTGTGGTAATTTTTTAGAAGCTTCATTTTGCAATAATAGGTAACCTATTTCTGGACCATTACCATGAGAAATAATTGTTTTATTATCTTTTATAATTGGAATTATATTTTTGCAAACTTTAGAAATGTTCTTAACAAGATTCCTAGAAGTATGTTTTTCTCCTTTTTTGATTAAAGCATTTCCACCTAAAGCGATAATTATAGTTTTATTTTTCATATTAATATTTTATGGGATTTTTAAGAAGTTCTTCAAATAATATAATAGCATTTTCAATATCATCTTTATGAGAAATGCCCATTGCACTATGGATGTTTCTAACTGGTACAGAAGCTACTGAAGATGGAACGCCTCCTTTTGAAATGCTGATTGTCATTGCGTCTGTTGTTCCAATATCATTAATATCGTATTGTAAAGGTATATCTTTTTTCTTTGCAGTCTCTTTAATCCATTTGTTTATTTTTTTATCTGTAACACTTTCAGCATTTTTAATTGTTAAACAAGGTCCTTTGCCTATTTCTATTGAAGGTTCAAACTTCATGTCATCTGAAGATGTTGTTTCTGCTACTAGAGCATATTCTGGATCAATTTGGTAAGCAGAGGTCTTTGCCCCATAAAGACCAATTTCTTCTTGAACTGTAAAGACAAAGTAAATTTCATTTTTGAATCTGTATGCTTTTTTTATTAATTCTATTAAGATAAAACAACCTATCCTATCATCTAAAGCTTTTCCTGCTATTATATCTTTTTTGCCTAGGTTAAAATTTCTTCTTTGTCCTGTTGCTAAAGAAGAACCTATTTCTACTCCTAATTCAGTTAATTCTTTTTTATTTAATCCTGTGTCTATGAAAAGATCTTGCATGTCTGGTAGTTTATGTAAAATAGAATCATTACTTATCTCATCTAAAGAAATAAATCCGTTTATGAAATCTCTTTTTGTAAAAATATGTACTCTTTGTCCTAATAATGTTAGAGGTTCTATTCCTCCAAGAGATGAAAAACGAATTCTTCCTTTATGATCTATTGATTTTATTATTAAGCCTATTTCATCCATATGAGCTGCAACCATAATTCTTGGTTGATCACCTTTTTTATGCACTATTAAGTTCCCTAATTTATCAACTTTAATATCAGAAATATATTTCTTTACTTCTTTTTTTATAATATCTCTCACTTCTTCTTCTGAACCAGAAACACCAAATGCATTCATTAATTTGTATAAAAACTTCAACTATTTCACCTCTTGATTAAATCAAATAAACTTATATATAAAATATACTAATTTTATAGTATGAATCTAGTTGTAAAAAAAGGGTTAGATAAAAAGTATTTTGAAAATGTAATCTCTAATATAAATAAAAGAATTAAAATCCCTGAGAATGTTGTATTTTATATAATTGAAGATAAAGAGGATTGTGGACCTATTTCTAATAATTTATCTGAAGAATTAAAGAAAGACTTCAATAATGTTTGTAAAAGGAATGTTTCCTTTTCATATTCTCATAATGAAGATAATTACATAATTATTGATATTAAAAATGAAAACTATTTGTTGGATGATAGCGTTGCTTTAGAAGGTTTGATATTGCATGAATTGATGCATTCTAAATTTTCTCATGATTTTAATAAGAAAATAAATTTAGATTTAAAGAAAGTCTTATTTGAAAACATAAACAAATTAAATATTCATAAAGATGATTTTGAAATTATAATTAGAATGATGAACTATTCTAAATTATTGTTAAAGGAGTTGTATGCTAATGAATTATTGGTTAAGAAAAAGTTTTCAGATAAATTAATTACATATTATCTAAAACAATTCTCTAAAAAAGTTAATTCTGCTGTATTATTTAAAAAAGGTTCAAAAGAAAATATTTTGAAATTTGAATTATCTTTATTAAGTGTAGTTTGGTCTTTGGAGAAATTTAAAACTAATAATTTTGATATTTTAAAAAATACTATTGAAAAGAATTATTCTATTAAGTTAAAAGAAACTGAAAGATCATTTAACAAATTAAAGAAATTATATTTTAAGAATTTTAGAAATAAAGATTTTAATATTCTATTTTTTGAAGAAGTTTTTAATGTTATCAATAAGAGATTGTAACTTTAGTTTGAATTATAATCTACTAAAGCTTTAATTGCTCTAGCTGAATTTTCTGGAAAAACAAATGTTGGAACTCCATTTTCTTCTAAAGAATTTCTTAGCACTTCTGTAAAATCTCCACCTGTTGAAACTACAATTATTGGTTTTTTATTTAATGAATTTAATTCTGTTATTGTATCTACTATTTCTACTGTTATTAATGGAGTCTGTAATAAAGCTATAACTAAAATAATGTCTATGTTTTTATCATATAGGAAAGTTTCAATTGATAATTTATATCTATCTGTAGTAGCGTCTCCTAAAACATCTAATGGATTTTGTATCTGAGCGATTGGTGGGAAGTTTTTCTTTAATATTCGTTCAGAATCTTTTGATAAAGTTGCAAGTTCTAACCCATTCTTAACTAAAGCGTCAGTAGTTATTATTCCAAAACCACCACCGTTTGTTATAACTTGAATTCTTTTTCCCTTTGGTTTCATTGATTTTTCTAATAATCTTGCGTAATCAAACATATCTTCTAAAGTTTCTACTTGTATAATTCCTGTTTGTTTGAAAACCCCATTGTATATTTTTTCATTTCCAGCTAAAGAACCTGTATGAGAAATTGTAGCTTTATGTCCTTCTTTTGAAGTTCCACCTTTTAGAACCAAGATTGGTTTTTTCTTTGAAGCTTTTGATGCTATTCTCATGAACTTTTTCCCATCTACAACACCTTCTATGTACATGCAGATTACTTTTGTTTGTTTGTCATTAGCTAAGTATTCTATAATATCTGCCTCATCTACTTGTGTTGCATTACCATAACTTACAAATTTTGAGAAACCATAATTATTCTTAGAAGCTAAATCTAAGATTGTTGAACCAACTGCTCCAGATTGAGTGATAAAAGCTATTCCGCCTTTTTTGGGTCTTTTTAGTCTAAATCTTGGTAAGAATAAAGTATCTACATTTGTGTAAGTGTCCAAGACACCTAAACAATTAACACCGATAGCATTCATCCTATTATGGATTAAGAAATTTCTTAATTTATTTTCTAGTTGTTCATTTCCTGTTTCTCTGAAACCAGAAGTTACAATTATTACATTTTTTACTTTAGCTTTTTGACAATCTTGTAAAACTTTTAAAACTAAAACAGCTGGAACTGCTATTGCTACTAGGTCTATTGGTTTTTTAATATCTTGAACTTTTTTATAAGATTTGTAGCCTAGAATTTCTTTTGCATTTGGATTTACAACATATAATTCTCCTTTGTAATGAGCATCTATTAAATTTCTAAAAATTACATGTCCAACTTTTCCAGGAGTTTTTGAGACGCCAACTATGGCTATAGATTTGGCTTTGAAAAACTTATTTAAATCCAATTTTACCTCTTTTTATTACTTATTAGAAAATATTATAGAATTTAAACTTACTGTTTTTAAGACAATATTTATAAGTGTAATTTTATCTTTATTTATATGAAAAATATTTTATTTTATAAGTATACTAATGTAAATAGACTAAAGAAATTACAGGAAGAATTGTTATCTAAAAGTAAATCCCTTGGTTTATTGGGAAAGATTCTAATTGCTAAAGAAGGTGTTAATGGTTGTGTTTCTGGAAAAGATGAGGATATAAAAAAAATTAAAGATTATATTACTTTGAAATTTGGAAAAGTTGAATTTAAGGAAAGTAAAGTTTTGAAACACACATTTAAAAAAATGTTTGTTAGAATACGAGATGAAATTATTTCAACACATTACAAAAGCAATTTGGAAAATAAAGCCGAATATATTGAACCAAAAGAATTGAAGAAACTGTTAGACTCTAAAGATGAAGTAATAATGGTGGATGCTAGAAATGCTTATGAATCTGAAATTGGAAGATTTGAGAATGCTATTACGCCGAAGATAGATGTGTTTTCTGAATGGCCAAAAGCAGTTTCTAAACTAGGAAAAAATAAAGAGAAATTAATTGTGACTTACTGTACTGGAGGAGTAAGATGTGAGAAAGCATCTGCTTATATGGTGGAACAAGGATTTACTAATGTAAAACAGCTACATGGTGGAATCATAAGATATGGTAAAACTGTTGGTGTAGATCATTGGGAAGGGAAATGTTTTGTATTTGATCATAGAGGGGCTGTTAGCATTAATGAAGAAGAACCAAAATTAATTTCACAATGTGCAATTTGTCATATCCCTTCAGATAATCAAGAGAATTGTGCTAAAGTTGAGTGTGATAAGTTCTTTGTTGTTTGTGAAAAATGTTATGCTAAATTTGATAACTGTTGCTCAAGAAGATGTAAGAATGAAATTCAAAGAATAGAAATAAAATGAGATCTAACATAAAAATAAAGAAAGATAAATACAAAAGTTCTAGGGGCAGTCATTCACGTATCTTGAATATTTCTTGTAGAAAATGTGAAAGTTTTGTGCTAACATATCAAAAAGATGGACCAGGAAATTTAAGAAGATTATATTTAGATAGAATATTTTCACCTAAAAATTTAACTGATTTAGGAAAAAAGTCAATTAAAGAAATTTCCTTATTAAAATGTAAAAAATGTGATGAAACATTGGGAAATGCTTACATATATGAAAAAGAGAATAGGAAAGCATTTAGATTATACCAAGATTCTATAATAAAAAAAATTAGAAAACTTAAAGAAAAATGATAGGAAATGCAAGTAAAAAAATTGTGAATGGTAAATTAGTAAAAGTTATTGTAGATTATGATAATAAAATAAACAAATTGGAAATTTCTGGAGATTTTTTTATACACCCTGAAGAATCAATAAAAGATATTGAGAACTCATTACTAAATTTAGAAGTAAATATAGAAAATGAAATTATAGTAAACAAGCTAAAAGATTTCATAGAATCCAATAAAATTGAGATAATTGGTTTTCAAGAAGAAGATTTAGCAGAACTAATAAAAGAGGCAACTAAAAATGAAATGGCGAGTAATTAATTTAGAGTTAAATGAACCAAATATGAATTTAGCTTTAGATGAGGTGCTAACAGAATATGTTGGAAAAGAATTAGTTAAACCCACTATAAGATTTTATGGCTGGAAGAATAGTTCTGTAATTATTGGTTATTTTCAGAAAATTAAAGATGAAGTTAATATAGAAAAATGTAAAGAAGATAATGTGGATTTTGTTAGGAGAATTTCTGGTGGTGGAGCTGTTTACCAAGATAATGATGGTGGATTAACTTTTAGTGTTGCAGTCCCAACAAAGTACTTTACTAATGATATAACTAAATGCTATAAAATAGTTGGAGATTGGATTATTGACAGTTTAGGATTAATAGGATTAAAAGGGGAGTTTAAACCAATAAATGATATTATTGTTGATAATAAGAAAATTTCTGGTAATGCCTTAACAATAAGGAATAATTGTGTTTTAATACATGGAACTTTAATTTATAGTTTGGATGTAAATAAAATGTTTTCATATTTGAATGTTGGAAAAGAGAAGATCTCTGATAAAATGATTAGTAATGTTAAGGAAAGAGTTACTTGTGTTTTAGATCATAATAATTTAACTAAAGATGAAGTAATTAATTCTTTAATTAAAGGTTTTACAAAAGATAAAGAGTTTACTTTTGATACTTGGTCTGAGGATGAATTAAAAAGAGCTGAAAATTTGATTGAAAATAAATTTAAGAAAGATGAATGGAAGTTTATGAGATAGTTGTTTTAATTATTAAATAGTATACAATCTTTATAAATTGTTTTTAGTTTAAGTTATAATGCAAATAATTTATACAGAGTATCAAGCAGAAGAATTTTTATTAAAATATAAAATACCGGTATCTACAAGATTTTTAACAAATTCTTATGAAGAAGTTTTAGATGCAATTAAAAAAATTAGATTTCCTATTGATTTAAAAATTATGTCTACAGAAGTTTTACATAAAAGTGATGTTGGTGGTGTTAGAATTTGTTATAATATTAATGATGTTAAAAAAGAATATGAAGAGATAATGAGTATTGTTAAAAAATTAAAGGTTAAAAAATTTGAAGGTATTTTAGTTCAGGAATTTAAAAAGGGTAAAGAATTGTTTATTGGGTTAAAAAAAGATGATGTTTTTGGACATGTGATTGGATTTGGTTTTGGAGGAGTTTTTACAGAAGTTATAAAAGATGTTAATTTTAGAGTTTGTCCTATAGATGATAAAAATGCTCAAGAGTTAATTGATGAATTGAAAGCTAAATCTATTTTATATGGTGTAAGGGGAGAAAAACCTGTTAATATTAAATTGCTAAAGAAAATATTAATACAAATATCTAGAATTCCTTTAAAGCACGATAATTTACAAGAATTAGATATAAATCCAATTATAATGCATGATGATAAAGCAACTGTAGTTGATGCAAGATTAGTTCTAGGTTAAACATAATTTTGGCGGGTTCTTTAATAATTCTCTTAGAAGTGTAATTGAATTTTCTATATCATTTTTATGTGCTATGCTTATCGTGGAGTGTAAATTTCTTACTGGAACAGAAACGACTGTTGAGGAAACGCCTTCTTTGGATATGGAAATATTTGCAGCATCTGTAGCTCCAAAATCTGAAACATCATATTGTATTGGTATCTTAATTTTTTTTGCTATATTTTCTAGATGATTGTTTAAACATTTATTGGAAATCATATCTGCATCTTTTATAGTTAGACAAGGTCCTTTGCCTAATTCTATTGTTGGTTGTGGTGCTCTGTCATCTGAATTTGTGACGTCAACAGCAATGGCCCAATCAGGTTCTACTTTATAGGCAGAGGTTTTTGCTCCATATAATCCAATTTCTTCTTGAACTGTAAAGACAAAATAAATTTCATTTTTCGAACTTTTTATTTTTTTAATTAATTCTGTTAGAATATAACAACCTATTCTATCATCTAAGGCTTTCCCGGCTATAAGATTTTTATTTCCTAAATGATGATTTACTTTATGATCTAACATTAAATATTCTCCTGGTTTTACACCTAATTTTGTTAATGCTGTTTTTGATAGACCTGTATCTACAAATAAATCTGCTATTTTAGGCATTTTTTCAACTGAAAAATCATTACTTACTTCTTCTGTTGTTATAACACCATGTACTTTATTTCCTTTTTTATTTATATGGACAGCATGACCTACTAAAACTAGTGGTTCTATGCCTCCAACATTTGAGAAAGCAATTCTTCCTCTGTCATCTATACTTTTAATCATTAAACCTACTTCATCCATATGAGCTGCAAGCATTACTTTTGGTAGAGCACCTTTTTTGTGTGCTATTAAGTTACCATATTTATCAACAGAAAGATCATCTACATATGGTTTAATTTCTTTGGAGATCATAGCTCTAACAGATTCTTCATTACCTGAAGTTCCGAAGGCTTCCATTAGTTTAAATAAAAATTTCATATTACCTCTTTTTAGAAATAGAAAACTTCTAATGTTTATATGTTTTTAGTTTTTTATTTTCAGAGCTTTTTTTATTGCTTCTTGATCAAAGCCAACAATTATCTCATCATTTATCTCTACAACAGGAACACCTGACTGTCCTGATTTTGCAATCATTTCTTCAGCTGCTTTTTGATCTTCTCCTACATTGATATCTTCAAATTCTATTTTATTCTCTTGTAGGAATTCTTTAACTTTGTGACACCAACTACAAGAATCTGTACTATAAACTCGAATGTGATTTTTTTTCTCTGTTTCCATTTTTATCAATATAATCTAATAATAGTTTATTTAAAGTTAATCTTTAATAAAATTATTTCTTTTTAAATAATTCTTTGGCTTCATCTAATGATTTATCTAATTCTCTTTCTATAGCATTTTCTCGTGGACTTGGTTGGTATTTTCTTGGTTCTCTTCTTGGTTGTTCTCTTGATTTTTCTTCTTTTGGAGGACTGTAATTTCCAAAAAGATCTTCATCTTTGTGTTTTGGCTTTTTCGCATATCTCAGATATAAGAATACTCCTGCACCAATAATCAGAATAATAAGAATAGGTAATATTACTTTGAAGAATATTGAACCACCCTCATCGTCAGGATCTCCATTATCTTCTCCTCCACCAGAACCATCATTATCTCTAATAGAAGTTGAAGAGGTAGAAGAAGATGTAGTAGTTGTTTGAGAAGTTATGCATTGACAGGTATTAACATTACATAGTCCTGGACATAAAGAATCATTATCAGCTTCACATTGTTCAGATATACCTTGATCATTAAAAGTTTGTACTGTGCCATCTCCACAAGTTTCTAGTACTTCTCTTGTAGATCTGTCTAATGGCGGAGTGAAACTTCCACCTCCACTTAGAACCAAATATGTTGCTGCTGAAGTATCTCTTAAATTTGCATTAAAAGAACCCCTATTTGTTGAATTATCCTTTTGAGTGTCTAGCCAAGATTTTGCATTACTAAGTAATTGAGTATTTGGAGCTCTTGATTGTAAGGAATTAATAACAAATGAAGTTGTATACACATCATCCCAGAAACCATCTGTGTTTACATTATCAGATAGTTTTGTTTCGTATCTAGGATTTGCTGTTATTTGGTATAAAATAGCATTATGTAAATTAGTTTGAGCATTATCTTCTAGATAAGGAACTGTCACTAATTTTGCAGATGTTTTATGTAGGGCCCAAGATGCTAAGAAAGTTGAATCTAAATCACACTGACCTCCTTTTGAAAAAGGATAACATGCATTATTAACCTCCAATATTGCTTTATCTCTGTTTTCTTGTTGAACAATGTGTATTTCACTTCCAGATCTTCTTAATAAAGAAATCAAAACATTTGAACTTTTAAGATTACTACAATCTACAGATAAAAATTCTACAGGATTAGTCAAACTTGTTTGTAAATCTCTCTCAATATCTAACCAATCTACGTTAAATGGCTGGATTTTGTTATTTTCGTCAATAGATATTGTATGATTTATATTCTTTCCTTTATGTTCAATTACGCAAGTTCCATTTTTACTAGAAACTATCTGTATTAGCCAGCTACCAGAAACTGGAGCTTTTGTTTGAGCAGATGCTAGCCAAGTTAATGTTTTATTATTGTCTTTCCATATTTGATTAAGAAATAAAAGTGAAAGTGCTGTATCTTTAACATTACAATTTCCTTTTGGATAACATTCTTCAGTGCTTTGAGAATCTTGTCTTTGTAATAAAATATTTGAAGGTGTATTTGTTTCTATGCTGTTTAAATTTAAAGACGATATAGAAAATACTGTATCATGGATACTATCGTCTTGCCAATTTATGTTTGTTTGTATCCAATTAAGTGAATCCTGATTAGATTGAGAGGAAACTATTGGTATTATTATAAGTAAGGCCAATAAGATTATATAATTCTTAAATTTCATTTTCCTCTTTTTAATATAGAAGATAAAGACAATTTTATTATTTAAACTTAACTATATGTTATTTCTTTTGTTTTGTTTTACTTTTCTTTAATGTATACTGTGCAGGGTTTTTGATTGTTTTACATAGATTATCTGGTTTACAAATGTTTAAATCAGTGTAATACCCTAGATTTGAATTAGAAGGACAATTTGGAGGAGGGACTTGTTTTTGTCTTTGATGCCAACTTAACTGAGATAATACATATCCTTCATTTAATTGTTCTTTATTTCTTTTATTCCAATCGTAAATTATATCTTTTATCTGAGAGTGATTATAACCTGAAGATTTTAGGAAATTTAACAATATGAATAAGAAACGCTTTTTTCCATCTTCTAGACCTTTTAACCCTAAAAGAATGCAAGGTGGAAAATTTTGGATTTTTATAGGAGATTTAGGTATATCAAATTCTTTTATTTCTTTTTTTTGTTCAATTTTTTGAATACTGAAAGCCCTATTCATTAACGTTCTAGCTTCTTCTTTAATGATTATAGATTCATCTACAAAAGGTTTTATTTCTTTAATGTTTTCTGGTTTTGCATCGTCTTTATTAAAATCTAAAATTTTATTTTTATCTATAGGTAGGGAAACTAAATCTGATTTTTCATGTATTGAATATGGTGCTCTATATAAGTGTCTACTTGAAATTAGTATAGTATCTAAAGCTAGATTTATTCTTTTAATGAATTTTCTATTTCCACAAGAGCATTTTGATTTTAAATCCGTCATTCTCTGTGTGAATTTTTTACACATTTTGCATTTTTTGAATTTAGTTTTTGGATCTTCAAAATAGGTTTCATTACAATAAGGACAAACAAATTCTATTTTTTCCCCACTTACTTTAGGTTTGTTACATTTAGAACACAAATTTTGAATGAAATCGCTTTCTTTTTTCTTTTTAGTTTTTAGATATTCTTGAAAATAATTATTAGAAACAATTTCTTTTGTTAACTTAAAGTTATTTTTTTCATTATCTATGTAATTGTTTATGTAAAAAAGTAAATCTTTGGGAGCTTCAGGAAATAAATCTTTAACGTTATGTTTTTTAATTGATTCTGGAAAAGATTCAAAAGGGATTAAAATATGGAATCCTTTGTTACCTGAAAATTTTACAAAGATATTTTTTATTTTATGTTCTTCTAAAGCTTTTACTATATTGTTTGCTATTATCTTGGAGCATTCAAAAACTTCAAAATCTACATCAATTACGAAATCCCATGAAATTCTTAATTTATCTAGATCTTTTTTTGTTAAACCTGTTTTTAGAGATAAAGGGTCTTTCCATCTCTCTTCAGATACGTGAAAAGAAGTTGCACCTTTTTTGACATGTTCTAGAATATCTCTAGGATATTGCACCATATCTGGTCTTTTACCAAAGCTATCTTTAAATTTAGGTACGAATTCTTTATTCTTAGAAAAATTTAAGAGTTCTTCTTGCACATCTTTTCTAGAATAGTAATTCAATAATAAAGGGATGTTCATTTTCTAATATAAAACCTCTATTCTTTATATAAATTTATATAGAAACTAGCTATACATTATATCATTCGGTTTTTGAGGTTGTTTAGGATTCTGTGGTTGATTATTTTGGCGAGGTTGCTCTGCATCAGGAATACCTTGATTTGGTTTTTTGAAGAAATATATTAAGAAACCTATTATGACAAGAATAACTGGAATGATAACATACCAGATATTAAACCCAGATCCAGTACAGTCTGGATCACTTGTACAATCAGGATCACATTGATTATCAGGAATTGCATTACAAATTCCATCCCCAAGTCCTGTGTCACAATCAGCAACACATGTTTGATAATTCTCACCTATATCTAAATTACAAATATTATCTAATATACAAGAAACATCAAAAGGAGATTGTATGCCTGAATATGTACTGGCTGAAGTAAGATCAAGAACTTCAGCTCCGACTATTGTGAATTCCCCAACTCTTTGAGGTCTAATTGTATATGAAACTACTTTACTTTCAGAAGGGTTTAATTCAACATCCCATTTTAGGAACATTACTTCAACAGCATTAAAATTTTTTACTTCTGTTGGTTGAGCTGGTTGTATTAGTTCTACATTTACAGGAAGTCTTTCATTTAGTTCAAATGTTTTCTTTACTGCTAGATTATTTGTTAATGATAATGATATTCTTAAATCTTCATTATATCTTACTTCGTTTAGTAATACTCTGTCTACAGTTACCTCTTGAGCATTTACTATAGAAAGTTGAAGTAAAAATATAAATGCTAAAAGTAATATTGGTTTGTACCTCATTTTTTATTAATATACATTTTAAGTTTTTAAAATGATGCCTCCTTTGCTATTGCACGTATTATTTTCTTTGACGTATCTGTAATTTTGAATTTAGTTCTCTCTGTTTTTCTGAAAAAATCTTCTGGAACTCCTTCACAACCAACTATATTGGAAAGAGCTGGACATGCTACTTGACCTAAGTCATTCCAACATTTATCTAATTCTTCACAATATTCATAACTAGAGGGCTTTTTACCTAATCTAATATCTTGGGATGTTCCTGTTGTGTCAATGATTGTGAATTTTCTATCTAAGGGAAATTTAACTAAGTTAAATGCATGATTTTCTGTTGAGACTGAATAAATTTCATCACTTTTGTAGCCAATTTTTCTCAGTAATGTTGTTATTGATAGACTAAAATCAACACAAGTTCCTGTTCCTATTGTATTTATAGTTACACTTGGGGGTAAATCCGATAGTGCTAAATTGTTTTTACTTAAATCTAAATTTGATACCCATTCTCCAGGAGGGTTGTATTCTGGAGTGGACCCACAATTAAATCTTCTAAAATCTGTGTTTGTATTTGTTCTGGGAATTGGTTTAAGAGAATAAAAATTTCTTTGATTAGAACATAAACCTTCTATGGCCGAGCAACACATTTCTGCTTCAAAATAACCTTCCATATATGTTTGGTCAGTACCAAGACCTTTGGTAACATATAGAGCTTGACATTTTTTGAAGTTTCCATTTGATTTTCTTTGTGCAAAGCTACATGAAGAATCTTTAGAAGAACTATCTAATATGGCAGAACTACAACATTTGATTGAATCTTTCACTATTGGATCTAGTTCATCACTACAAACTTCTATTAAATTGCACGAGAAATCCTCACTATTTATGAACATTTTATCGCCATCTTGAGAAGGCCATTTACTATTACATATTGTATCTTGAGGAAAGTACACTGCTTTTGTTTTTGTGCAAACCTCTTTCTCTTTTAGTTTTATTGATACTATATCAGCAGAAGATAATCCTTTTGAATCTGTTAATCTTAAAGTTATAAAGTGTCTTCCTGTTTCAGAATATGTTAACCTTAATATTTTTCCTTGACCTATTTGTTGTTCATTTTCATACCATTTAAATGAACTTTCTGTTATATCATTATCTAAGTCATATGATTGTGATGCATCTAAGATTATTATTCTCCCTGGTGTTGTAGTTAGATCTTCTCCTGCTATTGCTACTGGAGAATTAGATTGTGCTAGAACTGATATTGAGAATAATACTAGTAAACCTATGTAAACACCTATTTTTTTCATTAAACTAGCTTAGATTGAATATTTATAAATTTTTGTTATATTAATTAAGAATCTTTTTGTAACTCTTCAAACTTAGAATAAGTTTTTTGCATTTCTTCTTGTAGTTGTTTAAAGACTACGTTTAGTTCTTCTTCTTGTTTTTTTATAGATTCTTTAGCTTCTTCTAAAGTTTTTTTAATTAATATACTAGAGCCTACACCCATTATAACATCTTCAGAGTTTTCTAAAGTTGCTTTAGAGAAAATATTTTGACCTAGAGGAACTAAAATTTTTTTATTTTTTTCAATCTTTTTAAATTCATCCAAACTATTCTTAAGATTTTGTAACTCAATTTGATTTTGTTCTATTACTTGAATATTCTCTTGATAATATTGTATTTGTTGCGTGAGAATTTGTAATTGTAAATATTTTTCTTGATCTTGATTTTTTTCTTCCATTATTTCTTTGATTTCTTAGGCTTTTCTTCTTTCACTTCTTTTTGTTTTTCTTCTTCTTTTTGTCTCTGTTTTTTTGGTTTCTCTGTAGTAGATTTTTCTTTTTTTGTTTTTGTCATTAATTTTATGCCTAAATTTTCCATTGCTTTTCTTACTTGTTCAGTTGATTCATCTTTCTTTATATCAACATTTTTATTAAGAAATTCTAAATGATTTATATTACATCTTCTTCTTTTAACATTTCCATCTATAGTTACAAAAGCATCATTTTCTACATTAACAATAACACATTCTCTTCCAGATTCTCTACCTGTTGTTTTAACACAAAGTCTTCCAATTAAATCAGCCATTTTTTCTAGTCCTACTTATAATTTCTCTTCTTGAACATTTTGAACATAAACTTCCACCAAACATTCTTTTAACTGTTTTTTTGGATTTTGTAAGTTTTTTAATAGTTTTAGATATATTTGATTTTACACCTTTTAGTACAATTCTACAAGAGCCACATTTATGATTACTTGGTTTTCTTGTTTTATAGTGTATTACAACTTTAGAGCTAGGAATCCTTGTGTAAATTCTTCTAAACGTTCTTGATCTAAATCTTGGTGCTGTCATTTTAGTGTACTTTCAATACTTTTCTTAAGATTATGCTGAAAACAATAGATAAAATAATGTATATCCATATCCATGTTAAGCTAAAAATTATAGCACCAGAATCTTCATAAATGTTTCTAATGAAGTAAAAAATTGCAATTAATGGTATTGCAGTATAAAGGCTAGGTTTTAAAGAATATTTCATCATTTTTAGATTTTTTTCCATTAATTCCTTTTGTTTTTCCATCATCTTTTGAGGATTATCTTTTAATTCTTTCATTTGATCGCTTAAAGATTTTATCTCATCTTTTAGAAATTTTATTGCCTTTTGATCTGAAAAATATTTGTAAGCTATTGTTGTTAGTAATGTTATTACAAATGAAATAACTATTAAACTATACAAAGGCATTGCCTGAGCCCATATTGTAAAACCTGTTATAAGTTCTGCCATTTTATTATGTTTTTATTTGTTTTTTTAAAGTTAACTATTTTATTTTTTCATAAATTGTCTTAATGCTGGATGCATATCCATCATATGTTGTTGTGCAATATCTTCATATAATTTATAGATTATCATTACTGCTAATAAAATTCCTGTTCCTCTTGACAAAGCTCCTGTTAAATCAGCCATCGCGGCTAGAACTCCCACTGTTATTGCACCCATTATTGTTAGAGGACCAATATATCTTTTTAATAAATGTTCTAAGACTCTTTCATCTCTTCTAAATCCTGGAACTTGTAAACCAGAAGCCATAATTTGCTTTGCTTGACTTTTTGCATCCATACCTGCTGTTTGTACCCAAAATATGGAGAAAATTACGGAACCAACTACCATAAATAAAACATATATCAAAGATTTAGCTATGCTTATGCCTACAAAACTTCCTGTTAATAAATCTTGAATTAAATTTGGAGAATATAACCATGCCACTACACCTGTTACAGGAACTTGTCCTGAGAATGTTCCTAAGAAAGGATGCCCTGCTCTTTCTAATAAACTAGCCCATAATTGAACGTTTGCTAATAACGCGGCCACTAATATAACTGGAATATTACTTGTATAAATAAAATTTAGAGGCCATCTTATTCCATAACCTCTTACTCTACCAAATGATAATGGAATTTCTACTTTCATAGCTTGGGCATAAACAGCTAATAAAAATACTACTATCGTTGCTAGGATGGCAGAAAATGCTAGAGATGCTTCTAGTATATTTCCTTGAAATAAAGAGATGAAAAGAACAAAAACTCTTCCAACTGGTGCTTGTCCTGAACCAAATGCTAATTGTCCTGATGTTGTTAATGGAGAGAATGCACTTATTACTATTTGTGAAGCTACTCCTGCTGCAATGAATAATGACACACCTGAACCAAAGCCCCATTTGCTTGTTACTTCATCCATGAATAATATCAGTAATCCACCTAGTAGAAGTTGGAATATTAAAATCCATGGAGAAAACCCTGCTGCGGGAGAGAGCCCACCCATGAAAACATAAATAATTGCCTCGAAAACTATGAAAAATATTGCTAGAACTTTTTGTATACCTTGAAAATAAATTCTATCTTCATGTTTTGTTGTATCTAGCTTTAGTAAACCTGAACCAACTAATAATTGTAATACGATAGATGCTGTTACGATTGGTCCAATACCTAGAGATATTAATGAACCAAACTGTGCTCCCAAAATTATAGATAAGAATTCAAATTGTTGTAAAGAATTTTCTCCAAGACCATATAATGGTATTACTCCAAGTAAAAAATAACCTAGGAGCATCATCAATGTCCATTTTAATTTTGACTTAAATGGTCGATGTTTCTGATCTGGTCTTCTAACTTCTGGTAAGCTTGTAAGAAAATTTCTAAGAGACATTTTACTTTGCTTGTGATGTAAATTTACCACCTATTTTTTCTAATTTATCCATTGCTTTTTTTGATGCTTTTTCTCCAGTTATTTCCATTTTGGATTTTGCTTTTCCGGAGCCTAAAAGTTTATCATAACCTAGATCTTTTAAATTAATAATAAACTTTCCATTATCTTCTTTTACTTTTTTTACGGACAAGTAATATTTAAGCTTTTGTTCTATTAATCCAATGTTAATTGTTTTTGATTTCTTTAATATTTTCTGAGGTCTTTTGAAACCCTTCTTTCCAAAGTATTCATGACCTCTGTATTTTAAGATTGAGATTTTATTTTGGTCAGCTCTCTTTCCAGTTCCAGCCATACCAAATCCACCTCTATTTCCAGAACCTCTGTGTTTCTTTTTAGAACCCCATCCATGTGTCATAGAGCCTCTAAATCTTTTATTTTTATTTCTTTTATTGACTGCCATTTTAGAGCATCCTTTGAATTAGATCATTAATTTTTTCTTTTCTATATCCTAAAACCCCTCCAAGAGAGAATGGTTTTTTAATTCCGCCTCTTTCAAAACCTTTTGTAGGTGGTTTTAGTTTGAAAAAAGGTTTGAATCCCGGAATATCTTTGAATTTTTTCTTTCCAGAAAAGAAATCTTTGATAAAATCATCAATATTAAATTTTAATTTATCTTTTGCATATTCTTCTGTTAATCTTATTTTTCCAGCAATTCTACCCCTTTGACTTATTAGTAATTTGAATGTGCTTCCATCTATTTCCCCCCAAGTTACATAATCTTTAACTTTTTTCAGCATCCCAATATAATTTTCAGTATTGTCAATAATTACACAAGTATGTTTGTTATATAATCTTAAAATATTTAACGCATCTTTAATTCCTCTTTTCAATCCAATCTTTCCTTTTATTCTTATTACTGCAACCTTTGTCATTATACAATACCTGCCTTTTTAGAGAATTCTTCATTAACTTTTGTTTTTGATAATTTTTTAAGAGCATCAAATAAAGCATTCATTAGATTAATTTTTGTTGTTGTATTTTTTGAATCAGAATATACATCTGTTATTCCTGCTAATTTTAGGATTTTTTGAGGTTCTGAATCTATCATTAATCCTGTTCCTTTTGGTGCAGGCATAAGTTTTACAATTGTGCTACTACATTTACCTATTACTGTAAATGGAATTGAATGTGATTTCCCACAGTAACATGACCACGAACCACAGCCTCTTTTGATCTTTTTAACATTTAATTTAGCGTTTCTTAGTGCTTTTTCCTTTGCAGGCATTGTTTCTTTTGATTTTCCAGTGCCGATGCCGATTAGACCATCATTATTTCCTACAGCTACTAAAGTTGCAAACTTTGGTTTGTTTCCTTCACTTGTTTTCTTCTGAGTTTGTCTCCAAATACTTTTCTTTCCACCACCAAATTTTCCTTTAGATTGGCCTATTGCGATTATTTCTGAGGATAGATCTTCGATTAAGTAATCAGAAATTTCACTCTCAAGTATTTTTTTCCCTGATTTAATAACTTCGTCTATTGTTTTAAATTCTCCAGATTTTATTTTCTTACCTAAATCTGTTTTAGGGATCCAAGCTTCCTTATCAAATTCCTTTTCCATTGCAACTCCTCTTGGAGCATCGTCTTTTCTAGCCATTTTTCATTATTTGTGATTTTATTTTATTAAATTCTTCTGATATATTACTTACATTAAAATTATTTTTCTCATAATTTGAAAATTGTTTTGCATATTTTTCTGTATTTTTTATTTTTTCTGCGTAATTCTTAATATGTTCTCCTGAAATTCTTTCTTCACTTGGGAAAATATCTTTGCTATGGGGTACATTTAATCCATTATCAACAGCACCTTTAACTAAAGCGTATATTGCAGATCCTTTTATGGATTGATGTATTCCTTTATCTAAGATAGCAAATTCTATTTTCTTTTCCTTTGCTTTTTCTGCTATCTTTAAACCTAATAAATAAGCTGAAGGGATATTTGAAAGACCGCCTTTCCAACCTAAATTTTTAATTTCTCTTGTATTTGAAGAAACTATTATTCTATCTCCAGTAGGAGAATATTCAATAATTTGAGCAGTTATATTTCTAAGTCCTTTTCTTACAACTAGTCTTGGTTTTCTTGAAACAAGTAATCTTAATCTTTTTTTGTAATCTGTCTTATTGTTTCTCTTCCTTCTGTACAATACTGTGAATTTTTTATTTTTTGCCATCTTTGATAATATTATGTTCTTCTAAATACCCTTTTAAGTGCCTTTTGCTTCTGAAGAAACCGCCTTTGGATTTCATGTATAATCCTCTGTATTCTTGGGTTGATATAAGATTTTTATCTTTTAAAATTTTTAAGAATAATCTTTGTTTTCTAATTTTATTCATCCAGGTTGTTTTATTTGGAGTTCTTGCAGTTTTCTTACCTTTTCTAGATCCTACTCCTGTTTGCCTTCCTTTTCTCTTTTGTAAAAGGTTTTTTCTTGCCCTGTATTTTGATTGGGAGTTTCCCTTTTTTTTCTTAATGCTTTTATTACTTATTAATTTCCTTACATCCACTTTTGTAATTGCATCTTTTATTTCTGAAAGCTTCTCTTGATCAAATTGAATCTTTTTCTGTGATATTTTCATCAATGACGATGCTAATCTTTTTTGTAGTTTTAGTGACATTTTATTTTCCTTCTAATACCTGTTTTTTATCTTGTTCTTGTTTATCTTTCACTTCTTCTTCAGTTTTTTCTTCTTTCTTTGTTTCCTCTTCCTTTGCAGGTTCCTTTTTAGTTTCTTCTGTTTTAGATTTTTCTTGTTGTTTAGCTTTCTTTTTCTCTTTTCTTGATTCTAAATCCTTTTCTAAATCTGCTAAATATAATTTTAAATCTTTGAAATTTGCTACCTTCATATCTAATTCAATTGATTTTTTGATTATCTCTATTCTTTTTTTATTTCCTAAACTTTTAGAAAGGACTGCTATGTCTTGATCTTTCTTTAATGAAATTAAATCTTTTAAATTTTTGATTATGTGTGGATTAAGTTTTTCAATTTTGAACTTTAATGAGTTGCTATTAGAAAATCCAATTTTTGGCATTTTGTTTTTTCCTCTTCTATGTAAACGGATTTTGTTTTGTTGCCCCCTTGGTTTTCTCCATTTAGTTTTTAATCCAGGAACATTAGTTACATCTGTTCTTACAAATTTTGGTTTTTTTATTAATCTCATTTTTTATCTTTTGTTTTACTAGTTACCCAACAACCATCTTGGAAAACTCTTCTATCTTTATTTGTTATTCTACATGCTTGTTCCATATTAGCAGCAGTTTGTCCAGCTGATTCTATATTTGTGCTTGTAACTGTTATGATATCTCCTTCAATCTTAACATCTGTCCCTTCAAGAATTTTTGCCCTTCTAGGAATTTTTTCACCAAGGAAATTTTTAATTACTAATTCATTATTTTCAATAGCAATAGTCATGGGGAAATGGCTTGAAAGAACTTTTAATGTGCAGGTATATTTTTCTATTGTTCCATTAATTAAATTTTGAATATGAGATTTTATTGTGTTTAGATATCTTTTTTCTTTTTTTGTTTTTCTATTAGATTTTAATAAAACTGTGTTTTCTTCTTTAGATATTTTTATTAGAGGCATAATAAATTTTCTTTCGTTTTCTCCTTTAGGTCCTTTTACTTTAACTAAAGAATCTTCTATAGAAATCTCTATATCTGAGGGTATTTCAATTTTTTCTTCTATGAAATTATTAACCATTTTAACAAAGTAAATTTAGAAAATTAAGTTTTATAAAGGTTATGTCAATGCTAATTTTCTCTAGTAAACATATGCAATCAGCCTTCCACCTAATTTTTTCTCTTTAGCTTCCATATGTGTCATTAAACCTTTATTTGTTGATACTATTATTAATCCGAAATCCCTTGCTAGAAGAAATCTTTTCTCAAATTTTTCCAAATTATTTAGTTTAAATGAAAATCTAGGTTTTATTACATTACACTTATTTATGTTTCCTAGTAAGTTTATTTTGATAATATTGCCCCTTCCATCTTCTATAATCTCATAATCACCAACATAATGGTGTTCTTTCATTATTTCTAAGACTTTTAAAATTGTATTAGAGGTTGGTTTAGTAGTACATTCTATTTTTCCTGTTTTCTCACAATTATTTATGTGGGAAAGGACATTTGATAAGGGATCGTTTAGTGCCATTTTATGAGTATTTTTTAAATCCTAAATTTTTTGCTTGTTCTCTAAAACATTGTCTGCATAATCCTATAGTGTATTTTCTTAAATGTGCCCCTATTCTTCCACAAATTTTGCATTTTCTTGTTGTCACTCCAAATTTTCTATCTTTTGGAGAATTGTGTTTTAAAAATTTTTTTAGCTTCGCTGGTTTATTTTCCAATTGTTTTGTTGATTTGCTAAAGCTACTGTAGGTCATTTTGATCTTCCTCTTCAACTATTTCTATTTTAAATTTTGATTTTATGAAATCCATTGCTTCTTGCTTTTTGATTTTGTGTCTAAATGGTATTTTTGTTTTTTTCATTCTCTTTTTAATGCTAAATCCTGGTCTTTCAAGAGTTACTGCTGCTTCTAATCCAATCATTCCAAAATCAGGATTATACTCAACATCTGGAATATCAATATATTCTTTTATCCCAAATGAAAAGTTTCCATAATCATCGAAATTTTTAATATTTAGTTTGTTATCTAATGAACTGAATAATCTTATTAACAATTTTTCTGCTTTTTCTCCTCTTAATGTAACTTTAACACCTATAGCAAGATTTGGTCTTAATCCCCACGTTGGAATTCTTTTCATAGTTTTTGTTTCAACTGCTTTTGATCCTGATATTACTTCTAACAGTTTTTTAGCTTTCGTTAATTTGTCTCCAGGACTACCCACTCCAATATTGAGAGTTATCTTCTCAACTTGTTCTTGCTTCATTTTATTTTGGTGTTGTGATTCCATCTTCAATTGCAAATGCATATTTCTTTAATGTCTGAAATGTTTTACTCCCATATTCACATGTTATTTTGGAAGGGTTAAGATCTTTTTTATTTGTTATACTTTTGATTTTTGCAAATCTTCCAGTATATTTTCCATCCATTAAATATATTCTTGATCCTTCGCTTAGTTTTATATGTTTTTTTATTAAATTTTTATCTAAATCTATAATTAGAGTATCTCCAACTTTATATTTATCTTCCTTTACAATCATATTCTTTGCATCAGAAAGATTAATTTGGGTTAATCCTTTTTTTAATTTAGTTTTATTAATTATTTTTGAAGGTTTTATATTTGATTCTTCCTTTGAGATTTTATGCAATATGAAATTTAATTTTTGATCTTGGAACAATCTAAAATATTCATTTGTTTTTTCAATTTCAATAACATCAAAAATTCCAATTGGGAATCTATGATCCTTTCTTACTTTTTTATTAATTAGAATATTTTTATTTTCTAGAATATTTTTAACTTCTCTTGTTGTTTTAGCGTGACCTAACAAATTTTTAACTACTAATGTTAGAGGCATTGCTTTATTTATTGGATGTGGTCCTGGGCTTGGTCTTGTTATCCATTTAGTTTCCTTTCTACTAATTTGCCAACCTTTGGGAGTGCTTTGTCTTGATATGTGTACCATTTTATTTTCTTTCTAATGCTTTTACCCTTACTTTATCTGTTAAATCTAATTCTATTATTTGTAAGTTTGAAGGTTCTAATGGAATGAATTTTTTACTTCCATCATGTTTTGCTCTTTGAATATCTTCTATATGTACTTTAGTTCTTTTAAGTAAAACTGCTTCGACTTTTCCAGATTTACCTTTGTATTTTCCTCTTAAAACTTTTATTAAATCGCCTTTTCTTAGTGGAAAACTTCTCTTTTTATGTTTTGCTCTTAATTCTTTTGATAAATTTACTGATAAGAATTTATGTTTAATATGCAAAGGAGCATTAAGTCTGTATTTCTTTTGCTTTCTTCTTTGTTTACTTGCTACCCATGTTTTTGAAAATTGTGTCTTCATTTTTATAGTATGGCACTTGCTATTTTTGCTACTGCTGGCCATTTAGCTGCTACTTCTTTTGCTATAGGCCCTTTGATTATTGTTCCTTTCGGATTGCCTTTGTCATCTTTAAGAACCACTGCTGAATTGTCTTCAAATTTCACTCTTTCTCCTGTTTTTCTTCTAAATTCTTTTTTTTGCCTAACTATAATTGCTTGTACTGTTTCTTTCTTTGTTCCAGGTTTACCTTTTATAATTGAACAATTAACCATGTCTCCAACACCTGCTGCCTGATATCTCCCTTTTACAGTTTTATGTTTGTAAACAGAGAATATCCTAATTATCTTTGATCCTGAGTTATCACAAACATTCAGTCTTGCACCAAATGGAAGTGATTTTGTTATTCTTGCTTCAATTGCTTTCATTTTATTATTTCTAGTATTACGAAATTTTTATTTTTAGATATTGGTCTTGTTTCACCAATTAATACTTTATCCCCTATGTTTGCATCTATGCAGGTTGGATTATGAACCTTAATTCTTGTTCTCTTCTTTTCATACCTTTCATATTTTCTTAAATAATTATAATAAGAGAAAGACATTATAGCTGTGTTAGATATATCTTTTTTAATTAGATCTCCTTTGAATAATCTTCCTCTTATCTTCAAATTTCCATGGAACGGACAGGTTACACTATTACAACTAGCTTTAGGTGCTTTAATACCCAACCCTATATTTTTTGTTTTTGCTTTCATTTTATTTTTTCGATTTTTACTTGTGATCTTATTAATTTTTTAACTTTGTTATTGTGTTCGATTGTAATTGTGTTTTTAGTTTCATCAATGACTTTTCCTTGAAGGCCAATTAATGTTTTGTTTTTTGAGTCTTTAACTTTTATTTTTGATCCTATCAATGTTATTTCTGGTAATTTGGTGGCCATTATCTTCTGTTTACGTTTATTGTATTTTCTGCGAAACCTAGTTGAACTAGCTCTTCTTTTATTTTGTTAACATGATCTCCTTGTAACTCAATAATATTATTTTTAACTGTTCCACCACATGCAAACTTTGATTTTAATTTTTTAGCTAAATCTTTTAGATTTATATCTTTGGAATCTATACCTTCTACCATGGTGGATAGTTTTCCAAATCTTTTCTTAACAGTATAAATTTTTATTTGCTGTCCTTCTTTTGCTATTGTTTCACAAACACATAGCTCTAAGTTTAACCCACATTTTGGGCATGTATTAGCCATATCTAACTCTTGACCCCCTGTGATTTTATACTTGATTTATTTTGATTGAGATAAGTTAATATTCTAGCTATATTCTTTTTAACTTGTTTAACTCCACCTTTATTTTCTGGAGGAGTTCCTGTTGAAATTTGAGCATTTATTTTAATCATTTCTTTTCTTAATTCTTCTAATCTTTCATTTAATCCTTGTTCTGTAAGCTTTTTAAGGTCTTTCTTTTTTACCATTTTCCTTTATTTCCTTTTCAGTTTTTTCTTCTTTCGGCTCTTCATTTTTTTCTTCAACTTTAATTTCCTTTTCTTCTTTTTCTAATTCTCTTATTTTAATGTCATCTGGTAATTTAACATCTGGAGTTAATATGCTTACTTTGATGCCTATTGAACCTGATTTAAGATGTGCAACTGATATTGTTTTTTCCATGTGATTTTCTGATATATCTCCTGATTTTTTTAGATGTCCTGCTGAAAATCTCCAAGTTTTAGTTCTGCTACTTGGAACGCCTCTTCCAGAGATTACTATTTCTGCACCTAATGCTTCCGCATCCATAATGTTTTGTAGACTTCTATAGCCAATAGATTTGAATCTTTTGGGACCATATCTTTCAAAAGAAGAAACTATTCTATCTGCTATGGATTTTGCATCTAAGTCAGGATTTTCAAGTTCTACAACTTCCACTTGTGGATTTTCCATATCAAATTTTGTTTTTAAGTTTTTAGTCAATTTAGTTATATTTGATCCTGCTCTACCCACAACTAATCCCGGTTTAGAAGTATAAACTAAAATTCTTTCTCCCAATGGAGTTTTTTTAATTTCTATTTTACTATAAGCCTTTGAAGAAATTTGTTCTGCAACATATCCTTCTAACAGATTTTCTTTTACCTTTTTAGATACTATTTGTTTTTCAATCATTTTTTAGTTTCAACTTTCTTTGTGTTATTTTTAGGCTTTTCCTTTTTTGTTTCTTTTATTTCATTAAGTATTATTCTTATACTTGTCGCTTTGTTTTTTCTTCTTCTTTGTCTTCCATAGTGCCACTGGACCGCTCCTTTACTCGCAGAAATATGTGAAATTATTAAGTTTGTGGACATTCCAGATTTCAAAGCATTTTGTTCCACGCTTTCAAGTGATTTTAATATGTGTTGAGAAGCATTTACGGGAAATCTTGCAGCTGCTAATCCTGGTTTGTGAGGGGTATCTTTTCTATACCTAAAGTAAGGTACTGCTTGTTTCTTTTGAACAACATTACTTAGAATAGTTTTAGCTTTATTTAATTCTAAATTTCTAATAAACTTGCATATTTCAACAGAATTCTTTGTTGATATTGGTAAATTTTTAACATGTAGTTTTGCTGATTCCATTTTATTTTACAGATACAGAAGCACTTGATTTTGTTGCTCCAACCCCTGGTGCAGAATGTTGAACTCTTTGTCTTGTTAGAACTAATTCTCCTAAGTACATTCCAATGCTTTCTGGAGCAATATGTACAGGGATGAATGCGTTTCCTTTATGAACATGAATTGTTAAATTAACCATTTTTGGGATTATAATTATATCTCTACAATGAGTTTTTATTGGTTTTTTATAAGATCCTTCTATTACTCTGTCTATTTTTTTAAGAAGCTTATTTTGTTCTTCTGAATATCCCCTTTTCAAAGATCTTCTTTTACTAGAAGGCATTATTTTCATTAGCTCTTCTACTTCCATTTTCTTTAATTGTTCTAGATTGTGACCTTTGTAAGTAAATTCTTTAGCCATTTTATTTGTTCTTCCTTCCTGTTCTCTTTGCGTGGATTTGACCTACTTTTCTTCCAGGTGATGCAAATCTTGGCGGTGTTTTTGGTTTTCCTAAATGTTTTCCTCTTCCAGAACCAAATGGATGTGCTACTGCATTCATAGAAACACCAGAAACTTTAGGCCAGAATCTATTTCTAGCTTTCATCATGTGATGTTTCTTTCCAGCTTTAACGATTGGTTTATCTAATCTTCCAGATCCTGCGACTATCCCTAACATAGCTCTACACTCTGGATGAAATGTTTTTTTCTTTTTTGAATGAAATAAAATTGTAATTGATTTTTTTGTTTTTGCAAAAATTGTTGCAGTTGATCCTGCAGATCTACAGAAAGAACCTTGAGGAGAGTTTGGTATTTTCTCTATACTGGAAATATTAGCACCTATTGCAATTTCTTTTAATCTTAATATACTACCTTTAGCTTTATTCTTATTTAGATAATTAATTTTGTCTCCTATTTTTAGACCCTCTATAGCTGGTAGGAAAATTTTTTCCTTATTATTAAATTTAACTTCTGCTACAGGTGCATTTTTAGAAGAATCATGAATAAAATCTTCTACTATTCCCAACATAGGTTCATTTATGGTAGGGAAATTTATCTTTGTTTTATAATTATGACTAGGTGATCTGAATCTTATAGATCCTTTTCCACGTCTTTGTTGAATTAAGGGTTTTCCCATTTTACATTATGCCGATCTGAGTTGCTATATCTAAAGCAATTACGTCTTTTGGTAATTTTATATATGCTTTTTTAATACCTTTGTTTGTAACAGCTGTATTTACTTTAGTTATTTTTAAACTATAAATATCTTCAAGAGACTTTTTAATTTCTGATTTAGTTGACTTTCTATTTACTACGAAAGTTAATTTATTATCTGTCTCCATTATTCTAACAGCTTTTTCAGTAGAGATTGGATTTTTTATGATTGAGTAAGGATCTTTATTTTTCATTTTGTATTTTTGTCCAGAAATAATCTTTCTTTGTTTAGAATTTCTATTGAATTTTCAGTATAAAGTGTTAAACGACCAGGTTGAGTTCCAGGTGCTAACAATTCTGAATTTATGTTTTTAATTTCCACTATATCCACTCCAGGCAAGTTTAATGCAGATTTTAGTAATGAACATTTCTTTGAAACAACGATTAAAGGACCTAATTTCTTTTTGTAAGGCCTATTTCTTATTTTACCTTTTCCTGCTCTTACATTTTTTTTACTAGATCTTTCTAATTCTTCTTTAAACCCTAATTTATTTAAGAATGTTAAAACTTCTTTTGTCTTTTTTGAATCTTCTACATCTGAAGATACGAAAAATGGAAAATTTTTAGGAACTATTTCATTTCTTTCTTTTATTATTTCTAAATTTAGTGTTGCAGATAGAGATGATCTAATAGCTTTTCTTTTTTCTTTTATGTTTATTTTTTTTGACCAGATTTTTTCTGCTTTTGGTGGATGTGCTTTTCTACCTCCAACAGTTCCAGGTGCCCATGCTCCAACATATCCAAACTGCATTCCCCTTCTCCAAGATACTTTTCTTGGGACTCTTGACATTCCGTGGTTATATGCACCTTTGTAATCTTTTCTTCTTCTTGATAATTTAGATGAAGATCTTTTCCCTGCCCTAGGTTTTGCACCATATGCAGATCTCTTATTAGCTTGAATTACTTGAACTGCTCTTTTGATTAAATTTGGATGATATTCTTCATTAAATTGTTCAGGAGTATCTATTTTTTTAATTTCTTTTCCTGTTAAATCTAGTATATTTATTTTCATTTTTTAATTTCTTGTAATTGGAATTGTGAAATGTTTTTTTGAGGTCTCATTGCTGCTGTTAATCTTACTGGTCTTTTAATAGCGCCAGGGATTGAGCCTTTAACAATTATGTATTCGTTTTTAACATTACCATAATGGGTAAACCCAGCTTTTGGATTTATTTCTTCTAACTTATCACTTATTTTGAATATTAATTTGTTGTGTTCTGTTCTTGTGTGATATCCTGTTTGTCCTGCTTGTGGTATTCTGAATGAAACTTTTTTAGGCGTCCAAGCACCCATGTTTCCTGCCGATCTTCTTTTCTTCTCAGATTTGTGAGATTTTAGAGATATTCCAAATCTTTTTACTGCTCCTTGGAATCCTTTTCCTTTTGTTACAGCATGAACATCTATTAATGTATTTTCTTCGAAAATTTCAGAAATTTTAATTTCAGAATTAAGATATTTATTTGCTAACTCTAGTTTTTCTTCTTTTTTTCCTGGTAAAGCAACTTCGAAAATTTCAGGTTTCTTTTTATTTATAGTTGTTAGTTTTGGTTGAGTGTATAATACTAATCTTATATCATCAAATTCCTTTATTTCTTTGTTTTTTGGATTTTTAGGTAATCTTAATTTTTTATCTAAACTTTTGTCAAGTTTTTCTGCAAGTTTTTCTCCTACAACTTTTAAACCCTTGTAGGACTTTTGATAGTATCTTATAGATAATGTCTTAATTGGTGGGCACTCTATTATTGTTGCAGCTGTAACAATTGGTTCTTTTGATTTTTTTGCAGGGTTTTGATCTAAGCCTTGAACTTGTGTTATTCCAACTTTGTATCCAATGAAACCTAATAATGGAGATTTGCTTAATTTTGTCCATGATCTTATTCTTGGATAGATTCTTCTAGCTCTCTTTCTATGCCAAAACTGCAAAGATCCTGCTCTTGGTTTACTTGTTTTACCCATCTTAAATATAAAAAACGATTTTTAAAGATTTATAAACGTTCTTATTACAAATAACCGTGTATAGAAGGATTTAAATGCTTTTCATAAACTAAATCTCTATTTCTTTTTCCTTAACTGTCTCTTTGTCGTCTAAAATTATTTTTCTTATTAGTTTTCCCTTTCTCTTTGCGTTTAATCTTGCTTCTTCAGGGTTATTTTCATACTCTTTTGGTACAACTATCTCTTCTATAATGAATGTGTGTGTGATTTCTGCGTCTTTGAAATCTTCATCAGTATCAAAAAGAAATTCTTTTGATTTGTCCATAGGTAGTGTTGCTGAGCAGAATTTTGTGTCTAATGCTTTTCCAGGTTTTGGAACTGCTTTTTTACATTTTAGTTTGTACTTTTCAGTTGAAGTATCAATTAAACAATAATCGTTTTCTTCTAATAAAGTTTTTAATTGTTCAGAATTTACTTTTTCATTGATTTCTGACTTTTTACCTTTCTTTACTAACTTTCCAGATATCTCTGATTCTGTAATTAAATCGGAGAATACTTCAACTAAGAACTTTGATAAATCATAACTTACTTTTACTGTGATTTTATTTTTTGTTTTCTTTATTCTTGTTAAAGCTCTGTCTTCAAAAGTTCCTTTACTGAATCTAGTGAATTGCTTATGTATATCCTCGTCTACTTGATTTTTGAATATTTTTTCTATGAAATTCATTGTATAATATTGAATAAATGTATTTTTAAAACTTCTTTTTTTGCTTTAATTATTAATATTTATAAAGTTAGTTAAATATAAAAACTTAAAGCTCTGTAGTCTAGTGGAATGATATAAGACTCTGGATTTAGGAGAAATCTTATGGCCCAGGTTCGACCCCTGGCAGAGCTAATGCCCTAGTAGTCTAGCCCGGTCCAGGATGCGACCCTCTCGAGGTCGAGACCCGAGTTCAAATCTCGGCTGGGGCAATTTTAAGAAAAAGATTTAAATATCTTCTTACTATACTAAAAGTAAGAGGTAAATTATTCTAAAAAATGTATAAAGGAAAAACATTCGAATTGTGGTATGATAAGGTTAATGAGGAATCTTTATTGAATGTTATTTTTAGACATAATAAGATTAGTATAACTCTAAAATTAGATGAGTTCATGAAATTCAAAAAAGACATTTCTAAATTAGATAATGAAAAAATTGTTGATATAAAAGGACATGTTTGCTTAATTAAATGCTATAAGAAAGATTCAGTAAAAATCTTTTTTCAAAAAAATAATGTAGATATAAGATTACCTAAATCTGAGTTTAAACATTTCAAAAATGAAATAGATGATATTAAAGATGATTTTATCAAAGAATATGTTGAAAGTGAAGGTGAAGAGTATTTAGATGATTTGAATGAAACTGTTGAAGTAATTAAACCTAAAAAAACATTTAAGGACATTATAATTAATGATGAGATAAAAAAACAGATGGATATCTCTTTAGCACAAATAAAAAATCATGATTTAATTTTTAATGATTGGGGCCTTGGTAAAAAACATGATTATGGAACTTCAGTATCCTTAAATTTTATTGGGATGCCTGGAACTGGAAAAACATTAGCAGCAGAAGTGATTGCAAATGAATTAAATAAAAAATTGCATGTTGTTCAATATTCTAATTTAGTTGATAGCTATATTGGAGAGACTGGGAAAAATATTAAATTAGCTTTTGAGTATGCTTCTAATAATGATGCAGTTTTGTTTTTCGATGAAGCAGATGCAATAATATCTACAAGAACTAATGTTCTAGATTCAACCGATAGTTTAATTAATATGGATAAAAGTATTTTGTTAAGAAAATTAGAAACTTTCAAAGGAGTTGTTATATTTTCTACAAACTTAGCTTCAAATATCGATAAAGCTTTTGAAAGAAGAATTAGTTCCCACATTTATTTTGGCTTACCTGAAAAAGAAGAAAGAGAGAAAATTTATAATGTGTTAATTGGAGATAAAATGCCATTGGATTCTGATGTTGATTTTGGTGAACTTGCAGATAAGTATTCTTTTTCTGGAGGAGATATTAAAAATGTTATCCTTAACTCTGCTAGACTTGCTGCAAATGAATCTTTAGACAACAAAGATAAAACAATTAAGATGAAACATTTTTTAGAAGCTGCTGAAATGGTTGATAAAGGTAAGGATTTAATGGAAACTAGTTTGTTAGAGGGAGATAGAAACGATTTAAAGAAATTTGCTTCTTATATTGGTTAAACTTCTTCAAGAGATATCTTTAATCTTTTTTCTTTTACTATTTTTTCTAAAATGCTAAAATCTATTACTGGTGAAGATCCAACTGAGCACATCATTGTACTATCATCTACGTATAATCCATTTAACTCTAATCTTTGCTCCCCATTATCAGCGGAATAACTTATTAACCCATCATTAAATCCAAAAACCCTGCGATAAACTTCTTCACAATTCTTGAAAAATTCAGGATTAGTATTTGCCTTTAAAGTTATTGCGTAGTTTGCCATTTTGTTCTTTCTGCAGATAATTGGGCAAAAAGTATGTTTATAAATCTAACTATTTTAGAAATTCATATGAAATTTGATCAACATTTTATGATAGATGAAGAATTAATTAAAGAGGTTGTTAGTTTTCTTAATATTAATAAATCCGAAACAATATTGGAGATTGGTGGGGGCAAAGGAGTTTTAACAGAGGAAATTCTAAAAAAAAATAAAAATCTAACTGTTGTCGAGATTGATTATGAACTTTGTTTAGATCTAAAATCAAAGTATAAAAATGCCAAAATAATAAATAAAAATATTTTAGATTATAGAGAGTTAAATTATGATAAGATTGTTGGGAACTTACCTTACTCTATTTTAGAAAGTTTGATGAGAATTCTAGTTAATAGTGAATTTGAATTAGCTGTGTTTACTGTTTCCAAAGGTTTCATGAAAAGTGATTCTCTAAAATTATTAATGAATATATTTTTTAATATTGAAAGATTACTTATTGTAAATGAAGAATCCTTTGACCCAATGCCAAAAGTTAAATCAGAAGCTATTAGAATTACAAATAAAAAAATAAACAGAAAATCTATATTGATTAGAGAGATCTACTTACAGAGCAATAAAAAAATTTCAAATTCCATTATTGATGGATTTTGTAAAATTTATAAGTTAAGTAAAAGAGAAGCCAAAGCTAAATTGCCAAGTTTAAAATTTCTAGATAAGAAAAGTTACACGCTTAACTTCAAAGAGTGGGAAGAATTAATTAATATTTTAGAATAACAAAAGATTTTTATATTGAGTTTTGTTAAATCTTTTATGGCTAATAAAAAATTATTAATTACAACACCAATCTATTACATAAATGCAGAACCCACAATAGGTAGTTCTTACACCACTATTTCAGTTGATGTTTTAGCTAGATGGAATAGATTAACTGGTAGAGATGTGTTTTTCTTAACTGGATTGGACGAGAATTCTTCTAAAACTGTTGAATCTGCAAAAGAAAGAAAATATTCTAGTATTCAAAAATATGCTGATGATATGGCGAAAGAATGGATTGGAACTTGGAAAATATTAAACATTTCTTATGATAATTTTATAAGAACCACATCAAAAAAGCATAAGGACTTTGCTCAAAAATATTTCAATAAAGCTTACAAAGATGGAGATATTTATTTTGGAGATTATGAAGGACTATATTGTTATGGTTGTGAAGATTTTAAAAGAGAAATCGATTTGAAAGATGGTTCATGCCCTTATCATAAGAAAAAACCTACTAAAGTAAAAGAAAAAAATTATTTTTTTAGATTATCTAAATACCAAAAAGAAGTTTTAAAATTAATTAATAGCAAAAACTTTGTGTTACCTTCTTTTAGAAGAAAAGAAATTATTAATTTTATAGAGCAAGGTCTAACAGATATTAGTGTATCTAGACCTAATTTGAAATGGGGAATAGATGTACCTTTTGATAAAACTCAAAAAATCTGGACTTGGTACGATGCTTTGTATAATTACTATTCAGGTGTTGATAAAAAATATTGGAAAGGTGAAGTTGTACATGTTGTTGGAAAAGATATTCAAAAATTTCATAGTGTTATCTGGCCTGCAATGCTTTTAAGTGCTAAAGAAGATTTACCAACAACTGTTTTCTCCCATGGCTTTTTTACAATTAATGGACAAAAAATAAGTAAAAGTCTTGGAAATAATATTGAGGTTGGAAAATTATGTGAAAAATATTCTGTTGATGCATTAAGATATTTTCTAATGAGAGAGATACCATTTGGACAAGATGGGGATTTTTCTGAAGAAGGTTTAAAGTCAAGGTTAAATAATGAATTGGCTAATGAACTTGGAAACTTAGTGAGTAGAGTTTTAAGTATCGCAGGGAAAAAATTAAAAGGAAATGTTAGTAAGCAAACTATTGATAAAAGATTATCTTCTAAATTAAATATTAAGAATATTTCTAAGTTAATGGAAAATTATGAGTTACACAACGCTTTAGGTGAAATAATGAAATTTGTTGGAGAATGTAATAAATATGTAAATGATCAAAAAGTATGGGAAAAATCTGAGAAGGAGTTAGAAAAAGACCTGTATAATCTTTTAGAAGGAATAAGAATAATTTCTATTTTATTTTATAGCTTTATTCCTGAAACCTCAGAAAAAATAAATAAACAATTAAATGTAAAAGAAGGTAAAATAAAGGATTGTAAATTTGGCATAGTTAATAAATACAAAATAAAAAAAGGAGAATTATTATTTAAAAAAGTAAATTAAAATGCATTTTGAAAATTTAAATTTAAGGGTTGGAAAAATTAATGCAGTAAAGGATCATTCTAATGCAGATAGACTTTACGTTATTTCTGTTGATTTAGGAAAAATAAGTAGAGATTTACAGATAGTTTCTGGAATAAGAGAATTTTATACAAAAGAAGAACTATTAGGCAAAAATATTATTGTTTTAGTAAATTTGGAAAGTGCTGTTTTTCGTGGAATAGAAAGTAATGGTATGTTGTTAGCAGCTGATTTTAGTGGAGATATTAGTTTATTAACTGCAAATGGAAGTTCCCAGGGAGATAGAGTTTTTATTGAAAATATGAATTTAGATTCTGAAGAAGAGAAAATTACATTTGAAGATTGGAAGAAAATAAAATTAACTACACTTAATAATAAAGTTAAACTTGATAATTTGTTTTTGAAAACTGATAATGAAGAAGTAATTACAGATAAAGAAGTTTCTGATGGTTGTAATATACAATAAAAAAGAAAAGGGGTTATTTACCCCATTTCATACCCATCATTGTTTTCTTAACGCCGCCTAAGATTAAGACGATTGCAACAACTAAGGCCAATTGATCTTGAGCTCTCCATAGCCATATTCCAAGTAGAATCAAGATTATACCTGCGATCATCATGAATTTACCACACCCACACCCTGCTTTATTACAGTACATACATGTGTTTCCAGATGAACCTCCTTCTTTTGCCATTTTCACACCTCCCTCTATTATTATAAAATATTATAATTTTCATATATCTTTTTCATTTATAATATTTTCTAAAAAGTGGGCCTGGCTGAATTTGAATCAGCGACCCCTACCTTATCAGAGTAGTGCTATAACCGGACTAAGCCACAGGCCCATATTAAAGACTTATTTTAGAAGTTTTATAAACGTTTTTGTTATTTTGTTTTAGAATTCTATATCTTTCATTTATATTCGTATTTGGTGGACAATATCCAAATGTTTTCCATACTTGATATTTAGTTAAATGTTTAGCTGAATTAAAACCTATTTTTTTCATCCATTTACTCAAATTTTCTTTACCATTTATGTTAATTTGATGACTAATATTTATTCTGTTGTTTCTTTTACTTTTCATATTATAAGATACCGAAGAATTTATATTAAATTTTTTTAAAATATTTATTACACTCTTTGTCAAGTATTTACTTTGATTATTAAAACTAATTGACGGATAATAATGTTTCTTTTTATATCTTTTTTTAAATGTCAAACAAAAATCTGTATCTGCTAATCCTCTAAGAAAATACTTCATTATTGTTTTGTTTGAATATGTTATTATTTTAGGAATATCGATATCTTTTTTCATTCCCATGGGTAACCTCAATGATTTATGGAAAAAGGTTAAAATAGCCTTTGAGTTGAGATATGTTCTTAAACTAGAATTTTTTATTCTTCTATCAAAATTAATTTTCACCCTTTTATTAAAAAGCTCTTTAAATAAATCTTTTATTATTTCTTTATGATATTCTTGTTCATCAATTATATGTCCTGTATAACTAATGTAATAATTTGCGCCTTTTTTATAAATTCCCATAGATCCATCACCAACATGGACGCCTATCAAATAAGCAAGTTTATTGTTTAATATTTTGGGTATTTTTAGATTATTCTTTACATCCTTTTTACTAAATTCGACTTTTGAAATGTTCAATTTTTTTAAATTCATACTATTTCATATGCTTTTTTCCTTATAAGTCCTGCGCGGGTGGTTTGCACATGCAACATTTGTAAGGAAAATATATATTAAAGAATATAATAATTAAACGCCTGAGGAAGGACTTGAACCTTCGACCATTGTCGCAAGTTTTACAATTACTTGTCACGGTATCAGTCTAGCTCTCCCGAGCAACAGATAACAGCTTCACAACAAAAGTTCGTGTGCTCTACCAATTGCTCCACATGGTCTGAGCTACTCAGGCTTAATAAGAACAATGAAGAAGCAATTTAAAAAGATTTTCATTTAATCTACTAGATATAAACTGTGGTCTTTTGTGTAAGAGTAGGGCCTATGTGCAAAGCCAGCCGTTCGAAAGATTTAAAAATATTAGTACTTAGTAATAAATATATAAGATGGAAAGTAAAAATAACTCAGAAATTGGACATGAGTTATTAGGTGCACTAGAAAAAACCCTATTGCTTACAGGTAAAGCAGTTGTTGGTGATAAGCTAATACATGAATTTGCTGAACCATTTAGAAAACAAGACCAATCAATTAGTTATGCAGAAGCTGGAGTATATTTCGCAAAATATATAACTTTAACTAATCTTGGATATGTCTTGGCCGAAAGATTTCTCTAATTTAAAAATTATAGTAACATTCCCAAATATTTGCTTTGAATAATAATTATTTTAATTTTTTCAACCTAACGCTAGTATAATGCCCACCATTTTTATTATTTTCTTTGTTTTAGTCAATAAAATCTTTATTTTTAATTTTCTCAGGAAGGTACTTTTCAGAGATAAAAGTGATACCTCTTGAGCTTAGGGCTTGTATTTCTGCTTTTGAACCATATTGCCTCATTGTTTTGAATTCTTTTTGCCATTGTTTATTATCTTTAAACCAAGAATATTCTGCTAACTGTTTTAATCTTGAGATATCATGATCTTTCAGTTTAATAAAATGTTTCTTAAGATCATATTTTTCTATATCATTTGAGGAAATACCTAGGAATTTAACACCAGGGATTGCTAATCTTTCTGATGCATGAGCTAGATTAATACTTCCATATTTTATAACAGAATAAATATAGAACCCATAAGCGTCATAATCTGTTAAAACATAAATTGGTAATTTATACTCTTCATATAATCTTTGTAATAATCTTCTTATTCCTCTTGTTGTTTGACCTTGAGAACTTATTAAAATACATTTATGTTTCTCCCAGAATCTATCTTCATTTAAACGTTCCCATACAGCTGCTTTTTCCATGTATAGTATGTATTTAGCATTTACACTTTTGAATTTAATATCTTCAACATTACTTGGAATAGACCAACCACCAGAACCTAATTTATCCCATCTAATTGTATCTCCAGCATCTTCTATAGTTACTTTTCCAACTATGGAACCATTCTTATTTGCATTTATGTTTAGTTGTTCTCTAGAATCTCCTGTTAATAATTCTAAATCTTCTATTACATTATCAGATTCACTTTGTTCATCTACAATATTAACACTAGTTCCAGGAATGGTACGTTTCATCATATAGAAAACATCTCTTAAACTTGCGTGTTTTTCTTCATTAAGTAAATTTTTACTTACAGATGCAACTTCTATTGTTTGTAAGAATTTTTTTGCGTGTGCAACGTTAAAGAAAAAACGTTTAGATTTTTTGTTTCCTAATTCTAAAGTTTTTGATTTTTTATTGAAAATAACATTACTTAATGCTCGAACAGGTATTGTGATATTAGGGTTTCTAATCTTTTCTACATCTTTTAAGACTTTTAGTCCTAATTCTTTTAATTTTGATTCTTGTTTATTTTTTTTCGCCATTTTCTGATTCTAATGTTGGTAACTCTTTTTTAAGTGTTTTCTCTAATTTTTTTAAGATTACTTCTTCTTTTTTATTAGTTAAATGTGATAAGGAGGCTGCTAACTCTGGAATGTATTTACCAAATAAATCTATTTTTTGTCTTTGTTCTGCTGCCCGTATATGTTTTCTTATGTATGTGTTTAATTTTCTACCACACTCTTGTAATGCTAATTTTATTTCTTTAATGATAGCGTCATAGTGTGCAACAGCATCTTTTGCCTCTGAAGTAAAGGGGACCCAAACTGAAGCTAGATGTAAAACCACTATTGCCGGACCTGTTGGCATGTTTGAGCCAGATTGATTAAGACCATAAGACTTCCATTTTGTTTCTCCTAAAGATTTTGTTATTGCACAAGCACCTTGTTGATATAATAATGGAACTTTGTTTGCGAATCTCATTAATCTTACTTGAGATTCTTTTTCAATATCTCCCCCGTAAGCTATGCCGGCTTCTACAACAAATGGAAAACCTCTATAAACTGAAGTGGGTCTTGTTGTGGTAACATAAAAATCTGCATTTACTTCTTTTTGTAATCCTCTTTCTAAAATGTCTGCACCTATTGGACTTAAACAGTCTGTTGGTGGTGCCATAACTTTAGTTTCTTGCATCGCTTTGAATAATTGTTCTGCTTCTTGCCTATCCATATTTTTTGGTTTTGTGTTTGCACTTAGTTTTGCTTTTGCACATATGTCTTTTGCAGTACCAGGACCAATTCTTGAAAAATCTTGTGTTAAAAAAGATTGTAAAGTTCTAGTTGTTGTAATACTTAACATTTGAATTAGATTCCCTAACTCTATTCCATATGGATGAGGTTTGATCTCTTTAGGTTCTTTTGCTAATTCATTTGTACCTCTAAGAAAATCTTGTCTTTCTTTTTCTGGAGTTATGTAAGTAATATGTGCATCTGGATTTACAATCGCAACTTGTTTGATATATTCATCTACTGATTGTTTTCCTTTCTGATATTTTCCTTCTAATTCTAGTTCTATTCTTGTTCCATGATCCTTGTCCCAATCTGCGTTTTCATCTTTTATTACGTTAGGAGAATTAGTTTTTGTATCTATGTTTAATTCATATTGGTGTGCTTGTTTTCCTTTTGAAATTTTTGATAAGATTTTCGTTGATTTACCTGTTGTTAATTGAGAATATAAAACTGAGGCAGAGATTCCTATACCTTGAGAACCTCTAGATTGTCTTAATCTATGGAACTTACTTCCATATAATAATTTACCAAAAACTTTTGGAATATTTGCTTTAACTATTCCAGGACCATTATCTTCTATTATAACTTTATATCTTGTTTCTGATAGTTCTTGTATTTCTACATAAATTTCTGGAAGAATGTGAATTTCATTACAAGCATCTAAAGAATTATCTACAGCTTCTTTTACAGTCATTAGTAATGCCCTAATAGGATTATCAAAACCTAGTAGATGTCTATTTTTTGTAAAAAATTCTGCAACAGAAATTTCTCTATGTTTCTTTGATAACTCTTCCGCTGTAATTTTTTTTTCTTGATTATTAACCATTTACTGTGAAAGAAAGGTAAGTGTTTATAAATTTATCCTGAAAATTCGTCTATTTCTTCATTAGAAAGGTGTTTTCTCTTCTCTTTTTCTATAAATGCGTAAACATTTCCATGCTTACTTCCCAAAATTAAATTAATAATTGCTCTCTTTGCTATGATTGCATTTTCATAAATTCCTATTATACAGGCGGTTTTTCCATAAACACAAATACTAGTATTTGTTAATTTTTCAAGTAATTTTCTTGCTTTTCCATCTGAACCTATTAATCTTGATCTTACTCTAACAATAGAACCTTTTGTTTTATTTTTTGTTAAATCTTTAATGTCAACAATTTCAAGACAATTCTCTTCATTAGTTAATTGTAAAGCTATGGTTGGATTAAAACCTCTGGAGATTGCAGTTACTATATTTTTTGCGATAAGTAATTTTAAACCATCGCCACATAGAATTTCTACATCTCCCTCTTTTGAGTTTATTGTTAGTGTTGTTGAGGTAGCTTTCTCTATTTGCCTCTTTATTTTTCCTTTTTCCCCTAATAAAACAGCTATTCTGTCTTTTGGTATTTTTAATTGATCTAATAATTCCATCTTAGAATTCTGCTTCTTCTAAATCTTTTAAGTATCCTTTTCTTCTAAGCCATTCAATTTGATTTGGCCTGTATTTGAATAAAATATCTCCTTTAGTTTCAGGTTCATATTCCCATGGTTCTACAAGTAATATATCTCCTTCTCTAATCCATAATGATCTTTTTAATCTTCCAGGGATTCTACAAACTCTTGTTTTTCCATCTAGACAACGAACACGCATTCTTGAACCGCCTAATCTTTGTTCTGTTAGACCAATTACTTCTCTATCTTTAGGAGTTCTTACTCTAAACACTTCTTCCTGTTCAGGAGCCTTGTTTCTATTCTTATTTTTGTTCTTATTTTTCTCTTTATCTTTCCTAAAGTTTGCCATAAAATTTTGTAGAAAACTATTCTTATAAAACTAACTATTTAGCCTAAAACAAACGGTTAAACGATAAACTAACTTACTTGTTTGCCTATCTCTTGTGAATAAAGAAGGAGATTGTTTTATTGTTCCTCCAAAATTCTTTTTTAATTTCTTTGCAACTTGAACTGCAAATCTCTTATCTGTTAAATATATATCTAGGCCATTTTTAGTAGAAACTTCCTTTGTAATGAATGCGTTTTTTCTTCTCATTATCTCATCTTTTACAAACATTTCTAATAATAAGTTATTAGGTCTTAATTGTAATATGGCTGCGAAACCTCTATCATTAGTATAAATATTTGGATTTATTTTAGGAGATTCTTTCTTTTTCATAATGCTACCTTAATTGCATAAGGAACTCCTTTAATCTTGATTATATTTGATTTTTCTATAATATTATTCTTAATTGCAAATTCTACAGATTCTTTGCCAAGGATATTTATATTTGGACATTTTTCTAATAAATCTAATAATTCTTTTTCATCTTTTATTTCATCACCTTTGTAAAAACTTTCAGAAACTTCCAGATGTATCTCACCATCTTGCAAAGTTTTCCCAATTAAATCTTTATCACAAAGGGAAATTATTTCTTTATCTTGACTTTTATGGATTTTTACTAGAATCATTTATATTTTTGCTCTTACAGGATTTTTTGCACCGCAAGCTGTACATTTTAAAATTGTTGTTCTATCTTCTTTTGTTAATTGTGTATCTGGTTTTTTACATTCTGAACATAAAACAAAACTTTCAGTATATTGTTGAATTTTTGAATTGATTAATGAAGCAGATAACTTTCTTCCTAAGACTAATCTTGGACCATCTATTTTAGCAGGTGTTGCTAATTCTCTTTGTAAATATTTTAGTAAGTGTTCAGGTTCTCTTCGTAAAGTATCAACTATTGAAGTGAAGTTTGAAATAATAGTTTTAGTTCCTTGTAAATGTCCTTTTACTTTAGGAATTTCAAATCTTTCAGTTTCTTTAGTTTGTTCTGGAAGCTCTTCATAAGCTTCTTTTATTAGTTTATCATAATCTGATTTCATATAGAATTATAGATTAATTACGTTTTTAAATTATGTGGTTTTGAGCTTTTTAGTTATTTTTAATGTACTCAAGAGTTTCATTTATTCTTCTTAATTTTTCTTTTTCTATTTTTTGTTCTTGTTCAAGTTCTTCAACTAAAGAGCCTATATTTCCACTGGAATTTTTTGCGACGTGCACCCTACCAGCGTCATCAGAATCGTCAAGATAGCCACCCCTAGCATTCAAGTTGGAATTCCTGCCACGATACAACCTAAGGGCACCAGAGCTTTCCGTCCATAAATTTCTATCTCCATTACTATCTAAAAAAGAAGGAAATCCATCTATTATTAAAGATGGATCATTTGAATTAAAAGAACCATCTCCTTTTGCTAATGCTGGAACATTGTAAATTAAAGTATGCTCTGTTGGATCTAATCTTAAAGAATATTCAAAAGAATCATCTTTTGTTACATTTAGTAAACCTGTTACTATGAAAGGTAATTTTAGATCTAAGTTATCTTTATATTCATTAGATGAAGCTATATCTCTTAGATGTTTCCATAATATTTCATTATATCCTTGTTCAGGATATATTGCTAATCCTGTATCTTCGTAGGTTTCTTTTGGATCTATTAAAGTATCGTTAGCTAAAGCTATTTCTGATTGTGTTTGAGTTATAGGCAAAACATCTTCTCCAGATAATTGTCTGTATATTTCTATTAATTTATTTCTAAAATAAATATTAGATCCTCTTACTGGACCTTCTGTAGCATTAGGATCTAAAGTATCTAAAGCTATTGATTTACTATGAGAATAATCTTCTGTAATTTTCTTAACTGATTCTCTTACTAATGGATCTGAGTATTCTACTTGTGCTATACTTTCAGTATTCTTAGTTATAGGTTGGTATTCCATTTTATATTTATTAGAATTCTACTGTTTATAAGTGTTACTATTCTAGAGTTTATAACTTTAAGTAGTCTTTAATTTTCCTTGACTTATTTGATAGATTTCGCCTTCTTTCATAAGTTCTTCAATAACCTTATTTGCTTCTGATTCTTCTACTTGAGATTCATTTATTACTTCAATTATTGGTGCTCCATCTTCTTGATCAAGTTTTTCTATAGATGTTATGATCTTCCTCTTAATAGGCTCAGGAGATTCTTGGATTTTTTCTTCTTGTACTTGTGAAGGTTTAACTTCTTCAGTAATGTTTTGTGTTGGATTTTGTTCTGTATCTTGTGTAGGAATTTTGATCTCTTGCTCTTGAGGTTTATTTATCTCCATAGTTGGTTCGAATTTAATTTGATTTTTTAATTCCAATTTTCTAGAAATTTCTTTTAAAATATCAACAGTTTTAACAAATTCAGGAATTAAATATCGTTCTTCATTGTATTCTCTGATTTTTCCAATTAAAAATATTGTATCTCCGTTTTTTAAATTATTTAATAAGGAAGTTTCTTCATTCCAAGATTTAATTCTTATTTGTGCAGAAGAATCGTCTATTGTTACAGAAATGTAAGTTTGTTCATTATTTTCGAATTGATCTACAACAGTAGCGACTAAATTAACTCTTGATATTTGTGTATTTTCGAATTCTATGTAACTTTGTTTTGTTTCTTCATTTTTTTTGAAAATACTAGAAAGAATATTGCTGATCCATAATTTATGTGCAGTTTGTCTTCTGAAATTATTTTCCATTTTATAATTTACTTATAATTCCTATTTTTGGTTCAAAAATTTCTCCTTCTCTTTTTAATTTTTCAATAGAATCTAGAACTTGAGGTTTTTCAATTCCTTTTTCTAAGGCTTTTTCTAGTATGTTATCTAGAGGAATTTGTTTCCCAACTGTTTCATTTAAACTATTAATTATTTCTCTAACATTTATTAGCTTAGATCTTTCTGAAGATGGAATTCCTGACATCATATCCATATCTATTTGACCTGTTTCATGATCAAATCCAACTTGCATTAAGCAATATCTTAGTAACTCGATAGCTCTTTTTGCATCTTCTTTTTTTACTTCTTTTGATAACCTTACTCTTGCAGATCCTTCTGATAATCTAACTAAAGCTTCTAATTGTCTTGCAGATATTGGAATTGGCTTTACTTTTTCATCTCCCGCTTGCGTTGTATTTCTTAGAGAAACATAAAAATCTCTTATTTCTCCAATAGCTTCATCTGTTAATTTGGGGTGTACTTTTTGTTTTATATATGACAAATATTTTTTGAAAAAAGCTGCAGGAATTTCTTGTTTAAGTTTTTCTGGTTCTTTGTGTAAATTTAAAACATGTGTTGCTATTTTTGCGTCTGTTTCTTTACTTGGAAGATCTCTTACAGGAAAAATTAAATCAAATCTATTTATTAAAGTTGAAGGTAAATCTATTTGAGATGCTAGAGGTGTGTAAGGATCAAATCTTCCTAATTTAGGATTTGCTGCTGCTAAAACTGTTGTTTCACATTTTAAAACTGCTTGAATGTTAGCTTTTGCAATACTAATCCTTTGTTGTTCTAAACCTTCATGTAAAGCATCTCTATCTTCCTTAGTCATTTTGTCTAATTCATCAATAAATAAGTATCCACCATTTGCTAAGACCATTGCACCTGCTTCTAGAGCCCATCCTCTTAAGAATTCATCTCTAACGACTACTGCAGTATTATGAACAATAACGCCATTAGCAATAAAGTTATGAGAATTATTTACTGTTATATCATAAACATATTCATATCCATGATTGAAATCCTTTTTTATTTCTATAATTTCATCCCAGAAAATATCTGACTCAGATAATTTTTTTAAATAAGAACTATTCTTATTTTTCTCCTTTATATTTTCTAAAATTCTTTTTAATTTAATTCTACTTATACCTTTTTTGTAATTATATCTAAAATTTCTTTTGTCAATATTGGTTTTTTTCAATAGAATATCTGCTCCTGGAATAACATCAATATTTGTATTTGACTTAGATATTTGAGATATTACATTATTTAATTTTGAGCTCTTCTCTTCTGAACTGAAATTTATTTCATTTCTAAATTTAACCATATCCTCTCTTCCAGATATATCAACAAGATATTTTTCATAGTTGGGAACAATTTTACTGCCATCTTTTTTTATTGATATTTCAATTTTTCTTGATCTAATTTTTGTGTGAATTCCAAATCTCAGAAGAGATAACTGTAATTTCATTGCGAATTTTTTACTTGAAGTTGCATAAGATATATGATTAGATCCTTTTGTTCTTCTTCTAACAACAGAACCATCTGAATCAAAACATCCTTTAATATAAAATTTCAACAGATTATTTGGAAGTCTTAGTAAAGTATTGGACATATCAAGTTTTTCTGATTTTGGGGAAATTGGTATTCCAAAAGAATTTAAGATCTCGGAAACAAGATTAGAACCAAATCTCCATGATTCTGAACGCTTATCTGTTTTTTTGCTTGACAAATTTAGAGTTGCATTGAAAAGTTTTTTACTAAGGTCTTTAAATATTTTCATAAGGTTTTTTGAGTTATTTGAAAATCTTATTGTTACTGAACCTCTATTTTTACAAAGATCTCCATCTCCAGCAATCAAACCTGCAAAATACATAAGATCGTTGTTTACATGGAGTGGAATTTTTATTTTGTGGCCTTTATAGAGAGAAAACTGTTTTATTTCTTGGAAGATCTTTTCTTCATCCCATCTTGATTCTTTAATTAAAACTCTTAAATCATCTAGATGTATGTTTCCTCTAGCATCTTCATTAATCCAGTTATAATAAAGATTGTTTTCATTAAGCCCAGTTCTTTTAGCAAAAGATCTTAGACTTTCTTTTTTAGATACTTTTTTAACGATATTTTTTATTTCGGACTTAATTCCATATAAAACAGGGTTGCTTTTAATTAAATCAATGCACAAAAGTTTAGAACTATTTTTAAAATTTAATTCTCTTCCAGTGCCTAAGTACTCCCCACAGGTAAATTTAGATGATTCTTTCCATGTGACAGTACCTTTATTTATTGTGTATAATTTTGTATTTGGAGTTACTTTTATTTTTTTACCACTCCTTAAGATTATTTCAACCATATATTCTGGTGGATCTATCTTCCAAAAATCAGATATTTTTTTTGTTGTTATCTTTAAATTCTCATTTAATGTGAATATTTTCTTTTTATTCTTATTATTCTTGGATTTCCATATGCCTTTTTTGAATTCTTCATGATTATATTCCAATTGGTTATTTACCAAATCCTTAATTTCGTGTATTCCTCCTGGATTAGTTTGAATTAAGCTATCTGGTGCTAAACAAAGGCCTGCTCCTGATGCAGACTTTCCTGAAGTTAATCTTGCCTTAGGTGCAACTTTTGAAACTGAAACTATTAAAGAAGATTTCGCTGTCCCTGGATCTCCAACAAGTAGCATGTGCATATCTCCTCTTGTTTTTGTTCCATCAGGTCTTTCTTTTTTAACCCCACCCATTAATTGTAAAAGTAAAGCTTCTTTTATCCTTTCATGTCCAAAAATTGGAGGAGCTATAGAATCTCTTAAAATATTATAAACCTCTGGGTTTGCACCTAATTTTTTAATTTCTTTTATATCTTTGTCATCTAAAGAAATATCTTCAAAAGTCTCTTCAATAGGTTCTATGAAATTAGACTCAACCATTAAATCATATCTTATAGATTGTGCTCCTGTTTTTAGTAAGACTGGAACTTCTTTTATTACTCCTGTAATACGTACTTGACTTCCAGGAGTGGTTTTCTTCTCCATTTTTGGTTCTACTAAATCTTCTTTTAGAAAAATTGAGAGTCTTTTTGGTTGTTCTCCTCCTTCTAATAATTCTGGAGATTCTTCTATAACTAATCTTTGAGCGTCAACTAAATCTTTACTTAGTAATCTAAAATTTCCCCTTTTTCCGCAAGTACAACGAGAAGGTTCTTTGAATTTTGTGTCTAATTGTAAGATTGAAATGGTATTTCCACAAGAAGGGCACTCAAATCTTGCTGAAGTTACTTGCGGTCTAACGTCTGAAGATTGTCTTACTATGCCTTCTATGTACATGAATTTTCCTAGATGAGCGCTTCTAATATCTTTGACCATAATAAATTGTGATTTTGGTAGGTTAAAGAAACGAACTTTAAATTCTCCAAGAGAAAATGCTTCTTCCACTGCTATTTCAGTTGCCTTGATTACTTCTTCAGGATCTTCTATTAAGATATCTGCTATTTCAGGATCATGTTTTAATAAATCTGAAAAATCAATTAATAGAGTAGTCAAACCTTTAGTAGAGAGGTCATGAACTTTTTTTTCATAATACTCAATTGCGAAATCTTTTAATTTATCTATTTGTTCTTGCGTTTCCATCTTTTTTTAATTTTATTCTTTAGAGAGTACTAGAATAAAAGTTTTATTGTAATGATTATTAGATTTATATAAAAGAATTTGTCATGGAAAATAGATAATAAAAAATAATTATTGTTAAGCTACTAAACTATCGAGATTAATAGTTTGGAGAATTTCTACTTCTTTTCCTTTTGGTTTTTTATGTATCTTATATAATTCTCTTAATTTTGCTATTTTCTCCTTATCTAATTCTAACTCTTCTGGTTTTTTTACTAAATAGTCTTCTGGACTTTTACCCAACTCATCTAATTCTAAATTTCCATAATTTTTCATTTTATCCTCCTATTTAATTTTCTTTAAATTTACCACTAATTTTCCTACTGCTTCCCTTAGCTTTGTTTCAGATCTTGTTCCTGTACAAACTATTTTTCCATTACTAAATAAAAGGAAAGTTGCTCTTGTTCCATTTAATTTGTAAACTAAGCCTGGGAATTGTTCTGGTTCATATTCTGTATTTTCTAATTTCATAGCTAATGAGTTTAAATTTAAGTCCATGAAAATTTCTCCAGATGCCACCATATTTTGAACTTTTATGATTGGTTTAACTTTGATTCTTATTTTAATTTTAGCTAGGTTTTTAATAATTTTATTAATGGATTCTTTTACTTTTGCCATAGATTTAGCACCTGTACAAACTACTTTTCCTGAAGAGAAAATTAATGCTGAAGTTTTAGGATCTTTTATTCTCATAACTAAACCTGGAAATTGTTCAGGATTATATTCGGTATTTGGTAAAGTTTCCGCCAATTTTATAAGTGGAATATCATGTTCCAAACTTGTAGAAGCAACAATGTTTTGTATCTTAATTTCATACTTTTTAGCCATTCTTTACATCCCCTCCAGTTAATAATAGTTAAATTTATATATTAGATAAGAGAAAGGTATATAAAGGCTTTCTAGACGAGTGTTGCTATTTTTTAGTTTAGATTTCTATTTAACGACATTAAAACCTATTTCAAATTTAGTATCTTTTATAGAAAATTCATCTCTAAATTTAGATGATTTTAGATGTTTAATTACTTTAGCACCAACTGTTTTCTTAATTGTTTCTTCATCTAATTTTTGTTCTGTGTTTATAAAAAGTTCAATGGAATTTTCTTTTTTTAATTCTGCTTTCTTTCTTAATGCCTGAATTCTTCTAATAATTTCTCTAGTAAATCCTTCAACTTCTAATTCTTTAGTTAGTCTTGTATCTAAAACAACTTGTAGGTCTACTTTTTTATCTAATTTTGTTTTAATTGATTTAATATTTGTTTGTTGTAATATTAATGATTTTAATGATTTTACAGCCCTGATTATTTCAGGATCTTTTGTTGTTACAGTGATTTCTTTTAATGGCCATCTAACACTTATCTGCTCTTTTTCTCTTTGTGATAGAATTTCTGGAATTACTTTTCTTATGTTTTCAACATTTTTTTCTAGAGAAGGGTTTGTTTTTTCTTGTTTAGGCCATACGTCTAAGTGAACGCTTTTTTTTGTTTTATTAAAATCTTGATAAATTTCTTCTGTTAAATAAGGAACAAACGGAGCAAGTAATTTTACAACTTTATCAAAAACATAATTTAATGTGTAGTATAGTGAAACATCTTTCTTTTGTGTTCTATCTCTTATTAGTTTTATATAGAAACGTGAAAAATCTTCATTTACAAAATTTATGAAACTATTTGAACAATGGTGATAGTTATGGACTTCTAATTCTTGTGTAACATTTTTTGTTAATGTATTTACTCTAGATATAATATATTTGTCTTCTGTTTCTAATTTCTTAGGTTTTGAAGGTTTTTTAAATTTGAATTGTTCTTTGTATGATTTTGTGTAAATGTATGTGTTGTACAAAATATTTAGGAATTGTAAGACTTGTTCCCTTACTAGATTTTCACTAATTCTTTTCGTATCTCCTGGTTCTGTTACACACATTTGTAATCTTACAGCGTCTACACCTAATTTATCAAACATATCATCTGGATCTGTAATGTTTCCTTTGGATTTGGACATTTTTTCACCTTTTTCATCAACTAAGTGCCCTGCTGAAACTACGTTTTTATACGCGTTACTGTCAAATAAAATTGTACTTATGACATGCATTGTGTAGAACCAACCACGTGTTTGATCTATTGCTTCTGCTATGAAATCATAAGGAAAAGATTTCTTGAACATTTCCTTATTTTCAAAAGGATAATGATATTGGGCAAATGGTGCTGAGCCTGAATCATACCAACAATCTATAACTTCTGGAACTCTTGAAACTTGAGACTTACATTTTGAGCAGCTAATTTTAATTTTATCAATGTTAGGTTTATGTAAATCAATTTTAGTTATTTTATTTATAGATAATTTTTGTAATTCTTTTATTGAACCTATTGCAGTTTCGTGACCACAAGAACATTTCCAAATTGGTAAAGGTGTTCCCCATAGTTTACTTCTGGATAAAGCCCAATCTTTTACATTTTCTAACCAATCTCCAAATCTCCCTTCCTTTAGATGAGAAGGATACCAATTTATTTTTTTGTTATTTTTAATTAATTTATTTTTATATTTTGTTACTTTCACAAACCAAGATTTCATTGCAAAGTATAGTAAAGGAGTTTTACATCTCCAACAATGAGGATATGAATGTTCATAATTTATTTTTTTGAATAATTTATTTTCATCTTCTAATTTTTCTATAATAAATTTGTCTGCTTTTTTAACAAACATACCTTCAAAATCTTTTACTTCTTTTGTGAATTTACCTTCGTTGTTAACTGGTTGAACGAAATCTATTTTATTTTCTTTACAAACTTGATAATCGTCCTCACCAAATGCAGCCGCAGCATGAACTATGCCTGTTCCTTCTTCTATTGATACAAAATCTCCATGAATTACTCTAAATGAATTTTTAAGATTTTTGAAATAAGAAAATAATGGTTCATACTTTAATCCGATTAGATCTTTTCCTTTTAGTTTTTTTATTATTTTTGGGTTTTTGAAATAATTTTTAACTAAGTTTTCTGCTAAAATATATTCTTCTTTGTTTTCTTTTATAACAACATAATTTACTTTTTTATTTATAATTAAAGCTACATTCGAGATAGTCGTCCATGGAGTGGTTGTGAAAGCCAGGAAGAATCTATTGGGATTATCTTTGGATTTAAATTTTACATATATTGCAGGTTCTTTTACATCTTTGTAACCTTGTGCAACTTCATGGCTACTTAAAGGAGTTTCACATCTTGGACAATAAGGAACTACTTTATGTCCTTGATACAATAAATCTTTAGTGTGTAATTCTTTTAATGACCACCAAACACTTTCTATATATTCATTTGATAAAGTAATATAAGGATCTTTTAGATCAACCCAATAAGCCATTTTTTCTGTATTGACGTTCCAATTTTTGATATATTCAAAAACACTATTTCTACATTTTTGTATAAATTTACTTGTTCCAAAAGATTGGATTTCCTTTTTTGAGTTTAAGTTTAGAGCTTTTTCTATTTGAACTTCTACAGGCAAACCGTGACAATCCCAACCACCTTTTCTTGGAACAGTGTATCCTTGCATGAATTTAAATTTACAGAATAAATCTTTGAAGACACGAACTTCTACATGATGTAATGCCGGTGGTGCGTTAGCTGTTGGAGGACCTTCTAAGAAAGAATATAGTTTTTTCTTGTTATTATATGAAATAGAATCCTTTAATATAGAAGGATTTTTCTTCCAGTATTTTCTTATATTATCTTCTATTTCTTTAAAGTTGTACATTGTTTTTTTCCCTTATCAATTCTTAATAATTCTCTACATACTTCTTTCTCCCAATGTTTTTTAAAATTTGTTATTATAAACTCAAATTTAAATTTATCCCTATAGAAATTTACGTAGTTCATTATAGTTCTATTTTTCTTGCTTTCAAACTCTTGAGAAACTATTACTGGAACAAACTTCTTTTTGTATACCTCTGGAAGTAATTTTGAAATATCTCCTAAAAGCTTTTGAGCTCTTTTTGCCCTATTTCTTCTTTCATCTTTTGTCTTGTAGTAAAATATTGAAATAAAAAAAACTGAATTTTTTGGACCTATTAATTGAAGATCATAAGACCATCCTTTGGGAATAAAACTCACATTAAAATTGTTATCCAAAGCTTCTTTCAATAATGATTGAGCATCTAAATCTTGTTGATGCAAAAAATCCCATGGTTTTAGACCTATTTTATTAAATTCATCTAGATTTAACTTTATATTCATGGGAAAACTTTTACAAACATTGGAACTTGAATCATAATATATCTTTTTAACTTTTTTAGGTAATATATTACTTCTCACAAGAATATTGATTTGTGGCCTATTTCCATAGAGATACAAATTAGAACCTCCATTCTTGTCTAGAGAAATCTCTGATAACCAATTAAAATTATGTTTAAAAAAGTTGATATTTGTTTTAACCTTTTTTATTTTTGACCTTGTTGTATTTGCTGAGAATCTTAGATTAAATTGTCTTTCAAAACTGTTCTTTTTTGGATATTTTTTATAGACTATTGATCCAGGAATTGTTACTTGATTTTTCATTATAAAATAAATGTTTTTTTCTTTAAAAATGCTGCGGAGGCGTCTTGCACATGCAACATTTGTAAAGAAAATATATATTATAATTGTTATTTTAAAGAAGAATTATTTATATTGTTTACTATTCTTAGAAAATTTTAATTCTGATTAGATTTTTTGAATCAAAGACAAATATTAAAAACTCCTACTGGATAAATATTATATGGACAAGAAAACAATAAAAAAAATAGTCTCAAAATCAATAAAAAAGAGGATAATTAAGATAAAATCAGTTATTGGAAAAGGGGATGTAAACAGAATATTTATCCTTGATCTAGAAGACAAAAAAATACTAATAAGAATAAACGAAAAACATGATGGAGTAATAGAATTTAAAAAAGAAGTATGGTGTATCAAAAGAGCTAAAGAAAAAGGCATATTAGGCCCAAATGTTCTAAGTATAGGAAGATACGGTAATTTTTCATACATGATTTATGAATTCATAGAAGGAAAGAGTGGAAAGGAGATAAAAGATAAAAAAGAAATTTGGAAAGTGTTAGGAATATATGCAAAAAGGATTAATTCTATTAAAGTTAAAGGTTTTGGACTTCAATTTTCTTCTAAAGAGAATAAATTTATAGAATCTTGGGAAAAATTTATTGATTATAATATTAATAGTTTAAGTAAAAAAGATAAATTAATAGAATTAAGTATTTACAAAGAATCTCAATTAAATATAATAAAAAAATTGTTTTTAAGTTTTAAAAAAAAGAAATTTGATTTTGGATTAGTTCATAATGATCTTTCACTAAGAAACGTTGTTGTAAATGATGAAAGAAAAGTTTTCCTTATTGATTGGGGATGTGCTGAAGCTAACATTGTTCCTCATGCAGAGTTCGTTGAAATATTAGGAGCAGGACACATAGATTTGAAAATTCCCTCAAAAGAAGAAATTAATTCATTTTTAATTGGTTATGGAATTTCAAAAAACCAATTTAATATATTAAAAAAAGATATATCAAAATTTCTACTTCTAGTTTCTTTTGACAAATTAAGATGGGCAATTGATAAAAATCCGAAAAAAATAAAAGAGATGTCTAAGATAGCCAAAAATAGATTAAATTTTGCTTTAAAGATAAATCAGAAATAGCCATATATTGCAAATATAATATGCAAAAATTATTATTAATTATCATAAGTCCGACCAATACATGTTCTAAGAAACCTTTAAATACTCAAAAATAACCTTTTTTTTAGCTATATTTAAGGAATTAAAGGCTTTAGAGGCTATTTCTTAGGTTTAGTAAATCAAATAGAATATGGAGAGTGAATTATAAAATGTATGGAAATGAAGGCGGATTTAGAAATTTTGCCCCAGTTAATGTTGGGGACGAAGTAGATGTAAAAATAGAGGCTGTTGGAGAGAAAGGTGACGGAATAGCAAAAATAAAAGGTTTTGTTATATTTGTACCTAATGTAAAAGAAGGTGATGATGTTAAAGTTAGGATTACTAAAGTCCTGAGAAAAGTTGGTTTTGGAGAAGTAGTTGGTGAAGGTAGTGCAGAAGCTTCAGAAGAATCTCAAGATGAACAATCTGAGGGAACTGAAGAACAACAAGAAGCAAGTGAAGAAGCCCCTCAAGAAGAAACTAACGAGGAACAAGCTGAGGAAGCACCAGTAGAAGAAGCAACTGATACCGAAGATTTTGGTGAAGAAGACCAAGAACAGAAGTAAATTTTAGTTTTTTTTCTTTTTTTTCTTTTATTTTTTTAATTTCGTGCAAAGTCTTATAAATATTTTTTATTAGTTGTTTAATATGGATAATGGTTCTAATTTATGGATTGAGAAATATCGGCCTTTAGATTTTAAAGATGTTAAAGGGCAAGATTCTATTGTACAGAGAGTTGAAGCGATGGTTAAAAGTAAGAATCTTCAACATATGATTTTTTCAGGATATCCCGGAACTGGAAAAAGTTCTTTAGCATTAGTTGTAGCTAAACAATTATTTGGGGAAAATTGGAGAGATAATTTTTTAGAATTGAATTCTAGTGATGCTAGAGGTATTGATACTATAAGAAACGATGTTAAGGATTTTGCTAAGACAATCTCTATCGGTTCAGATATTCCAAGAATAATATTTTTAGATGAAGCTGATGCATTAACAAGAGATGCACAAAATGCGTTAAGGAGAACTATGGAAACATATTCTAAGACCGCAAGGTTTATTTTGTCTTGCAATTATTCAAGTCAGATAATAGACGCTATTTCTAGTAGGTGTGTTGTGTTTAGATTTAAGAAATTAGATAAGAAAGATATGGTTAAGATTATTGAAAAAATATCTAAAGAAGAAAGTTTGAAAGTTAATGATAAAGTTATTGATTTGCTCTATGAAGTAAGTGAAGGCGATGTTAGAAGATTAGAAAATGTATTGCAAAGCTGTGCTACTATAAATAAAACTATTACTGAAGATCTAATACATCAAGTTATTAGTTTTGCAGAACCTAAAGAAATTAAAAATGTATTAGAATTGTCTATTTTAGGTAAGTTTGTAGATGCAAGGAAAAAACTGTTAGATATTATGATGAAATATGGGTTAAGTGGATCTGATATAATAAAACAAATCCAAAAAGAAGTTTTAAATTTAAATATTGATGAAAATAGAAAATTGAAAATGGTTGAGAAATGTGGTGAGGTTGAATTTAGATTAGTTGAAGGAAGTGATGAGTTTATACAGTTAGAAGCTTTATTGGCTAGTTTTGCTTTAATAAAATAAAATGTTATTAACAGAAAAATATTTTCCTAATAAAACAGAGGATATTATTGGACAAGAGAATTCTATTATTAAATTAAAAGAAAATGTTGAAGCTAAAATCCATAGTTTAATATTTGGTTCAAATGGCACTGGAAAGACAAGTAGTGTTTATGCAATTGCAAATGAATTAGACTTAGAAATTTTAGAGTTAAACGCTAGTGATTTGAGAAATAAAGATAAAATAAATTCTATTATGAAAAATGCTTCGCAACAGCAAAGTCTGTTTAATACAGGAAAAATTATCTTAGTTGATGAAATAGATTCAATAAGTGGTGTTGATAGAGGATGTGTTCAAGCCATTGCAGATTTATTAAAATCAAGTAAGTATCCCATTGTTATTACAGCTAATGACTTAAGTAACTCTAAGTTTAGTGGATTAAAAAGAAAATGCGTTAAAATAGAATATGAAAATTTAAATCATGACTTTATCTTTAAACTCCTAGATAAAATTTGTAAGAATGAAAAAGTAAAATATGATGAAAAGATTTTAAGAAAAATATCTTATTATAATAACGGAGATGCTAGGGCTGCAATAAATGATTTACAATCTTTAATTATTAATAAAGAAGTTTTGGATTTGGAGTTATATGATAGGGAAAAGAAACAAGAATTACTAAATGTTTTACGAATTATTTTTAAAGTAAAAGATGATAAAGTTTTGTATAATATTTTAAATAAAGTTGAAGGAAATTTTGATGAATTTATTTTATGGTTAGATGAAAACTTACCCCATGAATATTCTGGGAAAGATTTAGAAAAAGCCTATTACTACTTGAGTAAAAGTGATATTTTTAGAAATAGAATAATGAAAAAACAATATTATAGACTATTAGTTTATGTTAACTTTTTCTTAAGTTCAGGTATTGCGAATAGTAAAGAAAGTAAAAATAAAGAGATTGTAAAGTATAAAAGAAATGATAGAATATTAAAGATATGGATTAATAATAGAAGGAACCATGGGAAAGTTCAATTAGCAAATGAATTAAAAGAAACTATACATACTTCGAAAGTAAAAATATTAAAAGAGTTAAATTACATGCAATTTTTATTTCAAAATGATACTAAGAACTTTTAATGGAGGATATGATAGAAACTTTTGTTATGTTTTGATTAATGATGAAAGTGAAGAAAAAGAAACGATAATTATAGATCCTTTTGAAGATAGTAGAATAACAGAACTAATTGAGAAAGATAAATTAAAAGTTTTGTATATTATTAATACACATTCCCATCATGATCATGTTAGTGGAAATAAATCTCTAAAAGAGAAAACTAAAGCAAAAATAGTGATGAATGAACATTCTTCTTTGGAGTTTGATAAGAAAGTAAGAGATGCTGAAGAATTACTAATAAATGGATTTAAAATTAAGTTTATTTATACACCTGGGCATATTCCAGATGGTATGTGTGTTTTAGTTAATGATCTGTTGTTATTTACAGGAGATTTGTTATTTGTTGGTAAAGTTGGCGGAACTGGTCCACGATTTAAGGGAAGTGATCCTAAATTAGAGTGGGAAAGTTTACAAAAACTTATGAAATTAAATGAGAATATTTTAGTATACCCTGGGCATGATTATGGTAAAAAACCTAGTTCTTCAATAAAAAACGAAAAGAAAACAAATCCTTTTTTATTATGTAAAACTTATGAAGAATTTATTGATTTGAAGAACAATTGGCATGTTTATAAGAAAGAGAACTTGGAAAATTAAGGAAAGCTTTTTATATTTGCTTTGTTATCTTATAATTAATAAGGGGGTTTTAATCATGATGTCTGAATACTTTAATTTAGCTAAGCAATTAGAGAATTTAGGAAAGAAGTGGAGTTTTTTTATACTGATGAGTTTGTTTTCTAATGAAACATTAGGTTTTAATGATATAAAGAATATGGTTACACCAATTAGTTCTAGAACTTTGGCAATTAGGTTAAAAGATTTAGAGAAATTTGGTTTAATCACAAGAGGAGTTTTATTAGAATTCCCAAAGAAAGTTGAATATAAATTGACTGAGAGTGGAAAGAAATTTATTGATTTTTCTATTAATTTTTTTGATGTTCGTCAATAGATTTTTAATTCTCTTAATTTTTTTATTCTTTGTTTTACGTCAGGGTGAGTTGAGAATATTTTTGCGAAGAATTGTCCAGAACCTCTAAAAGGGTTTACAATAAACATTGAATTTGTTGCTTGATTTCCTAACTTTAATGGTGATTTATTATTTTCTGAATGTAGTTTTTCAAGAGCACTTGCTAATGGTTCTCCTTGTCCAATAAACCTAGAACCTGTTTCATCCGCTATGAATTCCCTAGATCTTGAGATGGCTAATTGAATTATCATTGCTATAATTGGTGTTAAAATTGCTAATGCTAATATTGCTACGATGTTATTATTTTCTCCGTCCCTTCCAAAACCACCAAAGATTGCTGCCCATCTTGCCATAAATGCTATATAAGTAATTACTGAGGCTATTGTAGCTGCTATTGTTGAAATTAAAACATCTCTATTTTTGATATGGGCTATTTCGTGAGCGAGAACTCCTTTTAATTCATCTTCATTTAATAAACCCAAAATTCCTTGAGTACATGCAACGACTGCTTTTTTATATGTTGGCCCAGTTGCCATCGCATTAGGTGTTTGAGTTGGGATTACGTAAATCTTAGGTTTTGGTATTTTTGCCTTTAATGATATTTCTTCAACCATTTCATGTAATTTTGGATAATCTTCTTTTTTTGCTAATTTTGCTTTGTACATGAACAAAACTAATTTATGTGAGTATAGGAAAGAACCAAAGTTCATTAGAATTGCAAATATGAAAGCTATAATTAATCCTTGTTGTCCTCCAATAAAGAATCCTATACCTAGTAATAAACCAGATAATACTCCCAAAAGTAGAACTGTTTTAATTTGATTTTGTATCATACTATTTACTAGGAACTTAAACTTTTAAATATTGTGTTTTAATAAAGAAGATAATTTTATAAGTTTAGAATTATTTAACCTAGGATGGCTTATGATATTATAATTGGTAGAACTGAATCTGATAAAAAAAAGTTTGGTGATAAAGGAACTGTTTTAATTGGAAAGAGTTATGTTAAAATGGGTCAATTTACTTCTTTGAGTAATAATTTGTTATTAGATGTTGCAAGAAGCCATGTCTTGCTTGTTTCTGGAAAAAGAGGATGTCTTACTGGAGATACATTTGTATTTACAGATAAAGGATATAAAGAGATAAAAGATTTTGATGAGGATAAAGATAGTATTTATTCTTTCAATACGAAAAAACAAACATTTGAATTGGAAAAAGCTAAATTGTTGAAGTATGCTGTAAAGGAAGAATTATTTGAAATTGAATTATCTGACGGACAAAAATTATCATCCACAAAAGAGCATCCTTTTTTAGTTAAATCTAAAGAGAAGTATTCTTGGAAAAAGGCTAGTGAATTAAATGAAGAAGATAAGTTCGTTAGTATGTTAGAGTTACCCAAACATAAACCAAAAAATAAAATAAGTGTTGAAATTGCTCGAATATTAGGGTTTGTTCTTGCTGATGGAACAATGTTTGAGCAGAAAGGAATTTTTAAAGATGGAAGAGGATATCTTTATAACGGAAGAAAAGCAAGGCTGAGAATATTCAATGCTCAAGAAGAAGTTCTTCTATGTGCAAAAAAAGATTTAGAAAATAGTTTTAACATAGATACTAAAAGATATCGAAGAGAAATATATAACAGCGATGTTATTGAATCAAAACAACAAAAAGTTGTGGATAAGCTTGCAAAATTAGGCGTTCCAATCGGTAAAAAATCTAGCATAATAAGAGTTCCTGTTGACATATTTACTTCTTCAAATAAAGTTAAATCTCAATTTTTAAAAGCTTTATTTTCTTGTGATGGAACTGTTAGTAAAGATGGTCAAACAGTAGAATATTATTCAAATTCTTGCCTATTTTTAAAAGATTTACAGTTACTCCTAAGCCATTTTGGAATACATGGCAAAGTTAGAGAAAAGAAAGTAACATGTAACAATAAAAGATTTTTAAGCTATGCTCTTTCGATATGGGATTATGAGTCAATAAAGAAATATGAAAAACATATTAGTTTTTTTTCAGAAGAAAAGAGGAGAAGACTGAAAAAAAGAAGATTCTGGAGGATGTCAAGAAGAAAATCAACAGAATATCTTTCACAAGAATTGTTTTTTGAATCTATCAAGAAAATTTCAAGAAAATTTCAAGAAACTAAAGTTTATGATTTAACAGTTTCAAAGAATCATTCTTTTATAGCAAATGGTATAATAAGCCATAACAGTGGAAAATCTTATAGTTTAGGAGTTATAGCAGAAGGTATTGCAAATTTAGAAGATGATGTTAAAAAAAATATTTCTGTTTTAATGTTTGATACGATGGGGATTTTTTGGTCAATGAAATATCCAAATGTGGCTGATCAAGATTTGTTAGAAAAAAGTGGTTTTCATCCTAAAGGCTTAGATATTAATGTTTATGCCCCAAAAGGAAAGTTTAAATCTATGAAAGATAAGAAAATCCCTGTTGATTATGCGTTTACAATTAAAACTAGTGAGTTAACAGCTGAAGATTGGTTAAGTGTTTTTAGCTTAGATATATTGAACCCTATTGGAATTTTGATTGAAAGAATAATAGATAGTTTAGAAAATAAAAATTATTCTATTGGAGATATTTTAAATGAAATTAAAAAAGATAAAAGATCTGATAAAGATGTTAAGGACGCTGCAGAAAATAGATTTTTAGCTGCTCAATCTTGGGGCTTATTTGAAACTGAAGGAACAAAGATAAAAGATATTTTAGAAGGTGGAAAAGTTTCTGTTTTAGATATTAGTTCTTATGATGATTGGAATATTAGATCTTTAGTTGTATCTTTAATTTGTAAAAAATTATTTAGAGAAAGAATGTTGTATAGGAAAGCTGAAGAAATGAATGATATAGAATCAGGACAGCATTATTTTGATTTTGAGGAAAAGAAAAGTGGAATGCCTTTAGTTTGGTTGTTTGTTGATGAGTGTGTTAGTGCCGATACCGAAATTATAACAAATACAAATCATACAAAAATTAGTGATATTGTGAAGAAATTCAAAAAAGGTGAAGAAGTTTATGTTTTTAGTTATGACAATAAGAGTAAAAAATATCTTCATAAAAAAGTCACAAATGTTTATAAGATACCAAATAGATCTCTTGTAAAAATAACTACTGAATGTGGTAGAATTATAAAATGCACACCAGATCATTTACTTTTTTCAAAAGAAGGTTATATATCGGCAATTTCTACAAAAGATGTTGCAATTCCATTTATCCAGCATTATTCAGAAGATAAAAATTGTATAAAAGCAAGACTCTTAGGCTATCTTTGGGGAGATGGTTGGTTAAGTAAAAATAAAACTGTAGGTTTTAGTGGTAAAGGAAATAATGACGATTTATTAAAGATAAAAGAAGATTTATTAAAATTGGGTTTAGAATCTAGTGAAATAAAAACACGAAAGACTCGATCAGAGATAAAATCTATTGGAGGAAGAGTTTCAAAGGGAAATGGTTTAACAAGTCACATATACTCATCAAGAAAAGTTTTTGAATATTTTAGAGATCTTGGAGCGCCTATTGGTCAGAAAATTTTAATAAAAACAGAAATACCCAAATGGATTAAAGACAGCAATAATAAGGTAAAATCAGAATTCCTGGCTGGATTTATGGGTGCAGATGGTCAAAGAATATCTACTGCAAAAAATGCTAAAGGAGATTATAATGCGATAAGATTAACTTTTAACAAAGATGAAAAATTAGAAAAAGATGCATTTAGATTTTCTGAAGAAATTAGAAATTTATTTGAAAATATTGGTATCAAAATCAGTAATATATCAAAAAGAAACGGAGAAGGAAATGTAAGAAAAGATGGGATTTCTACCTTAAAAATACAGATAACATTAGCGAAAAATAACAATAATACAATAAGATTTCTTGAAAAAATAGGCTATAGATATTGTAATGATAAAGAGAAACAGGGATTATTATGG
>NZCT01000024.1 GCA_002688355.1 archaeon | reverse complement strand
TCAGGCAGAATTAAGACTTATCGGGTAGAGCTTACTTTTCGTTTACTTATCAGGCAAAGCCATTTGAGGAGATATGTGTATAAATGCTTTGCAAAAAATAAAATAAAAAATTAAAAAGAATCTTCTTTTCTTTTTCTTTTAGAATCATAATAATGGTGCATGTGTCCATATTCTACATTATCAATATCACCAGATTCCATTAACCTTCTTAGTTGGGCTCTTGAAAACATTTTTTTACCTCCTTTTTTAATAATTTTTAATCAAAAATCTTTTACTATTAAATGTTCTTTGTTCAAATTCATCTGTTTTTAGATTTCTTAAGATAGTTCCTAAGTTTTCTCTTAATTCAGATTGATCTAATTTTATATGAGTCATGTTGTAATACCTCGAAACTGTTGATAATCTTTGAAGTAACTACTTTCAGATTTTACCTTTATGTCTCCTAATTTTAGATGTAAGATTTGATTTGATTTAAAGTTTATTTTCATTTTTATTACCTCCAATTATAGTAAATATGGTTTTCTTTATAAGCTCTGCGCGGGCGTCTTGCACATGCAACATTTGTAAGGAAAATATAGGTTAGAAAATATATATTTATGAAATAAAAGAATAAATTTAAAAAGTTCTATTTGTAGTTATAAGTAAAAAAAGGTGATATTTTGGTGCAAGAGTATAAGAATTATATTAATGGTAAATGGGTTAAGAGTAGTTCTGGTAAAGTGTTTAAGAATTTAAATCCTGCTAATAAAAGAATTATTGGCGTATTTCAAGATTCAGATGAACATGATGTTAGTGAAGCTATTGAAAGTGCGGAAAATTCTTTAAATGAATGGAGGGAAACTCCTGCACCTAAAAGAGCTGAATATTTATATGAAATTGCTAACTTATTGAGAGATGATCAGGAAAGACTAACTAAAATAATGGTTTCTGAGATGGGTAAAGTGTATAAAGAGGCTCGTGGAGATATACAGGAAGCAATTGATATTTTTGAATATATGGCTGGGGAAGGTAGAAGGTTATTTGGTATAACTACGCCGAGTGAATTAAAGAATAAATTTTGTATGACTACTAGAATTCCAATTGGTGTTTGTGGCTTAATAACTCCTTGGAACTTTCCTATTGCTATTCCTTCTTGGAAATTAGCTCCTGCTTTGGTTGGTGGAAATACAGTTGTGTTTAAACCAAGTTCAGATGCTCCTTTAAGTGCACTAGAATTAGTAAAAATAATTGAAAAAAGTGGTGTACCTAAAGGTGTAGTTAATTTTGTTACTGGAAGTGGTAAAGATGTTGGAGATCCTTTAGTTAAAAGTAAGAAAGTTAGATGTTTATCTTTTACAGGAAGTAGGGATACAGGGGAACATATTTTACGTAACGCGGGATTGAAGAAAGTTGGTTTAGAGTTGGGTGGTAAAAATGCTATAATTGTAATGGATGATGCTAATTTAGAGCTAGCGGTAGAAGGTATAATTTGGGGGGGCTTTGGAACTACAGGACAAAGATGTACTGCAAGTTCAAGAGTTATAGTTCATAAGAAAGTTAAAAATGCTTTAGAGAATTTGTTATTGAATAAAGTTAGAAGATTAAAGCTAGGTAATGGATTAGATAAAAACATTGATGTTGGTCCTTTGATAAATGAAAAGGCTGTTGAGAAAAGTGTAATGTATACTGAAGTTGGTAAAAATGAAGGTGCTAAACTTTTAATTGGTGGTAAAGTAGGAAATAGAGAGGGTAATTTTTTTCAACCAACTATATTTACTAATGTTAAGAAGAATATGAGAGTTGCACAAGAGGAAATTTTTGGCCCTGTTGTTTGTTTAATAACTATAGAAGATATAGATGAAGCTATTGAAGTTTGTAATTCTATTTCATATGGATTGAGTTCAAGTATTTATACTAAGAATTTAAATAATTCATTTAAAGCTATTGAGAAAATTGAAAGTGGATTGATCTATGTGAACAGTAGTACTATTGGAGCTGAAGTTCATTTACCTTTTGGTGGTGTTAAAGATACTGGTAATGGAACTAGAGAAGGATCAAGTGGAATCTTAGAATTTACTGAAGAGAAAACTATTTATATTGATTTTTCAGATAAGATGCAAAAAGCGCAGGGGATTGATTAAAATGAATGATCCAGATGGAAGAAGAAAAAGTAAAGGCGATAAGAAAGCTAAGAGAAGATATAGAATTTATAAGAAAGGTGGAAAAGAGAGGACTATGAAGATATAATGTCAAAGTACATTTGTAAAAAACCTGGAAAAAAGAGTGTTGATATAATTTTTCGAGATAGGAAAGTAGTTAGTTCAAGTTACAATAGGGAGTATAGTTTTGTATTTAAGAAAGGTAAAGGAATGCACTTATGGGATGTTGATGGAAGAAAATATTTAGATTTTGCTGCTTCAGTTGCTGTTAATTCTGTTGGTCATGCGAATAGTGAAGTGATAAAGGCTGTTAAGAAACAAATGAAAGATGGTTTTCATTGTGCTTTTCCAGATTTTTATGCTGAAATTCCTGTTAATTTTATTGAGAATTTGTTAAAATTTGTTCCTAAACATTTGAATAATGTTTTTTTGAGTAACTCTGGAACTGAGAGTAATGAATGTGCTTTAAAATTAGCTAAGTGGCATACTAATAAGAAATGGTTAATAGCTTCTGATATTTGTTTTCATGGTAGATCAATGGGAAGTTTATCTATGACAAATTCTAAGAAAGTTCAAAGAGAAAGATTTAACCCTTTTTTGCCAGTTAAACATGTTCCTTACCCTTATTTTTATAGGAGTAAATTTGAAGATGAGGAAGATCTATCTAATCATTGTTTGGATGCTTGGGAAAAGAGTATTAAAAAATTAAAAAAAGAGCTAGCAGCTGTATTTCTTGAACCAATTTCTGGGGAAGGGGGTTATGTAGTTCCTCCAAAAAGTTTTGTTAAAGGTTTAAGAAAAGCTTGTGATAAATATGATGTTTTGTTAGTTTCAGATGAAATTCAAGCTGGTTGTTATAGAACTGGTAAATTTTTAGCTATTGAGAATTATAATGTTAAAGCTGATATTGTTTCTTTGAGTAAAGCTATTGGAGGAGGGATTCCTTTGGGGGTAACATTAGCTAATAAGAAAACTATGGATTGGATTCCTGGTTCGCATAGTACAACATTTGGTGGGAATTTATTAGCTTGTGTTTCTGGAATGGCTACATTAAATTATATGAGGAAACATAAATTAGGTGATAACGCACTAAAAATAGGAAATTACATGATGAAAAGATTAAATGAAATGAAAGACCAATATGACGTTATTGGTGATGTTAGAGGTAAGGGGTTAATGATTGGTGTAGAGATTGTTGAAGATAAAAGAAGTAAGAACTATGGGATTAAAGAAAGACATTCTATATTGTGTAAAGCTAGTGAGAAAGGTTTAGTTTTATTAGGTTGTGGAAATAATGTTATTAGAATGTGTCCACCATTAATAATTAATAAAAAACAAGCTGATTATGGTTTGGATCTTTTTGAAGATGCTGTAAAGGATATTCCTAAGTGAGTTATATCTTTATAAATTGCTTATCTGGATTTTTTATCATGAGCAAAAATAACGATTACCATACTTTGACAAGATCTGAAAGTAGAAAAATAAAAGATCAATTGGATCTTTATAAGGTTAAACAGAAGGAACTGGCAGAATATATTGGAACTTCGAGCGCATCTTTATCTAGAAGATTATCCACTAGTCAAGGTTTTCCTTTAGATCAATTAGAATCTTTGAAATTATTTTTTAATAGTAGAACACCTTTATCCTCTCTTGAAAATTTAGCAACTAGCATTAATGGTATTCCAAAAAATACTAATGAATATGAAAATAAATTGATTGACTTGTACGAATCTTATGTTAGATTACCCAATGCTTTTGAAAATTTATCTAGTGAAGAGATAGATGAAATAAAAATTTATCTTAATGCCATTTATGAAAGATATAAGTAGTTAGAATCTAATTCTTCTTTTTACTGGTTCTGCTAAATAAATATTACTTTTAGCTTCTATTATTTTAACTTTCAAATTTCCTTTTACATCTGCTTTATGATTAAGAATCGTTATGGCCCTATTTCCTGCTACTCCAATAGATTGATTTGAGAACCATCCTGGAGATTTTATTTCAACACTTACTTTATCATTTTTTTTGAATTTAATTGGTAAAGGTTTTACTTTTTTAGTTTCTAATTTAGAATAATCATATCTTAATTTTGTTTTATGTTTCTTTTCTAGATTTTTTAATGTTTTGTAGAAATCAGAATAACTTTGTTCTTTTGCTTTTACTTTTCTACCGTGTTTGTAATGTTCGAATTTTTGTAATAGAACTTTACAGTTTTGTTCTTTTCCAAACTCTATTATTTCTTCTATGTCCTTGTCATTTATAGAGGGAATAAAAACTGGAGCTAAATAAAAATCAATGTTTGTTTTTTGTAATTCTTTTATGTTTTCTATTACTGCATCTATATTGTAATGTTTTGAACCAAATAATTCTTTTGATTTTAGAACGTTAATAGAATGGAAAGATAAATTTAGTCTTGTTAATCCTGCTTTATCTAGATCTTGTATTTTTTTCTTATTTAGTAAAGTTCCATTTGTAACTATAGAAATATCTTTGTAGTTTTTTATTTTTCTAATACCTTTTATTAACTCTACTAATTGAGGATATGCTAATGGTTCACCTACTGAATCTAAATGAACATTTAAATCTGTGTTAAAGTAATTTGCTAGCTCTTGTAAATATTCTAATAGATAATCTAAATCAACTACGAAGTTAGTTTTATGGAATTTAGAGAATGGCCCAGCGTCAGTACTACAAAAGGTACAATTCATGTTACAAACTGTTGTGGTTCTAATTTGTATCATATTATTATTGTTTCTACAGATTATTCCTATGAATCCTAAACCAAGTAAAGGAATTCCAGATTCTTTTGTTATGTTTACTATATTACTCATTTTGTAGTATATACTTTGATAAAAAACTTTAATAAAGCTTACTAAAACTTTCATTTATGATCTTAGGAAATATTACAGGAAGAACTAGTACAAAGGAATTTAATTTTATGGTTAAAGGAAAAGCTAGGAAATTTGATTATGTTCAAGTTTTAAATGGAGAAGATTATGTTCTTGCACAAATTATAGAAATAGAAAAAGATAGTAATGAAGAGATTGCTTTTTGTAATATTATTGGTTATAGGGAAAATAAAGAATTTAAGAGGTTACTAACTCCGTTAGAACCTGGTGTAGAAGTTTTGAAAGCTGATAGTGATTTTATTAAAGAAATTATTGGATTAGATAGTAAAGGGGTTTTTATTGGGAAGTTAGATGGATATGATGATATTGATGTTTATTTAGATTTGAATAAATTATTAACAAATAAATTAAGTATTTTAGCTAAAACTGGTTCTGGAAAGAGTTATACAAGTGGTGTATTAATTGAGGATATTATTGAAAGTGGTATACCAATGTTGATAATTGATCCTCATGGAGAATATTCTACTTTAAAATTTAATAATGAGAAAGATAAAGAGAGGATGATTAAATTTAATGTTAATAAGAAAAATTATAGAAATAAAATTAAAGAGTATAGTCCGGATATTGAAGTTAATCCTGAGTGTCAACCACTAAAGTTAAGTAATTATAATTTAAGTACAACAGACATAGCACAATTGTTTCCTGCAAAACTATCTAATACTCAAGTTGGATTGTTGTATAGTGCTGTTAAGAATTTAAGTGGTAATGTAGATTTTGATAGTTTAATTTCAGAATTGGAATTAGAAGAGAACAATGCTAAGTACAGTTTAATTCATATTTTAGAATATATTAAGAAATTAGAAATTTTTTCTGATAATCCTACGTCGTTACAGGAATTAATAAGTCCTGGGAAATGTAGTATAATAAATTTAAAAGGTGTTAATAGAGAATTACAAGAAGTTGTTGTTTACAAATTATTGAATGATTTGTTTGATGCTAGAAAGAAAAATAATGTTGCTCCTTTTTTTTGTGTAATTGAAGAAGCTCAGAATTTTGTTCCTGAACGTAATGTGGGGGAGGCTAAAAGTTCTCCTATTCTAAGACAGATAGCAGCTGAAGGAAGGAAGTTTGGAATTGGGTTAACGATTATAACGCAAAGAGTTTCTAGAGTTGAGAAAAATGTTTTAAGTCAATGTGCTACAAGTATTGTTTTGCGTGTAACTAATTCAAATGATGTTAAAAGTATTTCAAGTTCTATTGATGGAATAAATCCTGAAATTGAAAAAGAGATTAGAAATTTACCTATTGGAACTGCGTTAGTTACTGGCATTGTGGATTTACCCTTATTTGTTAATGTTAGACCACGACGGACAAAGCATGGCGGAGAAACTATTGATGTTGGTTTGAGTGTTGAGAATAGAATAGAAGAAAGCAATGTTGAAAATGAAAATTTTACTGATAAAGTTGAAGAATTTAAGAATGAAGGAGAGTTAATGTTGTTGATTAAACAAAAAGTTAGTAAGAAAGATTTAATGCTAATGGAAGATAGGAAAGATGTTAAGACAAGTTTAATTCCTTGTTTATTTGTTAATTTAAAAGATTTTAATGTTTTGATTAATTTAAATAATGGAGAGATAATTAAGGAAATAGAAAATGGTAAAGGAAAGAAGTTATTTTTTGAGGTTAATTTAAGTGAACAACAGAAGAAAGTTTTTAATTTAGCTTTACAAATGAAAGAGTTTAATGCTTCTGATATATTTTCTAAGAGTCAAGTTAATTTTTCTGAGATATATGATATTATAAATATTTTAGTTAGTAAAGGTTATTTTGTTAAGGGAGAAGGGAATAAGTTTTCTGTTAATGAGAGTTTTAATTTTAGTTTAAATGATTTTTCTTCGTATGAGCAACCAGAATATTTAAGAGTTGAATTTGATAATAAATTAGAGAAAAAGATTAACCCTTTGGATGTTATAAAATTTATTTCAAGTTTTTATGAAGTTAAAAATAATAAAGAATGTTATTTAGAAGTTTTTAGTTAGTAAAAATGTGGTTCTAATTTTGATTTTGTTGGTAAATCTGGTCCAACATAACCTTGTAGTAATCTCCAATTTGCTGCTCCTTCAGCTTGTTTATTTGCTCCTTCTTCTGTTATTTCTGTTAGGAATAATTCCTTGCCCATGATATTTTGTTTAATGTATAATTCTTCCTCTAGATTTATTCTTAAGTGAGCTATTGTATTTTTATTATTACTAATTTCATATGTTGAGAATCCTTGGATATGTGAATGAATTTCTACTTTGTAACATTTTGTCATATCTTTTAACTTTGATTCTATATTTTGAGTATTATCTACTTTTAATGCTACACCATGTGATTCAGGATTTTCTACTTTTAGATTATAGAATCTCATAATTTAATAAAGATTTATGTGTTTATTAATTTATTTATTATATCTAGGATATATTCCAGAGGACATGAATACTTTTTTTACGTCTACGGAGAGACCTTGATAGTTTTTTAGAATGTTTTCAGATGTTGTTTTTGCTACACCTAAACATACTAGTTCTTTTTTTAATGTTAAGATTGCTACTTGATCGTTTTCTTTTATATTTGAATCTAATTTAGAGATTCCCGGGATGTTAAGATTAGCTCCATTGCAAATTGAATCAACTGTCGAATCGAGAACGTAAATTTTTGGTAGATGTTGGACTGCTGATTCTATTGGTAAGATACATTTTTTTAGTTCTTCTTCATTATTTTCGTTTTTGTATAATTCGTAAGCGTCTTTTAAGTCTTGTAATGTTATCCATGTTTCATCATTAAATGAACCTACTTTTGTTCTTACTAGTTGTTTCATGTGAGCACCAACTTTTAGTTCTTGACCAAAATCATGAACTAATTTTCTGATGTAAGTCCCTGCTTCTGTACCAACTTTGAATAGAACATTTTGTTTATTTATTTCTAGGATATCAAAATAATAAACTTCTCTAGTTCTTTCTTGTCTTTTAATTGCTGATTTTACTGGAGGTAATTGTTTAATTTTTCCTAAGAATTTTTCCATTGTTTTTTTAATATCTTCTTCTTTTACATCTTTATGTATCTGCATTAAACAAACATATTCCTTTCCAGTTTTTAGTAGGGGTTGGACTATTCTTGTTGCTTTTTCTAGAGCTATTGGTAAAACTCCTACGACAAGAGGATCTAAGGTACCTGAGTGTCCAGATTTATTTATTTCTAGAATATTTTGAACGTAAGCTGAGACCATGTGGGAAGTTGGACCTTCTGGTTTGTTTAGATTTATGATTCCATAGCTAATTAACTCTTTAATTGGTCTTTTATTAGGATCTTGACCATAATTTGGATCTGTTTTAGCATCTACTTTAACTAATAATTCTCTTTCAATTTTCTCAAACGGTAATAAGTTTTCCATAAGGATTTTCAGATCTAAAGGTTTAAAAATAATGTTATTTCATTAGATTTATGAAATTAAAAGAAAGTTTTCTTATTTTTTTACGAGGTTTGTTTATGGGAAGTGCTGATGTTGTTCCAGGTGTTTCTGGAGGTACTATTGCATTAATAACTGGGATATATGAAAGATTGATAGGTTCTATTAGTTTTTTGGTTAAATTTATTTTATTAATTTTAAAGTTTAAGTTTAAAGATCTTATTAAAGAATTTAGAAAAATAGATTTTGGATTGTTTATTCCCTTAGGATTGGGTATTTCAATAGCTGTTTTTTTTATATCTGGAATTATTAATGTTTTACTCGATAAATATACTGGAATTACATTTGGATTTTTCTTTGGATTAATATTAGGTTCTTCATTGTATTTGTATACACATGTTGATAAACTAAATTATAAAAGATTAATATTTTCTATAATTGGGTTTTTCTTTGCTTATTTTATTGCTGGATTTTCTGCTTTACAAGTTAATCATTCTTTATTTGTGATATTTATTTCTGGAGTGTTAGCTATAAGTGCTATGATCTTGCCAGGGATTTCAGGAGCTTTTATTTTATTATTGTTAAATCAATATCAGTATTTAATTGATGTTTTACATGATTTTAGAATTAAAGTTATTTTTGTGTTTTTTTTAGGTGCTATTTCTGGATTGTTAATATTTTCTAGGGTTTTAGATCTTTTATTAAGGAGGTTTAAGTTTTTGACTTTATCTTTTTTGATTGGATTAATGTTGGGTTCTTTGAGAATTCCTTGGAGAAATATTGTTAATTCTAATAGTAGTTTATTTTTAGTTATTTTATTTGGATTAGTTGGATTCGTATTGGTTTATTTTTTAGAGAAGAAGTTTAATGAGAATTAGTTCTTATAACCTTTAATATATTCATACATTGGTGCAAACATCAATCCAAAAGTAAATGCATATAATAATTCTTCTATAGGAACTTTTAACATTAGGATTCCACTTATATTGTTTAAGTTCCAGAACCCTTCTTGAAGTACATTTGGAAATACTATATTAAATAATATTACTAAGATAAACCAAAGAACTGTGAATGCTATTCCTCCGTAAACTGAGTGTTTGATTAAATCTGATCTTTGAAATGTTATGACTAAAAAACCAATAAAACTTGATATGATTAAATTATATATTGGATTAAAACTAAAAATTAATGCTATAATTATGTAACTTGAAAAGAAAGAGATCAATGCTAAGATGTGGTGTTTTTTATGTGTTTTAATTATTTCTTTTTTAAATATTATTTCATAGATTGTAACAATAATCCCTCCTGCTAAGAACATGAATAATATATCTTCTATTGATAAAATTCCAGTTTTCCTACTTAAATTAAATAATGTATGTGGGTTAAAATAATCTGGTACATATCTCCAAGTTATTTGTGTGAAATACGATAATAGTTTTGTTATAATTATTGTTGGTGCTATTATAGAAACATATAGAATACCTCCGTAAATCATTTCTTTTCTTAAATTATTATTTTTAATATATAGAAATAGCCACATTAATCCTAAACCTAAATTACCAATTAAATATTCATACATATTAAAAGAATAATTATTATGTTTTAAATAATTTTAGTTTTTATACGCCTAACATTGCTCTTAATCCTTTTGAGATAACTTTTTATATCAATAATTTATATAATTTAAAGAGGTGAATGAAGATTACGGCAATTCAAGAACTATTACATTTCCTTAAAAATATAAATGTTCACTTAGCTCAGATTAAAGATCATATAGAAAGAGACAATCTAGAGGATAAAGATAACCTTTTGCATTATGTTGAAAATACAGAAAGTAATTTAATTAGTTTAGTTGAGCATGTACAGAAAGACGATCATGATAAAAATCAATTAGATAGTTATTTCAAAACATTTAAAGCAAGCTTAATTGATTTAATGAATAAAAAAGATTTACAAAATAGATCAATATTTTATTTTGAGAATGAAAATGATAGAGAAGGATTAATTGAAATGATGAATGAATTAGAGAAAAAGATTGAAAGCTCTACTGTAGATATGGATAATGTAAATAAAGTAATTAATTCAATAGAAAAAGAATTAACTCAGAAATCAAAGGAACATTCTGAAGAATATAGTCTAAATATGTTGGATACTATTTATAGAGTAGTTGAATCCCTTAATTTAGATGATAATCCTAATATGGATGAACATGAAAAGAGATTTTGGCAACATTATTTATTTTCTGTGTACCCAAGAGCGCTAATTATTTGGTCAGACCATAATGATATTGGAATTTCTAAGAATGAAAAGAAAGCATCAAGGATATTTCTTAACGATGTTATTGTATTTATTCATGATGAAACGAATTATAATTTCCAGAATAAACTAATCCCTGTGAATTCAAATTATAAAATTGGAAACTCTCAAACAAAGGAACAGTTTTCTATATTGTTAATGGATTCAGAAAAGATAGAACAGATACGAAACGATGTTATAGAATATGCATCCAAAGTGGTTGATATTAAAGGACTTTATCAATTATGGGAACAAAGTAGATTGCTAATTGGGTTTGAGGAAAAACTACAAATTCAACAAAATTGTATTGGAATTATCTATAATGATTATCAATCAAGGATAGTAAATAATAGTTTAGTTCGTGAAAGATATCCTGAGAAACATATTTGGAGTTTAACTCATCACATAGCAGGTTATGGGCATTCAAGCTGTCTAAATTTATATTCTTTAACTAATGATTCTGGTCGTGGAGAAAACTTTGAAGATTTAATTATGAAAGGAATATTCACAGAGGCACTTCAATCTATAAAAGATATTATTCCTGAAGCAACTTCCATACTGAATAGAGAAGATGTAGATCCTTTCTGGCCAACAAAGGATTTGTGTTTATCTAAGGAAGAATTTGAAATTTACAAAAGAATAATAAAAAATTTAGAATAATTTTGTTTTTATACACCTAACATTGCTCTTAATTCGTCATTAGGTTGCCAAGGTGGATCAAAAACTACTTCTACATCTACTTGATTAATCTTCTCTAGAGAAAGTAGTTTCATTTTAATGCTTTCAACTAATGTTGGTCCGTAGGGACACATTGGAGTAGTAAATGTCATTTGAATATTTAAAGCATCTTCAGCTATTTTAATATCGTAAATTAAACCTAATGTCCAGACGTCTATATTTAACTCAGGATCTTGGACTTGTTTCAAATATTCTATAACTTGTTCTTTTTCTATCATGTTATTATTAGTAGAATAAGGTTATATAAGATTTACTTTTTCTTTTCGTGAATTGGTTTCTCTGTTGCTGAAATTATTTTCTTTGTTTTTTGTAATGTTTCTTGTTCTTTTGTAGCTTGTTTTTTCTCTGTTGTTACTGTTGGTTTTTCTTTATCAGGATGTTCTAATACTTCTTTCTTTTCTTTCTCTTGTTTTGTTTCTTTAGTTTCTTCCTTTTTATCTTCTATTTTAGGAGTTTCTACTTTTTCCTCTTTTTTATCTGTTTTCTTTTTATCATCTTTCTTGTCTTCCTTTTTAGTTTCTATTTTAATATGGGGTAATTCAACTCTTACTATTTCTACGTCTTTATCTTTTACTTTTTCAGTATCTTTAATTGCTTTGACTTTTATTCTTGATGGTGGATTTTGTTTACCATGTTTCCACATTTCCAAATTTAAATGAGAACCTATTCTAACATCTTCAGATTTCATATGTTTTTGTATAAATTCTCTTAAGGCTATAACTGCTTTTCTTGTTCTTCTATATTTAGGTCCTTTTAGAAATCTTTTTCTTAAAGGTACAGTGTATAGTCTTTCTAAAGGTGCCATTTTATGCGTCAGTATTTGATCTTCTCCAATGTCTTTTTACATGAGTATGTCTTCCTGGATGAACTCTTCTAGAACTACCGTAAATTTTTTGAACTGTCCAGAATGGTGCCCACTTTGTTTGTTTACCCTTCTTTGCTAAACGTAATTTTTTCGCCAGTGGTTTAAATTTTGCCATTTTATTTTCTTATGTTAAATTCCTTCTTTGGTTCTTGTATTTTTATTAATACTTCTTTAAGTTCTTGGTCTGAAATTTTTTCGTTTTCCTTTTTGAATTGAATTAATTGTGCTAATACTGTTAATGTTTGTATTGCTTTTTCTGGACTTGCTGTTTTTATATTTCCATATCTTAATAATGCGTCTCTTGTTAAGTATTTTTTTATTAATATTTCTAGTTGATTAATTTGATCTTGAATTTGTGTTTCTTGTTGTATATTTTCTTGTGGTTGTTGATTTAAATTTTGTTGTAATTCTTTAAGTTTTTCTTGTTTTAATTTATCTAAATCATTCATTTTACTTTTTTAGCTATTGAATCTAGGAATTTAACTCCTTCATTTGTTATTAAACGACCTTTATGAGTTCCCTTTGAGCCTTTTTTGATTAGTTTTGCTTCTTCTAGTTGTTGTAGTGAAGTTCTTATAATTTTACCAGAACCTCTACGAAATCTTTCAGGTTGCATGCCTCTATTTTTTCTATTTCCAAATAATGTTCTTAATTTATTTGTTCCTAGAGGACCACGCATATATACTTTTCTTAGAATTGCTGCAGTTCTTTTGTAATACCAATCTATGTCAATAGGTGCTCTTTCTTTTCCAACACCTGTTTTAACATATTTTGTCCATTCTGGAGCTTTAACTAGCTTTTTCATTTCTTCACTAGCTGATTCTATTAGCTTATTTGTGTCTACATCATATATAGTTACCATAGGAAAATAGAAATATTAAGCTTTAAAAAACTATTGTTCAAGATTTTCTTCTTTATTGAGCTTTGAATATGCTATTCCGTGAGGAATTAAAGAGGTTAAATAAATAGCAAGACCTGTTGTTAGACTGTTAAACATTATTTTATCTTCTTTTGAATCTTTAACTATATGTTCTAGACCATATCTTTCATAGATTTCTGATTTTAGTAAACACATTCCAGAGATAGCAGTTATTGCTGCGCCAAGAGTATAGCCAATTATACTGGCTTTTAACATTGTTTTATACATTTTTTGTTATTTTATATCCTGAATTAGAATCTTCGATTGAATAACCTTTTTTTGTTATTTTGTCTCTTATTGTATCTGCAAGATCCCAATTGTTTTCTTTCCTTGCTTTTTCTCTTTTATCTGCTAAATCTTTTATTTCTTGAGGTATTAAAGATTTTTTAATATTTTTTAAATTTAAACCAAAAATTTTATCGAAGTTTAAGATTAAATCATATTTTGTTTTATTATTTACTTTTTGATCTTTTATTAAATCCCATAAAATTGCTAATGCTTTTGGTGTGTTAAGATCATCATTAATTGCTTTTTCAAATAATTTTTCATATTTGTCTGTTTTTCCATTACTTTCATTTGTTGTAGCTTTTATTTCTAATATTTTTGTTGTTAGTTTATCTAAAGAATTTTTTGCACCTTCTAAAGCTTCTTCGCTAAACATTATTGGTTTTCTGTAATTTGCAGTTAAAGTTAAATATCTATAATCTTCTGGAGTGTATCCTTGATCTTCTAATGCTTTTAATGTTATGAAGTTCTCTCCTGACTTGGCCATTTTTATATCATCTTTTAGAACAATGAAATTTCCATGTAACCAATAATTTACGAATTTTTTTCCTGTTGCTGCTTCTGTTTGTGCTATTTCATTTGTATGATGAACTGGAATATGATCTATACCTCCACAATGTATGTCAAAAGTTTCTCCTAAATATTTCATGGACATTGCTGAACATTCTATATGCCAACCTGGGAAGCCAATGCCATATTTGGAGGGCCATTCCATTTGTCTTCTTTCTTTAGAAAATTTCCACAAAGCAAAATCTGCATGATGCTTTTTTCCTTTAACTACATCAACACGAGCACCTTCTTTTAATTCTTCTATTTTTAGCTTTGCTAATTTCCCATAATCTTTTAGTTTAGAAGTGTTAAAATAAATTCCATCTTCAATTTCATAAGTATAACCTTTTTCTTCTAAAATTTTTATTAAATCTATTTGTTCTTTTATGTAATCTGTTGCTTTACAAGTTATATCTGGTTTTAATATGTTTAATTTTTTTGTATCTTCTAGGAATGCTTTTGTGTAGAACTTAGCAATTTGCCATGCTGTTTTATTTTCTTTTTTAGATGCTTTTTCAATTTTATCTTGTCCTGTATCTGAATCAGAAGTTAAATGACCTACATCTGTAATATTCATTACATGTTTGACTTTGTATTTGTTGTAAAGTAAAACTCTTTTTAAGATATCTTCGAATATGTAAGTTCTTAGGTTTCCAATGTGAGCGTAATTGTAAACAGTAGGACCACAAGTGTAAAGGCCAACAGAATTTTTTTTAATTGGTTTGAATATTTCTTTTTTTCTTGTTAGTGTGTTGTATAATTTTAAAGGCATTTTACTATCGAAATGTTCATGTTTAAAATTGTTTTTATTTAGAATTACTTTTCTACATTTATGAGAATATTTGATTCACTGTCACTAGGTATTCCTGAAACTGTAATTGTACATATTTTTGGTCCTAGTTTATTTTTTTCAGTTTCTATCAATACACCAATTTTTTCTTTATCGCCAGGCTCTATGTCTCTTACTGGTATTTGTGTTTTTTTATTAGTAAAAAATCTACAAACTATATCATCTTTATCTTCATCAGGCACACTTAATACTGCACTTAATCCTGTTAAAGTTTCATCAGAATCAATATTTGTTATTAGTGCATAAACACCTTTGTTTTTTCCATGTTCAATAGTTATGCTATTTGGAGCTAATAATAAATATTCATCTGCATCTCCTGTTATTTTGTCTAATGCAGCATTTGCATTTTCAAAAGCTCCTTCCGCAGTTCCACCCATATCTTTGAATAAATTGTTTATAAAAATTAAACCTAAGCTTAGAACTGTTACACCAATTACAATAACTATGATAGTATTAATAGAAAGTTCTAATGCACCTTTTTTACTTCTCATCTTTAAGATATTATTCTATTATATTATAAATGTTGTTATCGGTTTCAGTTGCTGTTAAAGTGAATTTTCCTGAAGATGGTGTTTCTTTGTTTATTACTATTAAACATAAATTTTCTGTTTGATAAAGATCTAATTGTTGTCTTGTGTTTTGTAAAGAGTCTCCCACTTTGAAATTTGCACTTTTAATATTTGATATTGCATATAGTACATGATTGTTAGAATCTTTACCTTTTTTCCAAGCATCACAATCGTTAGTTTCAACAAATACATTTGTTTTTATTGTGCTTGTATATGCTATCTGTACTGCAGAATTTTTGCTTTTCGAAACATCTACTACTTTATATGGTGTGCCAATATCTCCTTCTATAGAGAATAATGTTCTATCGATTGGAGCTGTTACATTACCAGAATAATTACCTAAGGAAATTAAAGCAATGAAAGCAGCCAAGATTGCTACTACAACTAATAATTTTCTAGTTAAAGAACTTTGATGATTTTGATTTTTTAGTAAAAGATTTACATCTATTTTTGTTTTACTTTGTTTTTGTGATACAGCTTTTTTAAGTAAACTTTTCTTAGGAGGAGCTCGTTTAACCCTCTTTTTAGTAGTTTTACTCTTTACCCCTTTTTTTACCATTTTTATATTTGATATGTTCTTATTAATAAATGTTTTCTTTTGTTATTGGAAATGTTTAAATAAGCATCTTTTAGTAGATATTTTAATATGGGACGGTAGCTCAGCCTGGGAGAGCGTTAAGTTGAATAAACTTGATCTTAGACATGACTGAAGCTCATGGGGTCGTGAGTTCAAATCTCACTCGTCCCATATATTAATCTATCTTGAAATTGTACTTCTCTTTTTCTATTTCTATTGATTTTGTATTTCCATTAAGAAATATTTTTTTATCTTTTACAATTAGAGAACCTATAAACTCATTTAAATAAAGCAAATCTTCATTTAAATCTATTTCTGAATTATCTATTCTTATTGTTCCTTGATGAGTTTCTTCTAAATTTTTTATTGTAACATCTTCAATTTCTAGTTCATAATAATCTATGAATAGTTCTATTGGTGTTTCTTGTTGAATATTAATTGGAAGAGTTGAATACTCTAAGAAATTTCCAGATAAGTATAAAGTTTCATTAATAATTATTCTGCCTGTAAATTCTTTGATTAATAGTTGATCTTCTGTAGAAATTTTAAGTTTTAAGTTATTATCTTTAATATGTACGTTTTTTGGTTTTATTATTATGTTTTTTTCTTCAAGATTTAATTCAAGTGTTTTTAGAGATAAATTTGAATTTATGATTATTTTTTTTAGTGTAGGTTTTTTCGTTGTATTTGACTTGTGAAACTTTTGTGCTTCATCTATTGGATCAATAGTTAATGTCTGAATATTATTTTCTTCTTCCTTATCACTTAGTATTAATGATATTGTTAATGTTAGTATAATTACTATTGTTAAGGCTATTAATACGGTTTTAGTGTGTTTTTCCATAAGAATAAATGTAGAATTTTAATTATATGTCTTATCCTTATAACTTATATATTTCCTTATAGTTATATAATTATATAAAAATTTATATATTGATTTTATTTATTAACTTTATGAGAAGAAATGTTATACAGCTAGCAAATTCAACTTTAGTTGTGTCTTTACCTGCACAATGGACACGGGACTTTGGAATAAATAAAGGTGATCAAGTTTTTTTGGAATTATTTGAAGGTAATATTTTAATAAAAATTTCAGAAGAGAAGAAAATTAAATCAATAGTTTTAGATATTGAAAAATATGGAAGATTTATTTTGAAATTAATAATTTGTTTATATACTTCTGGCTATGATCATGTTACTTTTAAATATAAAAATATAGGTGATTTGCGTTTAATTGAGAAAATCCTTAAAGATTCTATTGGATATGAAATTATTGAACAAGGAAAATCTCATTGTGTTATAAGAATTGTTACAACTGAATTAGAAGATGAGTTTAATAATACTTTACGTAGATTATTTTTAGTTACAAAAAATGTAATTGATTCTATGGGAAAATACTTAAAGAAAAATGATATTAAAGGCTTGAAATCTATTTTAGATTTGGAAGTTACAATTAATAGATTAACAAATTTTTCTTTACGTATGATCTTGAAAAATAAAAGTTTAAAAGATAAAACACCATTTTTCTATAATCTTGTTAATTCCATTGAAAAAACTGCCGATGAATATAAATTTCTAATATACTATATTATTGATTCAAAGATAGTCATATCTAAAAATGCTCTTTCTTTATATGATGAGGTTGGAGATTATTTTAATCAAATATATGGATTGTTCTATAATTATGAATTAGATAAAAGTGCTAAAATCTTTTGTAAAATGGAAGATATTTTAGATAGAATTATTTCATCAAGAGAAAAAAGTGTATCAGATTCTATTGTTTTGAATTATTTGAGAAATATTGTTATGAATATGACTAATATTATTTATGAATCAACAAATTTGAATTTTAAGTCTAATTAATATATTTTTCATATAATTCTTTTGATAAACTTAAATTATTATCTTCTTTATGTAAAATATGTGATAATATTTTTGTAATAAAGAATCCATCTCTTTTTCCAATTATTTCAGATCCTTTTGATGTCAATACTAATGCAGTTGTCCATATTTTAAACATTTTTAGATGGTTATTACGCATGTTCTCTAATTTTCTTGTCAATGAAATATTTTGATCATCATAATTATCTTTTTTTTGGTTTAATAACTTAGTTTTCCTACTGTATTCTTTTAAATGATGTCTAATTAATTCTAAATTTGATAAAAATTTGTATTCATTTTTTTCCTCTCTGGAAATAAAGTTGTAGAATTCATTATTTTCTTTTAGACTTTTAAACACTGTTTTGTCTTCTAGGAATCTATCTATCTTAATTATAAGATCTTCATTATCATCTATAATAGCACGAGAACGAAGAGTTTGTAATTGTGCGTAATCTAGAGCTTTTGAAACACGTTTAACTTCGTCTTTTAATGGGAAAATTTTAGGATCTAAATTGTATTGAAATCCTGGTTGTAATAACCTAATAAAAACTTCAGGTTCAAATGTTTGAAAACCTAAGTCTAAATCTGCTAGTACTACTTGTTTTGATTCTTTATCTGATGTTCTAATGTTATCAGGATGTGAATCATAAATATATACAAGACCTTTATTATAGTTTTTTATGTATTGTTGCATTAATTTAATTTGATTTATACGTAATTCTGTAAAAAAATTTATTATATCGTCTTTTGTTGTATGGTGAATTTCCTTTCCTTTCCTATCATATTCTACCATTGGTTGTAAAATTCTTTCCTCTATTTCTTTGTAAATTTCTTCTCGGTTTTTATTATCTTGAAAATATTGTGTTATGCTTCCATCTGGTGTTATTAATCCTTCTTCTATTCCTTTTTGACCTTCTATAGCGCACCTAGCTATCTGAATAATTGATTCTTCTAATGTTTTTATATTTACAAAACCCGAATCATTTAAATCTGTTATAGAATATTTTCCTGCGTCATAGAATGCTAATGTGTTGTTTTCTTTATCTTTGGATATTATATCTCTAAAATTTATATAAGAACTACTCCACTTTTGACGTTGTTGATTTATATTTCTATAAAAATTACAATTTGTTAGCTCTATTTCCAAATGTTTTGGATTTTTGTATTCTTTTACTATAGTAACTTTATGAGTTCCTAATTGTTGTTCTTCAAATTCTATCATAGATAAATGATGAGTGAAAAATTTCTTAAACCTTTATATTAAGAGTTTTCTTGAAAAATATATGAATTTAATAAAATGATAAGTATTTTAAATTAATTCGTCAAATAAGAAATTATGTTAGTTAAAAATTATGAAAGTAAGAGTATTGAAGTAAAGATACAGAAGTATTGGGATAAAAATAAGATTTTTAAATTTAATAATAAAAATAAAGATAAAATATTCTCTGTTGATACTCCACCTCCAACTGTTTCTGGGAGAATGCATATGGGACATGCTTTTTCTTATGCACAAGAAGATTTTATTGTTCGATTTAAACGAATGCAAGGATATAATGTTTTATTTCCATTTGGAACTGATGACAATGGGTTAGCTACCGAAAGATTAGTTGAGAAGCTAAAAGGTGTAAAGTCAAATAAGATGGAAAGGAAAGATTTCATTAAATTAGTTTTGAAAACTTTAAATGAGATAAGGCCTGAGTTTATTGACGGTTGGAAGAATATTGGAATGAGTTGTGATTTTGATTTGTTTTATACTACAATAAGTGAACACTCTCAAAGAATAAGTCAAAAATCTTTTATTGAGTTATATAAAAAAGGAAGAGAGTATAGAAAAAAAGCCCCAACGTTTTTTTGTCCAATTTGTAGAACTGCTATTGCTCAAGTTGAAATGGAAGATAAAGAGTTTAGTAGTAAGTTTGTTGATGTTAAATTTAAATTAGGAAGTAAAGATGTTGTTATAAGTACGACTAGACCTGAATTGTTAAGTGCTTGTGTTGCTGTTTTTGTTAATCCTGAAGATAAGAAAAATAAAAGTTTAGTTGGTAAGGAATTAACTGTTCCTTTGTTTAATCATAAAGTTAAAGTTTTAGAAGATAAACGTGTAGATATTGAAAAAGGAACTGGTGTTGTAATGTGTTGTACTTTTGGAGATTCTAACGATACTGAATGGTATTTAGCTTATAATTTGCCTTTGAAGGAGGCAATTGATCGAGAAGGTAGGATGACTAGTATAGCTGGAAAGTACGAAGGACTAAATGTTAGAGAAGCAAGAAAACAAATAATTGAAGATCTTAAAGAAAGTAATTTGTTAGTTGGAGAGAAAGATATTAAACATGCTGTAAATGTGCATGAAAGATGTGGTAATGAAATTGAAATTTTAGAAAGTGAACAATGGTTTATAAAATATTTAGATTTAAGGAAACAATTTTTGAAAAATGGTAAGGAATTAAATTGGTATCCAAAACATATGCAAGTTAGATTGGAAAATTGGATTAAAGGTTTGCAATGGGATTGGTGTATTTCTAGACAAAGGCATTATGGAGTTCCGTTTCCAGTTTGGTATTGTCAAGATTGTAGTGAAATTATTTTAGCTAATGAAAAAGATTTACCAGTTGATCCATTAAAAGATAAAGCTCCTGTTAAGAAATGTAAATGTGGTTCTAGTAAATTTATAGGAGAGAAAGATGTTTTAGATACGTGGGCAACTTCTGCTTTAACACCACAGATAGTTAGAGAATTTTTTGTTAAAGATAAAAAAATATATGATAAAATATTTCCAATGTCTTTACGACCACAGTCTGCGGACATAATAAATTTTTGGTTGTTTAATACTATGGTTAAAAGTCAGTTACATTCTAACAAAAATCCTTGGGATGATATTACAATAAGTGGATTTGTTTTTTTGAAAGGAGAGAAAATGAGTAAAAGTAAAGGCAATATCATTGAACCACAAGAAGTTTTAGATAAATACTCTGCAGATTCGTTAAGATTTTGGGCTGCAAGTTCTAAATTGGGAGATGATTTAGCTTATCATGAAAAAGATGTTGTTACAGGACAAAAAACTTTGAATAAATTATGGAATACTTTTAGATTTGTTTCTATGCATTTAAAAGATTATGTTCATAGAGATTTAAAGAGTAAAGAATTAGAAGATATAGATAGATGGTTATTAATAAAATTAAATAATTTGATTAAAGTATGTACAGAAAATTTTGATAAATATGAATATTCTAGAGTTAAAAGTGAAGTTGAGAATTTCTTTTGGAATGTTTTTTGTGATTATTATTTAGAAATTGTTAAAGATAGATTGTACAATGAAGATAAACGAGGTTTAGATTCTAAGAGAAGTGCACAATATACTTTGTATAATACTTTTTTAAGTGTATTAAAAATGTTTTCTCCTATAATCCCTTTTGTAACTGAGGAAATTTATTTGAATTATTTTAGTAAAAAAGAAAAGGTTAATAGTATTAGTTTAAGTAAATGGCCAGCAGAAGATAAAAAGATGAATGATAAAAAAATTGAAAAAATGGGAAATAGTTTTGTAGATATCTTAAGAAAAGTTAGAGCTGAGAAATCTAAGGAAAATAAATCAATGAAAGAAGAAATTGTTTTAGAATTAGAGAAAAAATATGAAAAAGATTTTAATGAAGACATGCTAAAAGATTTAAAGGCTGTTACTAGTGCTTCTATGATAAATTTTGGAAATAAGTTTGATGTTAAGTTTAATTAGAAAATGACAGATAAACTAGAAGAAAGAAAACTAAGTAAATTTGTAAAAGAATTAGATAAGGTTAGAGGAAGACATACTGAATTAGTTTCTGTTTATATTCCTCAAGGTTATGAATTAGTTAAGATAATACAACATTTACAACAAGAGCAAGGAACTGCTTCTAATATTAAAGATAAAAATAATAGAAATAGAGTTATAGATTCTTTAGAGAGAATGATCAGACATTTACGTTTGTTTAAGAAAACTCCTGACAATGGTTTAGCTGTTTTTTCTGGTAATGTTTCAGAAAAAGAACATGCTGAAGATATTAAAGTATTTTCTATTGAGCCTCCTAATCCAATTCAAACAAGATTGTATAGATGTGATCAAACTTTTATGTTAGATATTTTAAAAGATCAAATGGAAGCTAAAAATGTTTATGGTTTAATTGTGTTAGATAATCGTGAAGGTACAGTTGGATTGTTAAAAGGAAGTAGTATTACTGAAATTGCACATATGACATCTGGTGTTCCTGGAAAGACTAAAGCTGGTGGTCAATCGAGTGTGAGGTTTGCTAGGTTAAGAGAAGAGGCTGCACATGAATTTTATAAAAGAATTGCTGAAATTTCAAATAAAACATTTTTAGAGATGAAAAATTTAAGTGGAATAATTATTGGTGGGCCTGGACCTACAAAAGAAACTTTTAGAGATGGAGATTATTTGAACAATGAATTAAAGAAAAAAATCATGGGAACTAAAGATCTTGGATATACTGGAGATTTTGGTTTAAATGAGTTAGTTGATAAAAGTAAAGATTTGTTAGCTCAAGAGAGTATCATTAAAGAGAAGAAATTGTTAACAAAGTTTTTTGATACTTTAGGTAAAGAAGAGCAAAAAGTTGCTTTAGGTAAAGAAAAGGTTGAGAAAGCAATTGAATATGGTGCTGTTGATATTTTATTGTTAAATGAAGAGTTAGATGATAAAGTAATTGAAGAATTAGAGAAAAAAACAGAAGCATTTGGTGGTACTGTTGAACTTATCAGCGGAGAAAGTAATGAAGGAAAACAGTTTAAAGAAATTGGTGGTATTGCTGCTATTTTGAGATATGTACTTTATTGATCGTCTTTAAATTTTACATTCCAATGGGAACCATCACAAAATGGTTTGTTTTTAGATTTTCTTTTAAGATATAAATACCAAAACTTTAAAAATTGTTATAAATTCTTTATAGAAAATGACTGATTTAAACGATTATAAGAAGAGAGTTGAAGCTATTTTATTTACTACAGGAAGGTTCCTAACTATAGATGAATTAGCTAAAATGTGTAATTTAGGTAGTGTAGGTATTGTTAAGGACTCTATTAAGAAATTGAAGGAAGAATATGATGCTAGAGATACTTCTTTAGAGATCATAGATAATGAGAATTCTTACAAATTAAATATTGCTAAAGATTATTTGTATTTAACAACACAATTATTAGAAGATTCTGAAATGGATAAATCTACGCAGGAAACTTTAGCTTTAATTGCGTATAAACAACCAATATTGCAATCAGATATAATTAAAATGAGAAGTAATGTAGCTTATGAACACATTAAGAAATTAAAAGAATTAGAATTTGTTACTGCTGAGAAAACTGGAAGAACTAGAACTTTAAGATTAACGAGTAAATTTTATGATTACTTTGATGTTGTGGATAATGAGCTTAAAATTAAAATGGAGGAGAATGTTAAAGTAGAGGAAAATCAGTCTTTATTAAAAATTAATGATTCTAAGGATTTAGAAGACAAAAATGAAGATTAAACCAATACATATTGTAATATTATTATTTTTATTATCACTTTCTTTTAATTTGTTTTATGGATTAAGTAATGAACATTTTTTTGGTTCAGATTCATATTCCCATTTGAGAATAATTAATAATTATGTTCAAGATGGTAGTATATTGACGTATGATGAGCTAAGTTTTTCTGGAAGGGATGTTAACTATCCCCAGTTATTTCATTTTTTTATATCTGTATTTTTGTTTTTACCTTTTTATTTAAAGATAATTCCTGCTTTGTTAATCGCTTCTTTGGTAATTATTGTATATTTCTTAAGTAAAGAGCTTACGAGAAATGAAACTGCTTCAGTTATATCTGCTTTGCTAATTGCTTTTTCACCATTAGTTTTAAAATCAACTTTAAATCAAATTAGTCCTTTACATTTAATTTTACCTTTAATGTTTTTGATGTTTTATTTGTTAATTAAAATTGAAGATAAAAGATACTTTAATTTATTTTTATTTTTAGTATTCTTTATTGGGTTAATACATCCAATCTCAATTATTTTTGTTTTAGGTTTGGTTTTCTATATGCTGTTGTTGAATATTGATAATTCATTTTTAGATAATAGGAGAAAAGAATTAATTATATTTACATTTTTTTTAATTGCATTTGTTAATATTTTAATTTATAGGAAATCATTTATCTTTCATGGATTTAATTATGTTACTAGAGATTCTATAACTAGTATGAACTCTGCTTTCTTAGCTAGTTTTAATATTTTTACAGATTTTTTTGGATTAGGATTAATTGTGTTTATTTTAGGTGTAGTTGGATTATTTTTTGGATATTATAATCAAAAGAATAATATTATTGTGTTATTATCTGGATTTATTATCACTACATTATTGATGGGTATTTTAAATTTAATTAATGTTGATCTTATATTATTAATTTTAGCAATAACATTTACTGTTACATCTTCATTAGCAATAGTTAGACTCTTGAATTATTTAAAAATTACAAAGGCTGCTAGATTTAGAAATTATTTTATTTTTTTATTTGTTGGTTTGATTTTCTTATTATCAGTTTTCCCTAGTTTTTTAATGGCTAATTCTTTTGAAATTAATAATGATGAATTAGATGATTTAAAATGGCTAAGAGAAAATACAAATAAGAAATCTGTTATTTTATCTATTATGGAAGAGGGTAATTATGTTATTGGACTAGCAGAAAGAAAAAGTATTTTAGATTCTAATGTTTTTTTAGTGCCTAATTTAGAACAGAGAATAGATGATGTTGAAATAATTTACACTACTTGGAGTGAGGCTGTTGCATTAGATTTAATAAGGAGATATAATATTGATTATATTTATTTTACTCAGAGAGTAAAGGAAAAATATAATATTCAAGAAATTTTATACACAAATGATGAACGTTGCTTTACAAAAGAAAGAGAAACAATCTATAAGATCAGTTGTTAAGACCAAATATTTCCTAATTATTTCGCTTATAATTTTGGTTTTACCTTTTTTAATTAGATCAAATTTTATAATTCCTGGAGATGATAGTTATTTGATTAATAGAATTGCTGAAACAATAATTTGGAATTTTAATTTAAGTGATCAATTGAGTTTTGCTGGTAGACCTTTAGTATATCCATTAGGAACAATTTTATTTTTCTCTTTGTTTAGTAAATTAAATAATTTAGTTTTTCTTTTTTTACCAGGATTATTTGGAATTTTATCTTCATGGATGTTTGTAAAGATACTAAAGAAATTTAATATAGATAATGTTACTATTCTTGTTTCATTTATTATTTTACTTTTATCTAATACGTTTTTGTATAATTTTACGACTGTTAATTTTTTTATGATACCGGTGTTTTTAATGTTATTAGGATTTTATTTGTTTTTGAATAATAAATATGTTTTATCTTTGGTTTTATTCTCTTTGATGCCTTTTTTTGGTTTCTTTAACTTTATTACTTCATTTTTTTTGGTTTCTTTATATTTAATATATAAGAAAGAGAATAGAAAACTTGGTTATTATATTTTAGGAGTATTTATAACATCAATAATTGCTTTCCTTTGGCAAATTGTGAAATTTGGTTTACCTGATTATTCTTTTCAAGGATTTGCATATATTTTACAGAATATTATAACTGAGTTTAATGGTTTTGGGGTAAGTTTATTTGTAATAGTTTTAGGTTTAATTGGACTTAAGAAATTATGGGAGAATAAGTATAAGTATAATATAATTTATTTGTATTTGTTTATGTTGTCATTATTAGTTTTCTTTGAACCTAAGTTGATTATATATCTAACATTTTTATTGAGCTATTTAGCAGCTCTAGGATTAATTAAAATATATAACACAAGATGGGAAGTAAATAGTATTAAAAAAATTACAATTGCTATTTTAATATTTGGAATAATATTTTCTGGTTTTGGTTATACGACAAAATTTGAATCTTTGGAACCTAATAAAAATATTCAAGAAAGTTTAGAATATATTAGAGATACTTCTAACAAAGAAGATGTTGTTTTTTCTCATTATAAGAATGGTATTTTTATAAATTCAATAGCTCAAAGAGAAAATTTCATTGATAAGAATTTTTTATATGTTCAAGATATTGACGAGAGAATAAAGGATAATGAAGATATTTCACATTCAAGAAATTTAGAGAAGACAAAGAAACTACTTAATAAATATGGAATAAGGTACATTTATGTTACAAAAGATATGACTAATGGTTTAGTGTGGAATGATGATAATGATGGATTATTATTTGTTGCTCGATTTAGTGAAAATTTTATTGAAGTTTATGAAAATGATGATGTTCAAATTTGGAAATATTTTCCTTAGTGTAGGAGAGAAAAATGGAACCATATGAAGTATTAATTTTTATAGCGTATTTTATCTCCTTTTTTATTAGTATGGTCTACATAGCTATTTTTTTGTATAATAGAGATGATTTTATTACGAAAGTTCCTAAAGATTATGAAAAGAATGCATTAAGTGTTACTGTTTTAATTCCTGCTTATAATAAGGAAGATATTTTAGCAGACACGATAAAATCAATTCTTAATCAAGATTACCCAAAAGACAAAATTGAAATAATTGTAATTAACGATGGAAGTAAAGATAAAACTAAAGAAGTTGCTAAATCGTTTAAGGAAGTTACTTTAATAAATAAGGAAAACGCTGGAAAAGCTAGTGCGTTAAATGATGGAATAAAAGTAGCTAAGAATGATATTATTGTTGTCTTAGATGCTGATACTTTAATGACTGAAGAATTGACTAAGAAAGCTGTTTCTTATTTTAAGGATGATGCTGTTGGTGTTGTTATTCCAACTTTAAAACCGTATAAACCGAAAAACTTACTTGAAAGAATACAAGTTGTTGAATATACTTTATCTGGGTTTACAAGAAAGATTTTGAGTTTTATCAATAGTTCATCTGCTGCTCCTGCATGTTCATATTTTAGAAGAGAAATATTCGAAGATTATGGTGGTTTTGATGTTGATAATATAACTGAAGATTTTGAGATGGCTCTTAAAATACAATCTCATAACCATAAACTTGTTCACTTGACGGATGCGGTTGCATATACAGATGTTCCTAAAAAATTAAAAGAGTTATTGAGGCAAAGATTAAGGTGGTGCTATGGTAATTTGTTTAATTTGAAAAAATATAAATCTATTTTTGGAAAGAAGTATGGTGATTTTGGGTTATTATTTTTACCTATGATATTAATTTCAATTTTATTATCTTTAGCGATATTATTTTCTGGTATATTTGGATTAGCTGAAAGTTTTTTTAGGAAAATTTTGCTAGCATATAAAATTAATTTCAATTTTAGTTTTAACTTTGATTTTAATAGAATTTTAGCTGAATTAACTAATCCTAAGATTTTTCTAGGGGTTATTATATTCTTTCTAGCTTTATTTATTGTGTATTTGGCTAGGAAATATACTAGACAATCTAAACAAATAGAAAAAATAAATGGAACAAATATAGGAATACTTACTTATTTGGTATATGCTTTTATTTATTCTTTAATTTTAGTTAATGTTTGGCTTATAGCAATATTTTATATATTAGTTAAGAAGAAACCATCTTGGTAGAAATGAGAAAAATTCAACGAGGATTGAGTGGTAGAATATATATTATTGCGATAATTTTTGCAGTTTCAATTTTTTTATTAGGACTATCAGTTGGAATTATTTTTAATAATTATGTACAGTATAAATTTGAAGAAGATAAAGATTTATTGGAAGTACATCTTACTAGTTTAAATTTAAAAGATAAATTAATTAGTAGTTCTGAAGATATTTGTCAATTTAGTTTAGATCAAATATTAGAAGATAAGAATGAATTGGGAGATAAGATTAGTGTTTTAGAAAATAAAAAAGGAAAACATAATCGAGAAGTTCTTATTCAAAAAGAATTTTATCAATTAATTGAAATTAAAACTTTAATATTATTAAAAGAATTTAAAGAGAAATGTAATATTGAGAAAGATATTATTTTGTTTTTTTATACTAATGATGAAAATGATCTTTTAGGAAACTCTTATTTATCTGAAGAACAAGGATATATTTTAACGAATTTATATGAATTAAATCCCGATAAGTTTGTTATCTTTTCTTTTGATATAAATGCAGAAAATGATGCTGTTCAGACTCTTATGAATATTCATGATATTACTAAAGCTCCTTTAACTGTTATAGATAAAGAGATGTTTGATAAATATAGAAATATTGGAGAGTTAAAAGATTTAGTTGGCTTATAATTAAAACAAAATCTATATAAAATTTGAGATCTTTATATTAATATGGGTAATTGTGAGATGTGTGGTAAGAAATTAGGAGATTACTTTGAAGTTGTTGTAGAAGGAACTATGCTTGATGTTTGTGAACATTGTTCTCAGTTTGGAAATATTGTTAATGAGAAGAAAGAAGTAGAAGAGAAGCACGTTGTTAAGGAAAAACCTGAGAGCGTTGTTGAAGAATCTGTTGAAAGTATGATAGAAAATTATAATAAAGTTGTAAAGGAAGCTAGAGAAAATAAAGGATTAAAGCAAGAGGATTTAGCTAAACATATTGGAGAAAAAGAAAGTGTTATTCAAAATATTGAAAGTAAAAAATTAGAACCTAATATGGATGTTGCTAGAAAATTAGAGAAATTCTTTAATATAAATTTAGTTGAGAAATTAGAGAGTAAAAGACTTACAAAAAGTTTAGATTTTAAGGATTCTGAAATTACTATCGGTGACTTAATAAAGGTTAATAAAAGATAATTTTTTATGTTAAATAAGAAACAATTATCAATTGAACTTTCTAAATTAACCCCTTTAGAAAATTTGAAAATTAAATTAGAGCAGTATGTCTTAGATAGTGAAGTTGCTTCGGAGATAATTCTTAGAATAAATTTTAATTATGATATTAAGGGTAAAATTATTGCTGATTTTGGTTGTGGAAATGGTATTTTAGGAAAAGGTTGTTTATTTTTTGAGAGTAAAAAAGTTTACTTTGTTGATACAGATAAAGATGCTTTAGTGATTGCTAAGGAAAATGTTAAAGATAAAAGGGGTGTTTTTGTAGAAAGTGATATTAAAGATTTTAAAAAGAGAGTTGATGTTGTGATTATGAATCCTCCTTTTGGAACTAAGGTTAAACATATAGATAGAGAATTTTTATTAAAAGCTTTTGAAGTTGCAGGAAAAATATATTCTTTACATAAGATTACTTCTATTAAATTTATTGAGAAACTCTCTAAAGATCATGGTTTTAAGGTTTTAGATGTTATTAAATTAAATATTCCTTTAAGAAAATCTTATTTATTTCATAAGAAGAAATCAAAGGATGTTGAAGTTGGATTATGGATTTTAGAGAAAACATAAGGTTTAAAAGTGTATATTTTTAGTTAAGATTATGGAAATTAAGATATTAGAACAAGATAAGAATAAGATAGAATTTGAAGTAATTGGAGAAGATCATACTCTATGTAATGCTGTTAGAAATGAATTATGGTCTTTTAATGAAACAGATGTAAGTGCTTATAGAATAGACCATTCTTTGATATCTGAACCTATTATGTTAGTTGAATCTAGTAAAGGTGATGCTATTAATTTAGTTGTAAAAGCTAACGATTCTTTAAAGAAAAAGATTAAAGATTTTAAAGATCAATTTAATAAGAATATAAAATAAGTTTTTTAATTTATATAGGCGGTTCAAATGACATTATTAGCAATCTTGGCGACTACTTTTGGAACTATTAGTGGATTAGCAAATGTACCACAATGGATAAAAATCTTTAAAAGGAAAAGTGCTGGAGATATTTCAATCATTACATATTCTTTTCTTTTTCTTGGTGCAATTGTTTGGATATTTTATGGTTTTGAATTAAATGATTTTCCAATAATTATAACAAATATATTTGGAGCATTGAATATTGGAATTGTTATTATTGGATGGATTAAATATGGTAGAAAACCTAATAAATTAGAAACCGATTAGATTCTTTAGATAATTCTATTTGTGCATCTATTTTTTGTAAACTTTTTTCTACCTCTAAAATTCTTGCAACTTCTTTTGGATAATGTTTTTTATAAGTATTGTAAACTTCATAAACTAGTTTTTTATAATAACTGATGTCTCTGGATTTTAATAATTTAATAAGATTTTTTTCAAAATTTTTTGGCTTTATTTTGAATTTATTTATTTCATATTCAAGCCATTTGTCCTTACCATAATATGTTTTATTTGCAGCGAAAATTGTTCTAATTAAATAATTAGTTCCTCTATTAATTATGTATTGTGCCCAAAGAGGTTTTGCTCTTTTGTTTAGCGCCCTATCATAATGATGTATTTTTCTAAAAGCTAATGTTAGGTTTTCATTAAAATTATTTTTAAATAGTTTGTTAGGGTATTTTTTAATTTTATTTTTTAATTTTATTAACCAATTAGTATCATATATTATTTTAGTATCTCTGATGAACACAGCGATATTATTTTCAAAGTCATTTTTTCCTTTTTTTAAATCTTTTATTTTTTGTTCTATATCATTGCATTGGATAAATTTTATTTCATATATCTCATAATTTTTAATAAAAAAATCTCCTTCCCAAGGCAATTTTAGATTACTATCTGAAAGCTTAGAGAAAATGGGTTTTTTAGAACTTTGTGTAGGTAATTTATTAACATAGATTGCTATATCTATATCATGAGTGAATTTGTCATTCAAACCCATGCCATATGAACCCCATAATGCAATTGCTTTTGGTTTAAACTTCTTGAATTCTTTAACAACCTCTTTTATGTCCATAATGTAGAAATAACAACTAAATGCAATATAAAGATATCGTTATTTTTGTATTTATAGTGAAAAATTCAAAAACTATTTAAAGAACTTTTCTTTTTATTTTTAGATGGGTGAGGACAAAAGTTTATCTTTCATTGTTATAGCTATTTTTGTACTGCTATTCTTCTTTTTTATTAATTCACAGCCTGATGTTACAGAAACCAGTGGAGTTACTGGAGAGGCTATACTTGAAGACACTGAAATTAATGCAGTTACTATAATTGTTGCTATTGTTGTAGTTTTAGCTGTTTTAGGAGCAATATTTTTAATTTTAAAGAAATTCAAAAAAAAGAAAGGAGTTATACCAATGGCACCTAAGCCTGGCAAGACAAATGTTCCTAATATTCCTGGTGTTCCAAATGCTCCTGTGGGAAATGCCCCTAGTGCTCCTGGAAAAGATTTACCTAGTGCTTCTAGTGGAAATTTTGGAGACACAAACTTAAACGAGAAGGAAATATCTAGTTTATTTAAGGAACCTCCTGTTAAACCGATAAAAAATAAACAGAAAAGTGAACCTTTTAGTTTAGACACATCATTAGAGAAACCTGGAGAGAATAAGAAAGAGAAGACACTTGTTAATTTGAATGAGTTAAGAAATATAATTATTAAACTAATGGCTAAAAATTATGGTAAGGATCAAATAACTAGTTTTTTACAAAGTAAAGGATGGACTATTCAACAAATAAGTAAAGCTGTTGAGGATATTAATGCAGAAAATTTGAGAATTTATATTAGAAAAGCTAAAACAATGGGGATGAATACTGATCAAATATTAAAATCTTTATTAGATAATGGTTGGGATATTAATTTAATTAAGAGAGTTTTACCTAAAAAATAAAGTTTTTAAATAACAGTTTTCTATTTTAAAATATGAATTTAAGAAAATTATGGAAATTTATATGGAATGATAACTCTATATATTCCTGGATTATAAATGTTGTATTAGCTTTTGTTATTGTCAAATTTCTTATTTTTCCAGGATTAGGTTTTTTATTAGATACTAGCCATCCTTTAGTTGCTGTTGTTTCATGTAGTATGGAACATAATGGAGGAAACTTTGAAAAGTGGTGGGAAGATAATGGAAAATGGTATGAGGATCATGGAATTACGAAAAGTGATTTTGAGAATTATAAATTAAGAAATGGTTTTAGTAAAGGGGATATAATTGTTTTACGAGGTGGGAATTTAGAGAAAGGAGATATAATTGTTTTTAGTGGAAGAAGTGATAATCCTATAATACATAGAATTGTTTCAAAGAATAATGAAGTATATCAAACTAAGGGAGATAATAATCTTGATATAATTAGTACATTAGGAGAGAATAGAATTACAGAAGATATTATTTTAGGAAAAGCTTATTTTAGAATTCCTTATTTAGGTTGGTTGAAAGTTTGGTTTTCAGAAATCTTTGAAGGTAAAAAATATGTTTGTCCTAATTAATTTACTTAATTAGTGAAAGCAAATTGGAAAAATTTTCATCAGAGTTATTATCTTTGTAATTTTTTAGTTTTTTTATAAATTCTTTTTTGTTTATTGAAATGCTTTTTTTGTTAAATATTTGTTCTAAGTTATTAGACATAAGATATTGGAAGAATTGGGTAACGTTTTTAGTATTTTCAGTTAATGTACATTTTTCAAAATCTATCATTATTGGTTTTTTATTTTCAATTAATATGTGTTTAAATGGATGATTCATTTCTAATTTATTTACTTTTAATTTATCTAAGGTTCTACATTGTTTTAATATTTCTTTTATTATGTTTATTATTTGTTGTTTGTTTACTTCTTTGAAATATTCTGATACTTGTTTACCTTTTATATATTTTAAGACTAGGTAATTTTCTTGATGTTTTATTAGTTTAGGGCCAATATTGTATTTGTTTAATTTTTCTAACCATATTGCTTCGTTTTTTATTCTAAATTCTTCTCCAATTTTAATAATAATTTCTTTATTTTGATCTGTGTAAACCACTCCTCTTTGGCCTTTGGTTAAGTATTGCATAATATTATTTTGAGAGAATGATTTAAAATGGTTTTTATTGGTACTTAAACTTGGATTTTTACTATAGGTATTAATGATTAAATTTAAATATTAGATTGTTAATAATAAGAATAAAATGATGTTTTGCAGTAAGTGTGGATCAATATTATTTCCAGATAAAGATAATCCGAAGAAGATTAAATGTAGTAATTGTGGTTATTCAAGTAGAGATAAAAAAAGTATTGTTATAAAAGAGAAAACTAAAGATAGTAAGAAAATAGAGTTAGTTGATAAAACTATTGAGACTTTACCTAAAACTGAGGCAGAATGTCCAAAATGTGGAAATAAACAGGCTTTTTATTGGCTAAATCAAACAAGATCTGGAGATGAGGCTGAAACGCAATTTTTTATGTGTGTAAAGTGTAAACATCGATGGAGAAGCTATGATTAATGAGTATAATTTGCCTTATAAAGATAAGTATATTAAAGACTTGAAGAAAGAAGATGTGAAAGTGGCTATTTCTGGGATAATAATACATAAAGAAGAAGATAAATTAGTAATTGATGATGGAAGTGGGAATATTTTAGTTACTTTAAGTGCTAATGTTGGGGTTAATAGTTTTGTAAAATTGTATGGAAATTTATTGCCTTACGAGGAAAAGTTTGAGATACATGGTCATTTTGTTAAGAATTTGGATAATGTAGACAAGCAATTGTATAAGAAAGCTATGGATGTTATTATAAATAGTGTATAGAACTTGTATTTTTTAGCATAATGAACTTAATAAATAAATCTTAATTAAAAAAAGAGAAGATGAAATTAATTTTAGATGAACCAAAATATTTGAAGAATCCTATAGCTATAATATCAGAATTAGTAAATGAGGTTGTTCTTAAATTTGATAAAGATAAAATGGAATTAATTGCTATGGATCCTGCTAATGTTGCTTTGATTAATTTTAAATTATTAAGCAGTGCTTTTACTGAGTATTCTTTGGAAGAGGATGTTGAAGTTGGAGTTAATCTAGATAATTTAAAACAAATTCTTAGAAGAGCTAAACCAAGTGATAAATTGTCTTTAGAACTAAAAAATAATAAATTAAAGATGGATTTAGAGGGAGAGAACAAAAGAACTTTTAATTTAAGTTTAATTGATATTGAGAACCAAAAACAAAGAATTCCTGATTTAAAGTTTACTGGATCTATAGATATTGGTACAAGTTTATTTGATGAGGCTATTGAAGATATGGGTGTTGTTGCGGATTCTGTTACTTTAGTTGCAGATAAAGAACAATTTAGTGTGCAAGCAGATGGAACTTTAAGTAATGCAGTTGTGCAAATAGATTCTGGAAATGAGAATGTTAATTTGAAAGTGGAGAATGTTATAAAATCTAAATATTCTTTAGAGTATTTGCGTAAGATAATTAAAGGGAGTAGTTTGAGTGATAGTGTTTCTTTAAATTTTGGTAATGATTATCCTTTACGGATTGATTATAAGATTTTGGATAAGTTAAATTTGAGTGTTATTTTAGCTCCGAGAGTTGCTAATGATTAGATTTTGAATTTATAACTTAAGATTTTATATATTAATTTAGCTGCTAAGAAATCTGGAGATTTATTTTTACCAGGTAAAAGCTCTACAATATCAAAACCAACAATATTTTTTTCTTGAGAAACTTTTTTTAATAATTCTAAAATTGGATACCAAGTTAACCCTCCTGGCTCTGGAGTTCCTGTTGAAATTAAAGAAGGATCAAAAACATCTAAATCTATAGTTATGTAAACATTTTTTGTTAATTGTTTTATAACGTTATCAATCCAGTCTGTATTATTATGAATATCTTTTGCGTAGAATATTTTATTTTCATCAATAGATTCTTTTTCTGAAATGTCTAAACTTCTTATTCCAACTTGGACTATTGGACAGTTTTCTTTTGCTCTTGCCATAACACAAGCATGGTTATATTTTGAGTTGTTGTAAGAATATTTTAAATCTGCATGAGCATCTAGTTGTAATATTGTTAAATCTTTATAATTTTTAGAATGAGCGTAAATTGAGCCTATGGAAACTGAATGTTCTCCACCTATAGCTATTGTGAATTTATTTTTTTTGATGCATTTTGTTATAGTAGATTCAACTTCTTGAACCATTGATTCTGGTGAATCTTCATCTACTTTTATAGAAGGGGCTGTATGTATTCCTTGTTCATAAACTTCAGAATCTGTTTCAATATCATAAAGTTCTAAGTTTTTTGAAGCTTCTATGATAGCTTTAGGTGCTTTTGAAGAACCTTTTTGCCATGTTGAAGTTTTATCATAAGGAACTGGAACTATTACAACCTTAGACTTTTCTTCATTTGAATATTTTTCTGGTAAGGATAAAAAGTTATTTGACATAAAGAAAATAAGAAAAATAAGATTTAAAACACTATTGAATTATAAAAATATGTTAAACAAATATCCTATTAATAATATTTGAGGTACTGTAATAATTGGTAAGTATATTGCTGTTCTTTTTCCTATGTTAGACCATATTAAACCTATTTCAGTATAATCTGTTGCTACTCCAGCCATTAAAAAAACAAATGGGTTTCCTAAAACTCCAACTTTATTGAATATTTCAAATGCTATTGGTGAAGAACCTTCGGAACAAACTTCTATAATTGTTGCAAAAGCTAATGTTAATAGTAAACCTAAGAAAGTTGGTCCAAAGTATTGTACAAAAATATGAGAAGGAACGTAAGCTCCAATGATTGCAGCTATTAAAAACCCAATTAATATCCACCATAGAACCATGTTAGCTAGACTAATAGAACCATGAAAAGTTCCTTTTACACTTTCATTAAAATTAAAATTTTTTATTTTTTCCCATTGATAATCACCAGATAAGATAATTTTTTTAGATTTCTCAATTAAGTTGTATTTTTCTAATAATAAATAGATAAAACCAGTAACTACTGCAATAAACATGGCTGCTAAGATAAAATATAATGCTTTTATACCAAAGAAACCAAATAATAAAATTGTTATAGGAAGATTTGCCCATGGTGAAGCTAATAAGAAGGTAATTACTGCAGGAATGCTTGCACCTTTTTTATATAATTGCATTGAAATTGCAAGAATACCATGAGAACATGCAGACATAAGAAAACCACCAATAACTGCGTAGAAAATAGATTTTTTATTTTTTTGTCCTAGATATTTAAAGATAAATTCTTCTGGAACAAAATAATCTATTAATCCTCCAATAAAAAAACCAATCAATATAGCCCACCAAATTAATTTTAGAAAAGAAATTAAACTTTCATTTAAACTTTCAAAAATTGGAAGAAATGAAATTAAGAAAACTAGAATAAAGATTGTTCCAGTTATTTTTAGATTTTTACTTATTTTTATTTTTGAGTTGTCTTTAGGATTACAATGATTGCAAGATTTATTGTGTTGCATTATAATTTGACATTTTCCATTTCATCTAATGAAGGAATAATATGATCGGTAGTTGGGTCTTTAACGACTGAAGCAATTTTTTTAGCTGCATTGTGAAATAATTCTTGATCTAATTTTTTAATATTTTCATCTAAGATTTTTCTCATTACAAATGGAAATGCTACAACATTATTAATTTGGTTAGGAAAATCGCTTCTTCCTGTTGCAATTATTTTTGCTCCTGCATCTTTTGCGTCTTGAGGCATTATCTCTGGATCAGGATTAGAAAGGGCAAATATTATTGGGTCTTGTTTCATTGTTTTAACTAGATCTTTTGTTAAGATACTTTTTTGACCTGAGAAACCTATGAAGACATCTGCATCTTTAATTGCATCTTCTAAATCTCCTTCTTCTGAATTTAAATTTGTTATTTGAGCAATATTTTTCTTATGTTCATCTAGATTTTCTCTATTTTTATTAATAATTCCTTTACTATCTAAAACTATAACATTTTTTGCTCCAACATGATCAAGTATTTTTACAACGCCGTAACCTGCGGCACCCGCACCTAAAAGAACTATTTTAGAATCTTTTATATCTTTGTTAGTAACTTTTAGTGCATTTATTAGCGCGGAAAGTGTAACTATAGCAGAGCCATGTTGATCATCATGGAATATTGGAATGTCTAAATTTTTAGTTAATGTGTCTACGACTGTAAAACAGATCGGAGATGCTATATCTTCTATGTTAATTCCACCAAAAGTTGGAGCTATGTTTTCAACAAAGTTTATTATTCCAGCTGCGTCTTGATCTTTTATACAGAGAGGAACTGCGTTTACATCTCCATATTGTTTGAAAAATACTGCTTTACCTTCCATTACAGGAAGTGCTGCTTCTGGACCTAGATTTCCAAGACCTAGAATTGCTGAACCATCTGAAACAATAGCAATCGTGTTACTTTTAATTGTGTAGTCATATGCTTTTTTTACGTCTTTGCCGATGATTCTAGAAATTTCAGCTACTCCAGGAGTGTAAAGTAAACTGATATTATCTTTGTTTGTATTTTCTTTTGGTGTGACTTCTACTTTACCTTGTAATTTTTTATGTATTTTTATAGATTCCTTGTTTATGTCCATTTTATATTTCTGCGTTTAGTATTTTGTTTAATGTTTTTTTATCCATTAAATTCTTTTCTATGATTAACTCTCTAATTGATTTATCTTTTTTGTATGCTTCTTTTGCTATTTGAGCTGCTTTTTCATAACCAATATGTGGGGTTAATGCTGTAACTATTATAGGGTTTTTTTCTAAGTAGTAATTGGTTTTTTTCTTATTAGCGGTTATTCCTTTAACACATTTTTCTGTGAATATTTTAATGCTATTGTTTAATATTTCAATTGAATGTAATAAATTATAAGCTGCTAGAGGTACCATAACGTTTAGTTCTAATTGTCCTGCTTGTGCACATAGGTTTATTGTTGTATCATTACCTAAAACTTGGAAAGAAACCATATCTAACATTTCTGCCATTACTGGGTTAACTTTAGCGGGCATTATAGATGAACCTGGTTGGACACTTGGGAGAGATATTTCAGCTAAACCAGAAGAAGGTCCCGAGTTTAATAAACGTAAATCATTGGCTATTTTTATTAAGTTTAATGCTAGATTTTTTAATGAAGAACCTGTATTTGTTATAGGATTTATATTTTGAGTTGCTTCAATTAAGTTTTCTGCTTTTTTGAATTTTTCTTTTGTTATTTTATTTATTTCTTTTACTATATTTTTTTGATAAAATTGTGTTGTGTTAATTCCAGTTCCTATTGCAGTTCCACCAATGTTTAGATTTAATAGTTCTTTAGAAGTTTCTTTAATTTTAACTTTATTTTGTTTAATTGTGTCTTTGTATCCTGAAAATTCTTGACCTAGAGTTATAGGAACAGCATCCATTAAGTGTGTCCTTCCTGATTTTTTAATTTTGCTAAAGGCTTTTAGTTTTTTATTTAATTCTTTTTCTAGATGTTCTAATGTAGGTAGTAAATTATTTTTTATTTCTGTATATGCTGAAATATAAATTGCTGAATGGAAAACATCATTTGTTGATTGTGCTAAGTTTACATGATCATTTGGATGAAGATAGTTATATGAACCTTTTTTCTTTTTTAGAATTTGTAATGCTCTGTTTGCTATAACTTCGTTAATGTTCATATTTTCAGAAGTTCCTGCTCCTGCTTGGAAAACATCTATTGGGAATTGTGAATCAAATTTACCTTTTAGTATTTCATTACATGCTTTTACTATAGCGTTTGCTTTTTTTGGTTCTAATCTTTTATTTTTTTTATTTGTAATGGCTGCTGCTTTTTTTATTATTGTAATTGCGTAAACTAATTCTTTTTGTAAATGTAAATTACTAATTGGGAAGTTTTCTAATGCTCTTTTAGTTTGAACTCCATAGTAAGCAGATGATGGTATCTTTTTAGAACCCAAGTAATCTTTTTCTGTACGAGAACCTCTTTTCATTAGTATTTTTAGTTTGAAGAATTATATAAATGTTTTTAGAGAGTTTATTTGTAATATTTGAGAATTTATTAATACAAGAGTGTTGAAATGAAACATAAAGAATTTAAATAAGTGTTTTTGGAAATAATTGATTATATAAAATAAGAAGAGGAGAAATTATTCTCCTTGAAATTCCTGAATTAAAGCTTTATATTGTGTCTTTTAATCCATGCTTCGTTTTTTTCCTTTTCAATATAACCTGAATCAAACTCCTTAAGTTTATACTCTTCAGATAACAATTTTCCGAAAATCTCTCTTACGTTTGAATGAACTATTCCATAGCCTGTTGATTCTCCCGCGATTATTGACGTATCATCATATTCACTATATGTTATTTTTCCTCCGCCAACACATCTTCCACCTGGATTTTTATCCACGATTTCTGCATGTAATAGGTTACTTTCCCTTGCGAATGGTCCACTGCCTTCTGTTGGAAGTATTTCAGAGTTAAGGACTAACTCAAGATCATTCTCTTCTTCACGTGCCATAACTACGAATTTGTGACTATCCATACCTTCTTTTGTTGGTAATTCTCCAACAATGTTTCCTATTTTATATTTTATGTTTGTCATTTTTGTTCCTCCTTGAACGTTTGTCTTTACTTTATAGTAATAAGCTTAAAAGGAGTATTTAAATACTTGCTACCTCTTATTGGTGTAGCTATATTAAAATGAAAGATATAATTGAAAAATTACAAAATACCGGACTTACACAAGTTCAATCAAAGGTATATTTATTTCTATTACAACATAAAGAAGCAAAAGCAGGAGTTATATGTTCTAAAGAGAAGATCCCTCGTTCACATATATATGATATCCTAGGAAAATTACTTGATAGTGGACTCATTAGTTTTAAAATAACTAATAATGTGAAGGTGTATAGATCTGTTAATCCTGAAAATTTGTTTACAATTATAAGAGAAAAAGAAAAACAATTAGAAAAAGAAAGAGAGGATTTAAAAGAATTTGTAGATAAATTAAAGACTATTGAAATCAAAGAGAGTAAAGAAAATGATTTTAAATATTTTGAAGGATTGAGAGGAGTTAAATCTATGTTTAATGAGTTTACAGAAAGTTGGAATATTAATTCTAATGTTTACATATCTTCTGCACCTATTGCTTATAGTAAATGGAATGCATTTCTATTAGAATATTTCCATGGGCCTAGAATTAAAAAAAAGGTTCATCAACGATTAATCGTTCCAAAAAATGTTAAAGAACATGGAAAAGAAAGAGAGAAATTAAAATATATTGAAATTAAATATACGAATGATCAAGTGGAAATGGAATTTGGAGTTGCAGGTGATTATGTTTATTTTCTTAGTCAAGGTGAGAAGCCCTATGCATTATTGATAAAGGATGAAAATTTTGCGAGAACTCAAATCAAGATTTTTAATGTTTTGTGGGAAAACTCGAGCAATTAGAAAACATAAATTTATTAAATCAATAATGATTATTGTTTTAAAATGTCTATTGAAAAAATTAAAGAAGATTTCAAGAGTGAAATTATAAAAAATGTAGATAGAAAATATCTTGAAAGTATAGACATAGATAAATTTGTTGAAGAACATTATATCTTTATCTCAAAATTATGGAATGATAATATTAAAGATAAATCAGCATGGTTGTATCATGGTACAAGTATATTATTATTACCTTTTATAAAAAAATATGGTTTAGACACATCAAGATTACCAAAAGGTATGAAAAGAGCAATAGAAAATATATCTAAGATATTAGCAAAAGGAGGATCTTCTACTGAAGGTTGGCATCAAGATATAACTGCAGATATGAGTTCAAAACCACTGTATTTTGCAACAACTGAAAATGTTAAAAAAGTGGGTTCTGCAGTTGATTTACCTTCATTCATATATGAATTATTGGATGAAGAATATATGCAAGCTACATGGGATATAGAACATTTAAGAGAAAAAGAAAATTTCTTGACAGAGGAAGAAAAAGATTTTTTAAAAGTTGCATTTAGGTTTGGGAAAATTTTAAGAAAAAAGAATAGAGCTATACTGTTGCAAGTAAAACTTGATTCATCGTTCTTAGAATATCTTGATTTACCTGATTACATTAATAGTTTTGAGAATTTTTATTATAATTATTTAAAACAATTCTTAAATAGAGTATATCTTAAACTTGGTAGCTCTTATGGCGGAGTGGATAATTTTAAACAAGATATAGAAAATTTTTGTAGAAATGTCTATGTGCCTATAACATTTATATTACAAAGTCATGTAGAACAACCTGCTGAGATAATGATCAAAAAACCAATAATTCCAAATTTTATTTATATAGACGTTAAACATTTTATATCATATAAATTGGTACCTTTGTTAGAATGGAATGAAAATATGACTCCTAAATTAATATAATAATGATTAAATCAAGAAACATAAATTTATTAATATTCAATTTTTTATTATATAGGAGAGGTGATTTGAATAAATATTGAAAAATCTGATGTTCTAATAATTGGTTCAGGTGGAGCTGGTTTGAGAGTTGCTATTGAGTTACATGACAATAAAGCAGATGTTTTAGTTGTTGGTAAATGCGAGAAGAGAGATGCACATACTATTTTAGCTACTGGAGGTATAAATGCTGCTTTAGGTAACTTAGATAAAAAAGATTCTTGGCAAGTACATGCTGCTGATACAATACGAGAAGGTGGCTATATTAACGATGCAAAGGCTGTCAAAGTTTTATGTAAAAACGCGACTGACGCTGTTAAAGAATTAGCAAAGTGGAAAGTTAAATTTCATAAAGAAACTAACGGTAAGATTACACAAAGATTTTTTGGAGCTGCTACTTATAGAAGAGCTTGTTTTGTTGGAGATTATACTGGGAAGGCAATATTAGATTCATTAGTTGATCAAACTTTGAAAAGAGAAGTAAGATTTAAAAATGAAATTTATATTGTTTCTTTGTTATATGCTAAGGGAAGAGTTAATGGTGCAATTGGATTAGATATTCGAAATGGTGAGTTTATTATTTTCCATAGTAAAATTGTAGTTTTATGTACTGGTGGACATTCTAGAATGTATAAAAGAAGTTCTTCAAGATTTTGGGAAAATAATGGAGATGGAATTTTTTTAGGCTATGAGTTAGGTGCTAAATTTATGGATATGGAGATGTTTCAGTTTCATCCAACTGGTATGGTTTATCCTCAAGAAGCAGAAGGTTTGCTTGTTACTGAAGCTGTAAGAGGAGAAGGTGGAATATTAACAAATAAAAGAGGACAAAGATTTATGGAAAAATACGCTCCTGAAAAAATGGAGTTAAGTGCTAGGGATGTTGTGGCTAGAGCTGTTTATAATGAAATTAAAGAAGGAAGAGGAACTAAAAAGAAAGGTGTTTATTTAGATATTAGTTACAAACCTAAAAAATATATTTTATCAAGAATTCCTAGAATGTATAAACAGTTTAAGGATTATGTTAATGTTGATATTTCTAAAGATAAGATGGAAGTAGCTCCAACGGCACATTACTCTATGGGTGGAATTTATGTTGATCATGAGACTGGGAAAACTAGTATAAAGAACTTATTTGCAATTGGGGAAGTTACAGCTGGAGTTCATGGCGCAAATAGATTAGGTGGAAATAGTCTGGCCGAGATTATTATTTTTGGAAAATTAACAGGGAAAAACATTTTAAAAGAATTAAAATCAATAAGATTTACAAAGATAGATGAAAGTTTAGTTAATGATAAAGTTTTGGAGATAATGCATAAATTAGGAAATGAAAGAGGTAAAGATCCGATTAAGATTAAGAAGGATATTCAAAATTTAATGTGGAGAAATGTTGGTGTTGTAAGAAAAGCTAGAGATATGAAAAAAGCTTTGAAGAAATTACATAAATATAAAAAACTTAAATTTAAAGTTGATAATTCTTTAATAATGAATGAAAATTTAATAGCTGCTTTAGATATTAGAAATATGTTACCAACTTGTGAGATGATTATTAGAAGTGCATTGTTTAGAGAAGAAAGTAGAGGTGCTCATTATAGAGTTGATTTTCCTGAAACTTTAGACAAATGGAAAATGAATATTATATGTAATGTTGAGGAGGATGGAATAAGAATAAGTACAAAACCTTTAAAGAAAATTCCTTATGATGTTAATAAATTCTTAAAAAAGAAAAGTGATGTTAGTAATTTATTATTGGAATAAATGAACAATACATTTATTAATCTTTACTATAAAAATTATAATATAATTAAAGGTAAAGTATATAAATAACATTTTACTTTTAAAAAATCTGGAGGGGTTTTAATGGAAGAGAATGATAAAGAAGTTTCAAAAGAAGAAGTTTCAACTAGTAAAGAAGTTATAAATAATAAAAAAGAAGAAACTGTAACGTTTAAGAAAAGTACAATGTGGATGTTTGTGAGTTTTATATTCATGGCTTTATTTTTAATAAGTATTTTAACTGGAGGATTTCAAGGTTCTAATTCTGGAAATGGAGGATCTGGAGCTATTGTAGGTAATGGAGGAAATAATGTTCCGTCTGGAGGAGAATTAATATTAAGTGCAAGCGCAGCAGGTGAAACTGTATTGGGTGATGAAGATGCTGAAATTGCTATTATAGAGTTTTCAGATTTTGAATGTCCATTTTGTGGAAGAGCTTATGCTAATGCTTTACCGCAGTTAAAAGAAGAATATATCAATTCTGGAAAAGTTAAATTTGTTTACAAACACTTTCCATTAGATTTTCATCCTTTAGCTATGCCTGCAGCATTGGCATCTGAGTGTGCAAATGAACAAGGTAAATTTTGGGATTATCATGACATAATATTTGAAAATCAAGGTTCTTTGAGTGAAGGTAACTTAAGACAATGGGCTTCTGATGTAGGTTTGGATGTTGGACAATTTACTGATTGTTACGACTCTCAGAAATATCTTGATGAAGTAAATCAAGATTTCCAAGATGGGAATAATGCTGGAGTAAGTGGTACGCCTGGATTTATAATTGGTAAGTTAGATGGTGATACTATATCTTATGATGCAAATGTTTGTGATCCTCAAGGTACTGTTTGTGGGGATTTGAATAATGCTTTAGGATTTAAAGTAAGTGGAGCATTACCATTTTCAACATTTAAACAAATCTTAGATACTTTAATAGAAAGTTAATTTCTATTAATTTTTTGTTTTTTAAAATGGGGAATTTAATAAAGAATAGTCTTTTGGTTTTGAAGAATAAAAATTATTTTTTTTTATTTTTTTTCCTTCTTATAATTTTTTTATTTTTTTTAGGTATATTAATGCAAATAATATTTCTGTTTCCTAAGTTTGTATTTAATTTTAATAATTTTATTAGTTTTTTAGATGTGATCTATATAATATATGTTCCTTTGATTTCAAGTGTAATAATTACAATGATAATTTATCGTAAAGTAAAACTAAAGACTCCAATAATTCAGAAAAATTCTTCTGGAGGTTTTTTTGGAACTTTTATTGGATTGTTTTTGGGAACATGTACTTGCTCAGCTTTATTAATTCCAATAATAACTTTACTTGGAGGGTTAGGTGTAAGTGTATTTTCTTTTGTTACAACATATATTAATGAAATAAGGATTAGTGTTATGATTTTATTGGGATTGTCTTATTACTTTACAGCAAAAGATTTATTTGTTGGGTGTAAGGTAGATTTAAATAATAAATAATTTATATTAATTTATGGATTTTTATAAAAAAGATGTTGATAATGTTTTCAGAGAATTAAAAACTTCTAAAGATGGTTTAAGTGAAGAGGAATCAAAATTAAGATTGCAAAAATATGGTTTAAATGAATTAAAAGAGGGTAAAAGAATTTCCCCTTTTAAAATTTTTATTAATCAGTTTAAGAGTTTTGTTGTGTATATTTTAATTGGAGCTTTAGTAATTTCTCTATTTTTTAAAGAATTTATAGATTCAATAGTTATTGGAGCAATTTTGTTGTTGAATGGAGTATTAGGTTTTATTCAAGAATATAAGGCAGAGAAAAGTATTCAGGCTTTGAAAAAATTAAGTAGTTTACATATTGAAGTTGTTAGGGAAAGTAAGATTAAAAGAATTGATTCTAAAGATTTAGTTCCTGGAGATGTGATTGTTTTAGAGACTGGTAAGAAGATTCCTTGTGATGCTAGAATAATTGAAAATAATAGTTTACAAACACAAGAAGCTTCATTAACTGGGGAAAGTATTCCTATTTCTAAAAATGTTAAATCAATAAAAGAAAATTGTGAAATAGCTGATCAAGATAATATGATTTTTTCTGGAACTACTGTTGTTAATGGCAGAGGTAGAGCTGTAGTTACTGGAACTGGAATGAAAACAGAAATAGGTAAAATTGCTACTTTAATTGAGGGAACAGAACAAACTTTAACTCCGTTGCAAATTAAATTAAATAGATTAGGGAAAACTTTAGGTTATATTGTAATTGTTGTTGCTTTAATTGTTTTTGTTGGTGGTACGTTAAAAGGCGGAAGTTTTTTAGAAATGTTATTAGTTGGAGTTAGTTTAGCTGTTGCTGCTGTTCCTGAAGGATTGCCTGCTGTTGTTACTATTTCTTTAGCTGTTGGTGTTAAAAAAATGGTTAAGAAAAATGCGTTAATTAGAAAGTTACCTTCTGTTGAGACTTTAGGTTCAATAACTGTTATCGGATCGGATAAAACAGGGACTTTAACTAAAAATGAAATGGCTGTACAAAGAATTTATGTTAATGGAAAAGTGATTGATGTTACTGGATCTGGTTATGATAAAGAAGGTAAGTTTTTGTATAAAGATCAAGAAGTTAATGATAAAGAATTAGAATTTTTATTAGAGATTGGAGTTTTATGTAATAATGCTTTGTTTCAAGATGATCATGAATTAATTGGAGATCCTACAGAAGGTTCTTTGTTAGTAAGTGCTGGAAAATTTGGAATTGATAAAAAGAATTTAGAGAAGAAAAGAAAAAGATTGAAAGAAGAATTTTTCACTTCTGAAAGAAAAATGATGTCGACTTTACATAAATGGCAGAATAAAAATATGATTATGTCTAAAGGTGCTCCTGAAAAAATTTTGAGTGTTTGTGATAGAATTTATGAAAATGGTAAAGTGAGAAAGCTTTCTGAGAAAGATAAAAATAAAATTTTGAAAGTTAATGAGAATTTAGCATTAAATGCTTTAAGGGTTTTAGGATTTGCTTATAAGGAAAGTGATAAACTAGAAGAAAATAAATTAATTTTTGTTGGATTACAAGGTATGATAGATCCTGAAAGAGAGGAAGCTAAAGTTGCAATTAGAAAATGTAAAGAAGCTGGAATTAGAGTTATTATGATTACTGGAGATCATGCTGTAACTGCGAAAGCAATTGGTTCTAGGTTAGGTATAAAGGGTAAAGTTTTAACTGGACAGGAAATTGATAAGCTAGAACATTTGAAAGATGTAATAAACAAATATAATATTTATGCAAGAGTTAATCCTGAGCATAAGATTAAAATTGTTGATGCTTTACAAAATAATGGAGAGATTGTTGCAATGACTGGAGATGGGGTTAATGATGCTCCTGCATTGAAAAAAGCTGATATAGGTGTTTCTATGGGTGTTAGTGGAACTGATGTTGCTAAAGAGAGCTCTGATATGATTTTATTGGATGATAATTTTGCTACTATTGTAAGTGCTATAGAAGAAGGAAGAAGTATTTATGATAATGTAAAGAAGTTTGTTAATTATTTATTATCAAGTAATATGGGTGAGGTTTTAATTTTATTTATTGCTTTAATAATTGGATTTACGTTTGGGGGAAATATTGCTATACCATTAATTGCTATACATTTATTGTGGGTTAATTTAATTACAGATGGTTTTCCTGCTTTAGCTTTAGGATTAGATAGTGCTGATGAAGGTGTTATGAAAAAAGCACCTAGGAAGCCTAAGGAAAGAATTGTTTCTAGAAATATGTGGTATAATATTTTGTTAATTGGAATTTTAATGACTGGATTAAGTTTATTTTTATTTAATAAATATTTACAAATAGATTTAGTAAAAGCTCAGACAATGGTTTTTACAACTTTAGTTGTTTTGGAGATGGTTAGAATTTATATGGTTGAAAGTATTTACAAGAAAAATGTATTTACAAATAAATTTTTATTATTAGCTGTTGGTTTTTCCTTATTATTACAAGTGATTGTGTTGTATACAGGATTGGGAAAATATTTGAAAGTTATACCTTTAGAATTAGTTGATTGGGGATTAATTTTAATAGGTGTAGTAATTGTATTTGCTTTAAGTAGAATTGGTTACCATATTATAAAAAATGTAACGCAAGAGTTTGATTAAGGATTAATTTTAAATACTAATTGTTGTTTTCATTATAAACATGGAAAACAAATGTGAAGAGTGTAATAAAGATTTTAATTCTATTGAAGCATTAGAACAACATAATAGATCAAAACATAAAGTTGTAGAAGAACCTAAGAAAGAATCAAAAATTAAAAGAAAACATATTGTTTATCTTGTTTTAATTGCTATAATTATTGTAACTTTAGTTATTGGTTATACTAGATCTGCTGGTCCTGGTAAGTACGATGATTTTGCTCAATGTTTAACTGATAGTGATGCTATTTTCTATGGTGCATTTTGGTGTCCAAATTGTGTTACTCAAAAAGGTTTATTTGGTAAATCTATAGATAATGTTAATTATGTTGAATGTTCTAATCAAGATAGAAGTCAAACTCAAATTTGTATTGAGAAAGGTATTCAAAGTTATCCTACGTGGATTATTAATGGAAGTGAACATATTGGAGTATTGCAATTACAAACTTTGAGTGAATTAACAAAATGTCCTATTAATAGTAATTAAATGAATAAGTTTATAAGAAAAGAATTACTTTTGGATTAAATGGAACATATAGTAAAAAGAGGTGGGCAAAAGGAAAAGTTTGATGTTAAGAAAGTTTACGCGAGTTGTTATTATGCTTGTTTAACTACACATATGGAAAAAAAAGATGCTGAAAAGATATGCGATAAGGTGAGTAAAGAAGTTAATAAATGGATTAAGAATAAGAAGGAAATTACATCAGAAAATATTTTTAAAGAAGTTATAAAGATTTTAAAGAAACATAGTAAAGATTCTGCATTTATGTATAAGACACATAGGGATGTAAATTGATTTAATGTTAAACGATAGGTTTATAATTAAGTTATGATTAAATTATTAAAACAAATTAATATTCATGAGGTGAGTAAAAAATGGCAAAAGCAAAACCTAAAGCAAAACCAAAGGCAAAGAAAAAACCTGTTAAAAAAACTGGTAATGTTTGTAAATATTGCTAATTAAGCAATAGCTTTAAATATTCATTTTATTTTTCTATTCTATTATGTTTGATAGTAAAAAGAGAGGACAGGTTACTATATTTATTATTCTTGGAATTATAATAGTTGCAATAATTGGAGTTGCTTATTTTTTGATTAATCAAAGTGCTAAAGATATTAGACAAGATGCTAAATATGATGATAGTAAATTACAGCCTTTAAAAGATTATGTTGAATCTTGTATTAAGTTTCACGGTACAGAGGTTATTAATTTACTTGGAAGACAAGGGGGAAGTGTAGACCCTGGATTGTATCAATATTATTTTGATAGTAAAGTTTCTTATTTATGTCATACTGATTCTTTCACAGCTTGTTTTAACAGAAAACCTAATTTAATTGGTCATATGGAAAATGAAATTAAAAGTTACTTAGAAAATAACTTAAGATTTTGTATTGATTTTCAACAAGTAAAAGAATTTGGTTATAATATTGATGCTTCTGATGAATTAACAGTTAGTGTTAGTATTGGAGATGCTAATACTATTGTGAATTTAGATTATCCAATTACGATTAAAAAAGAAAATACTATTATTAAGGAAAATAGATTTAGTGAAACATTTAATGTTCCTTTAGGAAGGTTAGCTGAAGTTGCATTAGATGGAGTTGAGGAAGAAATTAATGTTGGAGATTTTTTTACAATGCCTTACATGTTAAGAAATAGAGGTGAGGTAGAGATAGAAAGACAAGCTGTGAGGGGTAGTAAAGTGTATATCTTAAATTTAAGAGATAATCCTTATTCATTCCAATATGCTACAAGGAGTTTTGTTGAAGAATGAAAAGAAGTGAAAATATTTTAAAGGTAATTGCAATTTTTTTAATTAGTGTAGTTATTTCTAGTGTGTTTAGTATTCATTTGTTAAGCCCTGTAAGTGCTTCTAATGAACTTCAAGAATATGAATATAGTGAAGATTTTGTAGGATATCAAGGGACTAGTGAAAATACTGGTTTAAATGTTTGTTGTCAAAGAACTAAACAAGAAAGTGAATATAAAGGAGAAAGTTGTGTTTATACTAGTTCTAATAATTGTGATTTAACAGCTGGACAACCAAGTGGAACAACTTGTGAACAAACTGAAGATTGTAAACCTGGTGTTTGTATTGTTGATGGAGTATGTAATTCAAATACATTAAAAGGCGTATGTTTAGATCAAGGTGGACAGTTTAATGTAGGTACAAAAGAAACTATTCAAGTTTGCCAAAAAGGGTGTTGTGCTTTACCAACAGGAAGCGCTTTTATAACACAAGCAAAATGTGCAAGTGCTATAAAAGATTATGGAAGCTTAAGGCTAAGTACTGTTTTTGATGCTTCTGTACCTACTGAAAATGCTTGTTTATCTGAATCAAGAAGTTTAAATACAGGATGTTGTGTTTTACCAAATGAATGTTCTTTTGCTACAGCAGCAGAATGCTCTAGTAAAAATGGTGAGTTTAAACCTAATGGTTTATGTAGTTTTTCTGAATATGGGTGTCAAGTAACTGAAAAACACCATACTGGTTGTTTTAAAGAAAAAGTTTATTGGTTCGATTCAGATAACAATCCTGAAAATATTTATGGTACAAATTATAGGACAGATGGTAAGAGAGTTTCTCCAAGTGATAGTTGTAATGCTAATTCAAATAATGTTGAAAGTTTGACTTGTGGAAATTGTGACTTTAGCAAAGGAAGTATTTGTACAGGAATTCCAGATGGTGTTCCTGTTTCAGATGATAAATTAAAATTTTGGTGTGGAGATTTAAGTTGTAAAGATCTTGAAACTAGTGATACTAATTTATTTTGGGAAGATGATTTAAGTGGAAGAGATTTTAGAGCTAATGGGGAAGAATGGTGTGAATATGAAGGTGTAACTGGAAAAGGAAATGATTTAGTTGGTTCTGAGCATTATAAAAGAAGTTGTTTCAATGGTAAAGTTAAGGTTGAAACTTGTCAAGAAAATAGAAATGAAATATGTGCACAGGGAGTTATCCCTAAAAGTGTAAGTGGATTGAGTTTTGATTATAGTTCTGCTAAGTGTCAACCTAATAATGCAGATGAGTGTTTGAGCCTTAATGTTCAAGATGATGGAACTTGCAGTTTGAGTGGCGAGGAATTAGAAGAAGCAAGAACTGCAATTGGAGAATGTTCAGATTTGAAAGACGATGAAAGATTTGAATGTGGTAAAAAACAGTTATGTAGAAAAAATGCTTGTGGTGAAGCTGCTTTCGGAAAATGTTTTTGGAATGATGCAATAAAAGTTTGTAGCCCAGCTGTTCCTGAAGGAGATTTAAGTGGAAATAGTTGTGAGAGGAACTTTGGAGAGAATGGAGTTTGGACATGTAAGGAATATTGGTATAATGGTCCTTTTAGTATTAGCTATGAAAAACAATCAAATTCTGATTGTACAAATCCTGAGTATATTGAAGGATTGCAAAATTTTTGTAGAAGTTTAGGTGATTGTGGATTTAACTACAATGTTTTAGGTGATAAGGGAAATGGATTTACTGCTTTTGGACCTGATGATCGATTGGATGGTGAACCTAGTGTTATAGAAACAAATGGAAATATTATATCTATTAGAGGAGTTAATTTACCAATATATCCATTTAATAATAAAGTTGAAGAACCTTTAAATGGTAGTTTGTATTTTCAATTATATAATTTAGATTTAGCTTTTGCTAGTTTTGTAGATTCTGATAAACCAGATAGTGGTAGAACAGCGGCAAATATTTTACTTGGTACTGCAGGAGGAGCAATAGCTTTTTCAGCTATTTTCCTTGGAGGATCCTTGTCATTTGGAACTCTAGGCGCTGTTTTGAGTTTTGGAACTGTTGATATATTTGCTACTGGTGGTACTGCAGCGGCAGTTAAAGGTACTTCAGTAGCAACATTAAGTACTCCTGCTTCAATAGCAGCTATAGCGACAGTTGCTGTTATAGGTGTTGCGGCATTAATATTAATTTTGAATTACTTTGGAACTGATGATGCTACAATAACTTATGAATATACATGTAATGCTTGGGTTCCGCCTGATGGTGGAAAAAATTGTGAAAGATGCAATGATTTTAATGAATGTACAAAATATAAATGTGAGAGTTTAGGACGTGCATGTGAATTAAAGAATGAATTTTTTGTTGGTAATGAAACATGTATATGGGTAGATGAAAATGATATAATTTTTCCGACAATCAAGCTTTTACCAGTAGATCCAAAAACGGAGAATGATTTTATTTTCCCTTCAAGATTAGGTGCTTTTGAAGGTTATGAGTTTAAAGAAAAGTTAGATCCATTTGCAAATATTAAAATTGGGGTTGAAACAAATGAATTTGCAACATGCGTAATCGATAATTCACCAAGTTTAGAATATGATCAGATGAAAGTATTTGAGGATACTAGACTTAAGAAAGAACATATCATGACTATTAATGCTGCAAATATACCTGCATCTCCACCAGGAAGTGAAGGGACAGAAATTCAAATTGATGATAATCAAATATTGGCATATGCCGGAAGAGAAAATATTTATTATGTTAAATGTAAAGATGACAATGGAAATAAAAAAGAAGCGCCATTTTTTATTAAATTCGAAGTTGACACTGGTCCTGATCCACAACCTCCAGTAATAGAAGGTTTTAGTATTAATGATAATTCATTTATCCCTAAAGGATTGAATAAAACAGATATTTTGGTATTTACAAATGAACCAGTATTAGCTCAAGGTGGTTGTAGATTCTCTGCAAGTGATAAGAATTATGATTTAATGGGTTTTAATACAACGTGCTTACAGGGAAGAACAGGAAATAATCAATTTGCATGTTCTGCAAAGTTGGAAGATTTAGAAGATAATAAAGATAATACATTCTTCTTTAGATGTAAGGATTTAGCGGGAAATATTAATAGTGAGAGTACTAGTTTAAATTTAAGAGGAACTAAGGGACTAAAGATAGACTCTGCGAAACCTAATGGATTAGTTTATGCTGAAGATGTTATTTTAGAGTTAGAGACTAGTGAAGGTGCTGAGAATGGAAAGGCAAGCTGTGAATATAGTTTTACTAAATTTTTAGACCCAAATAGGTTTAAATTTGAAGTTACAGATGATGTTAAACATACACAATCTTTACCGTTGCAATCTGGAAGTTATGATATATATACGTGGTGTAGAGATTTAGCTGGTAATTTTGATGAAAAATTATTAGAAGTAGAAGTTAATACTGGTTTAATACCTACAGTAAATGCTATTTATACTTCATCTGGAGGTATATTAAATATTAGAACAGATGAGAAAGCAACTTGTAGATTTAGTAACGATAATAAAGAATTTAGTTTTGATGATGGTGTAGAGTTAACTTCTAATGATATGATAACACATGGTCAAGTAATAGATGATAATGAAGTGTTCCATGTGTTATGTAAACATGAATTTACTGGACAAACTTCTAATGTTTTAAGTGTTTATCCTAAGCTTTAAATTTTTTTAAAAACCAAATCTTTATAAATTGTTACATTATACTATAATGTAAATATATGTTATATTATAACGTAAAATGTTAAGTGAAAATCACATAAGAATAATTAAGGAAGGCTTTTCTGCTATTCAATGGGCTATTGATAAAGGTATTGAAGAAAAGCAGACAACAGTAGGATTTAATGTTTCATTAGTTGCAGTAAATATTCTTGAGTTGTATTTACATGAAAAAGGAATTTTAAAGGTGGACTATTTATTAAAACATGAATGGTTTAAATCTAAGAACAAAGTTAAAGAAAAATTAGATTTTGATTTTGAAGGAAAAGAGAAAATTCTTGATTTGTTGTTTAGAATAGAAGAAAAAAGAAATATATTATGCTATGGAAAGAAACAACCATTGGAGTTAATTGATAATACATTAAACTATCTTTATGAATTTAAAGATTTGATTGAAAGTTTAGGAGTTAAAATTGAAATTAGTTAGTTTTGCTTATGATTTTGTATCTTATTTGTTGTATAATTTAGATAATAAGGAAATTGATAGAATATTTTTATTTGGTAGTGTTGTTAGGGGAGAAGCAACAAAAGAAAGTGATGTTGATATTTTTATCGAAAGTGGGGTAAATATTGAAGATAAAATTAATAAAATAACTGATGAATTTTATCAGTCAGCTAAATATTTAAAATATTGGAAACCTTTAAATGTAAAGAACCAAATAAGAGTTATTAGTGGGAAATTAGATGATTTTCCTGATTTAAAAAGATCTATAGTTGGCAATGGTTTAGTTTTATATTCTTCATTTAAAGAAAAAATTAGAGGAAATAATTATTCTTTATTTACAGTTGAATTTAAAGGAGAATTTAAAGATAAAGTTAGACTTTGGAGGAAATTATATGGTAGTAAACAAAAAAGGAAAAATAAAACTTACATAAGTAAAGGTATTATAGAAAAGAGTAATGGTAAAAAGATATCTAGAGGTGTTTTTATAATCCCAATTGAGAGAAGTAATGATTTAATTAAAGATTTAAAGAAATTAAAAATAAAATACAATGTTTTTGATGTATCTTCTGATACGTTATAGTGTAATGTAATTGTGTGTTATAGTATAATGTAGGAAATTCAATAATTATATAAATAAAATTAATATTCTTAAATTATGTTTAAAAGTAAAAGAGGAATGATCCAACAAGTTTTTGTTTATATTCTTATTATTGTTGTAGTTGGGTTTGTTTTTATATTTGGATTTAACATGATTTCAAAATTTTTAGATGTGGGTGAAGAAGCTAAGTTAATTGACTTTAAGAATAAATTAGATAAAGAAGTCAATGATATTTTTTATAAAAGTCCTGGAAGTTTGATAGAATATTCTAAAGGATCAAGTAGGAAACCCTTGGCTTTACCAGAAGACGTTAGTAAAATTTGTGTGATAAATAAAGATGAAAGTTTAGATTTAACTAATTTAAATGATGATGAAAAAATTGTATTGGAAAATATAAATGATAATGTTGTCTTGCTTCCGTTTAAAGATAAATATTCTTTTGATGTTAATGGTTTAAAAGTTAGTGAAAATCCATTATGTTTTAGGATAATAAATGGTGCATTTAGTTTTGTTTTAGAAAGTAAGTTTCTTGATGGAGAGAATTTTGTTGAGATAAGTAAAGTTGAATAAAATGAAAAAAGGGCAATTTCAGTTTAATTGGATTTTTATCGTCGTGGTTGGAGCATTATTTTTATTTTTCTTTGTTAGTTTTGCAATTAAATATAAAGATTTTCAAGAGAGTAAAACTAATACTGAAATAATTAATAATTTAGATAATACATTAACAGCTTTACAAGCAAGTTCGTTTAAGACTTTTGATACGTTAAATTTGCCTGTAAAAATTACAAGTAGATGTGGAAAATTAAATGCAGAAGAAAGGGAAGTTAAGACGAAGAATATTATATTTTCACCTAGGCAACTAGATAAAAAAATATTAATTTGGTATGAACCATATAAATTACCTTTTAAGATTTCAAGTTTTTATTATATAATCCCAGATGATGCTAAGTATTATTTTGTTGAAGATTTTGGTACATTAAGTTCAGAACTATTAGAAAATATGCCCGAAGATATAAGGAAGAAGTTTTCAGTTATAAGATCTAGTAATTTAAAAAATGATGGAAAATTAATATTTTTAGATGCAAGTGGTTTTGATAATAAAGGTGTGAAGGTTAATGGAGATATTAATCAAGGAACTGTAATCGTTAATGGTGAAGAGAAAATTTATGTTGGTAGAGAATTATTATATGGTGCTATCTTTGGAGATGATTATTCTTGTTTGTTAGATAAAATAAAAGAAGAAACAAATAATGTTGGTAACGTCTATAAAAGTAAAATTAATGTTATTAATAGAGTTAGTTGCAATTATAATTTGGTAATTGATTATATTAATAATTTACAAAGTAATTTAGATTATGAAATAGCTAAAGATTTAGACGAGGAAAATACAAGATTAATTGGACAAGGTTGTGTTGGCGTTTTTTAAGAAAAAATGAATAAAAAAGGAATAATGCAGATTAATGAAACTATTATTGTCTTAATTGTATTTAGTATTATTTTGATATTAAGTATAACTATTTTTTATAGATATAACATAGCTAGCGTCGAGGATTTGGGAAATGAATTCGAGAGAAATAGAGTTTTAAATTTGTTAAGCACTTTACCAAATGATCCTAATGTAGTTTATAGTAACTTAGGACAAGAAGAAAATAGTATTGATACTAGTAAATTAGTTAATCTAAAATTAGAAAAATTAGGTTTTATGGAGATAAGAATTAGGGAAATTTATCCACTTAACAGCGAGGGTGTGTGTGATGCAAGTAACTATCCCGATTGTAATGAATTTGTTTTGTATGATGATAATGGTAATAAAGAAAATGTTAATATTTTAACAACACCTATTTCATTGTATTACCCAGGGTTAAAAGAATATAAATCTGGTGTATTGGAGATTAAATGGTTCAACTAAAAAAAGGACAGATAGAATCTTTTGGGTTAGTTATTATAGTTGTTTTATTAGTGTTAATATTTGTATTATTTTTATATTTGAAAATAAATTCTAGTGATAACAGCGACGCTGATAGAATTTTAGAAGTAAAGGCAAATAATTTGAGAAATTCTGTTTTAAAAACAACGTTGTGTAATAGAGTTAGTATAAAAGATGAAATTCTTAATTGTGATGAGATTGGTAATGGAAATTGTGGTTCTTGTGAGGAATTAAAGGAAAAAATAACTAAAATACTTGATAATAGCCTTGAAGATAATATAAACTATGAATTCGAACCATATAGTTTGAAAAGAGGAACGTGTAGAGAGAGAATTGCTGCCTCAACACAACCTTTATCTACTAACATAGAAGTAGACTTAAATTTGTGTTATCAAAGACGATAAAATGATAAAAAATATTCAATATTTTCAAGTGGTGATTATGCTCTTTCCTGATGTAAATTTAAGGGTATTAAGGCTTAATTCGTTAAAATTTAAGGGAATTAAGGCATTCATATATGTTTTAGTAGAGAAATGTTTATAAATCAGATTTTATTTTAACTTGATAACATAGGAGTTAGGTTAATACTATCTGGCTAATGTTAATAAATAATAAAAATCGAATCCCTACGTGGGAAAACACATGGAGGTGTGTTCAATGCAAAATATAAAGAGTATGATTAAAAAAATTAGTGCTATTTCTACTGGTGCAGCAATGCTAGGAATGTCTCTTACAGGGGCTTTAGCTCAAGCTGATTTGGGTAACTATCCCGCACCGTTTGTTAATACAGCAGACAAAAAATTTGATTATCTAGGTGTTGTTGGTGACGATGCTAAAAGTATTGATAATTTAGCTTTAACAGACATTGCAACAAGTTTAAGTGCAGTACCTGTTCCAGGAACAAGTGGTGGTGGAACAGTAACAGTTGCAGGTGGAGTAACAGAAGATATTCCTCTTGGAAGTAATGTTGCTGCAAGAAATCAAGTTGAAAGAAGTTTGACAGATAGTGATATTTCTACACTTTTGGATACTACAATTAGTTTCCAAGGAAGTGACTATGATGTAAGTGAAAGACTTGAATTAGGTGTAAACAATTTAAATAATGTGAGTGCTGAAACAAGTTTAACAGCTACAGATGATGACTATGAAGACAATGTAGTTATGGAAGTTGTATCAGATGCTATAAAATATTATTATGCGTTTGATGAAACAATCCAAATTAATACAACATCATCAAGTGATGCTTTAGATATTAAATTTTTAGGAAAATCTCTAAAGATAACATCTATTGATTCAGCAACTAAATTTACAGCAAATGTAGGATCTGAATACTTTGTAAAAATAGATGATACTATTGACGTTGAGGGTAAAACTATCACTTTGAAAGAAGTAGGTTCTGGTGGTAATGTTCTTGTTGATGTTGACGGAACACAAGAATCAGTTTCTGCAGATACAACTAAAACCGTTAATGGACTAGAGATTAAAAACGATGATACATTCTACACAGATGATAAAGCTGAGAGATCAGCATTTTTAGTAGTTGGTAAAGACGCTACTGAAAGTTATTCTGATGGAGATGAATACATCGGTGAAGATGAGGATGATCCAAAATGGATTTGGGACCTTGGAAATTTGAATACTAAAGGAACAACAACTGTTAGTAATTCATACACAGCTCAAATAAATGCATCTAATTCGGGATCATTTATTGGTATAGAAAATGATTGGAACTATAGAGATGGCTCAGATTCTGATGCTATTGAACAAGGTTCTTGTATTGACTTACCAAACAGCTATGTAAGTATTTGTCTTGACAGTTTAACTGTTGCAGATGATAACTACTTTGATCTTACACTGGAATTAGTGGAAGGTATAGACTTGACTTCAGATACTAAAGTACCTGGTCTTTCAAATGCAAATGTGTTACATGTTAAGGCACAAAAAGATGATCAGATAAAATTAATTCAATCTGGATCTGGTTTGGGTAATATCTCAGCTGATAAAGAAACAAAAGAATTATGGTTGACTGATAATGGTGTATATTATCACGATAAAGACTTGAAGAAGAAGACATTTGCAGGTAATGCAACTAGTGGTGTTGGATTTGCTCAGATTCAGTTTGACGATACAAAATCTACAAACTTAGTGTTGAATAGAACAAATACGCCTACTGGTCAACCACCTGGAACTGCAAATATTACAGGTTGGGTATTGCAACTGGATGCTGTTGGAGATTCAACTGATGACTTAACTGCACAAAGAGATACACTCTATACGTCTTGGACTAATTCGTCAGGTGGAGTAACTCAATTAGGAGCAACTAAATCTAGTGAAGAAGCTGGAGAAGTTAATTGGGAAGGTACTAATGTTGGTACTAAAGATGAGAACCATAGAACGAGATATGGTACTATCATCAAAGACCCAAAGAGTAATGGTGCAAGTGATAGAGTTGAATTAAGCATACCTGGAGATCAAGTACAAGTAAATGTAGTTGTTAAACCAGGAACTGGAGCAACTGTTGTTAGTGGTGGAAGTAGTGGTGGAGCAGCGATTTCTACATATGCTACAGCGCCTGACGCAATGTTAGACACAGAAGTTACTACGCCAGCAAACCATAACTTAATTTTGATTGGTGGACCTGCTGTAAATAGACTAAGTGCACAGTTCTTAGGAAAGACTTATCCGGCATACGGAGCAGACTCTGGACTACAAGAAGGTGAAGCTGTCCTTGAAATAAAGGACAATGGAGATAATGTTGCATTGGTTGTTTCTGGATGGACTGGAGACGATACAAGAAGAGCAGCAAAAGTCTTACAAAGCTACAACGCATTTAGTTCACAATTGAGTGGAACTTCAGTTAAAGTTGCTGGAACAGCATCAAGTCCAACAATTGTAACATCGGCTTAATAGCCACCCTTTTTTCTTTTTTTATTATATTTTTTAAATTTTAAGAGAAAGTTTTTTTAATGTTTAGATTTTCTAATTTACTATGGACAAGAAAAAAATTATTTTTGGTTCAATTATTATATTTTTAATGGTAAGTAGTGTGTTAGGTTTTATTTTACCTTATGGAAATGATTCTAGTGGTAATAATGGTAATTCTGTTAATGTAAATGGAGTAGAGATACAACAAGCTAATAATGGTCTTTGGTTTGTTGATAGAAATGGAGTGCAAGTTGTTTTTAGTTATCTTCCTGATACATTAGTGGATATTATAGTTCCTGAATTTAGTTTTTTTACAGATAAAATGTATATTATATTTGACCCAGAAGATAATGATGAGAGCTTTAATTTCTTGATGCAGAAAACTGCAGTTGGGCTAACATCTTTAAGCATACGGCCTGTATTTGCGTGTAGTGGGGAAGAGAATTGTGATTTAGATATTCCTGTTAGAGATTGTAATAGTGATGCTATATACTTAAAAAAAGATAATCAAAGTGAGAGTTATATTGATAATAAGTGCCTAGTTTTACAAGGTGATGATATTGAACTTGATAGATACATTGATAAATTAAACTATAGATTCCTAGGGATAGAATGAATGAAGAAACTAGTTTGAAGAATAGAAGAATAAATAATTTCATGTATGTTATAGTGTTTTTTATAGTTTTATTAGGGAGCATTTATCTTATTGGTGGTGTTTTCTTTGATAATGAGTATTCTTATAAAAATAAAGAAACAGGAGAGAAATTCCCTTTTACAACAAGAGAAATTAATGATGAGCTAACTATGCATAAATTGACTACATATACTGTTTTTCAAGGAATTGGGCATATTTATGATACTTCTTTTAGGAATGGACCTAAAGAATTAGAGGATTTATTTATAGAGGATGATGTAAGAAAAAAAATAATTAGTAAGGAAAAGTTGTTTATAACTATAAATCCAGAACTAGACGCTAAGGCTGTTTTAGCTACAGTTGAAGTTGGAAGAGTAGTGGGTAATGCTGAGTGGGGTATATTTAAAATTCCTACAGAAGTTGCTACGACTGTTGAGACTGGTACTTCTAGACCTGTTAAGACTTGTAAGAGTACTAGTTCAAGGATAGGTGTTATATTGTTTAGAATTGGAGAAACAACTTCAGTTACATCTGAAGATGAATGTATTATAGTTGAGGGTAAGGACTCTGATGAATTAATTAAAGCAGCTGATAAACTTGCTTACACTCTTTTAAATGTTTTACCAAGTAACTAGTTACCTAAAAATTTATAAGGTTCTATTTTCTATTTTATACTATGCCGACGTCGCATAATCCGGTATTGCGCCAGCCTTGAGAGCTGGTTTCCGAAAGGATATCTTGGTTCAAATCCGAGCGTCGGCGTTTATTATAAAGTTTTATTAATTTTATTGTTTAATTTATTTTATGGAAAGTACACCTAAAGTTTTAATTGGAGTTCCAGTATGTAATTTATATGAATATTGTTTTGACGAGTTCTTAGAGAGGATAAGAAATTTAAGTTACAAGAACTATGAAATTTTACTTGTAGATAATTCAAAAGAAGAAAATTTCTTTAATAAAATAAAGTCTTTAGATGTAAATGTTAGAAGAATACCATATTTAGAGAAGATGAGAGCAAGAGTTATTGAAGCTCATAATAAATTAAGAGAATATATGCTAAGTAATAATTTTGATTATTTGTTAGTTTTAGATCAAGATATTATAGTTCCTAAAGATGTTTTAGAAAAATTACTTTTTAGAGGGAAAGATGCAATTTCTGGTTTGTACTTTGGACATCATCAATTGCCTAATGGAGAAAATAAAGTAATGCCTTTTGCATGGGCCTTTATGAATAAAAATCAAGGACATTGGGGAGATGTTAGGTATTTGAATGATGAGGAAACTTGGAATGATAAATTAATTGAGATAGCATTTTCTGGTATGGGTTGTGTTTTTTTAAGTAAGAAAGTAATGGAGAAAATAAAATTTAGATATGATGAGAAGATAGATTCATGGGATGATAGATGGTTAGGTTTTGATTTAGCTAAAGAAGGGGTTAAATTTTATTTAGATACTAATGTTAAATGTAAACATTTATATTTGAAAAGACCTTTTGATTATTGGGAAATTAAAAAGAAAGGATTAGTTTAGTTTTGATAAATTTTATTTGTTTTATCCTCGATAATATCCCAATTATATTTTTCTGCTGTGATTTTATTATTTTTTCTAAATTTATTTGATAGAGTTTTATTATCTAGAACTGCTATGATTTTTTCTTTTAAAGTTTTTAGATCATTATATTTTACTAAGAAACCATTGTAATCATCTTTCATTTCATAAGGTATTCCATTTACTGGAGAAGCTATTACTGGTACTTGAGATGCCATGGCTTCAAATAAAGTTAGTGGAAGACCTTCTCTAAATGATGGCATAGCGAAAACATCTGCTGCTTGATACATTTCTGCTACTTTTTTTCTATCTCTTATTGGAGCTAAGATTTGTATTTTTTTTACACCTTTGGCTAGAGAGATAACTTTATCTTTAATCCCTTCATCTGGACCTACAAAAATAAAATCAATATCTTTTCTTTCTTTTAGAATTTCTTTTGCTACTATAACTAGTTTATCAGGACCTTTTGTAATGTTAAATCTTCCAAAGAATAAAACTAGTTTATCTTTTACGTTATGTTCTTTTTTGAAATTATTATCTTTAATTTGTTTGTATAATAATTGATCCACACCATTTGGGATTACTTCTATTGGTGTTTTAGTATATTTTTTAATGAATTTTAATTCCCAAGGCGTTATTGCTATAATTTTATTATTCCAGTTTAAAGCTAAACTACTGAAAGTGCTGTATGTTAATTTAATTAATAATTCTCCTAAGAAAGATCTATTTATATTAGTCCATGGACAATGTGTTGTGTGTACTAATTTTGTATTTGTTAATTTTCCAACTAACGACGCAAGGAAAACATGAAGATGACCAAATACATGTGTATGAATGATGTCAAATTTTTGTTTGTATAGTTTTAGAAAAACAGATGGCCAAAAACTTGCGAAATTAGCAACTTTAAAAAAATGATAAGATCTATGTACGTGTATTCCATCTATAAGCTCGTATTTTTTTTTAATCCTAGTGTTTTTATCCCAATCTGAAGTAAAGACATGAACTTCGTTTCCTTTTGAGATTTGTCTTTTACCTAATTCTTCTACAACTTGTTCTACTCCACCTATAGATGGTTTGTAGAATGGACATATATGGGCAATTTTCATAGTATTTGGTCAAGAAATAATTTTATATAGCTATTTATGGGCTAATGATTGATATAATTTTTCTAGATCTTTGGATATATTTTTCCATAAGAATTCTTTTGATTTTTTTAGATTGTTTTTAATTATGATTTCTTGTTGTTTTTTGTTTTTTAGTATTTTGTTTAAGATGGATTCTAATTGGGTTAAATTGTTAAAATCATATAAAAAACCGTTTTCATTTTCTTTTATTAAGAATTTTCCACCTTCTGTGGTTGTTGAGATTATTATATTCTCTTGAGCCATTGCTTCTAACATTACAATTCCAAATGCTTCCCAATCACTTGGTAAGATAAATAAATTTGATATTTGTAGTATTCTTAGTTTTTCCTCTTCTGAAACTTTTCCTGTAAAGATAATTTGGTTTTGGACTTTTAGATTTGTTGATAGATTTTCTAGTCTTTTTTTATCTCCAACGTCTTGGCCTATTGCAATAAATATTAAATCTTTAAATTTTGGTAGTAGTTTTATTATTTGATCTAAGCCTTTGTATTTGTCAATTCTGCCTATGTAAGATATTACAGTTTTATTTTTTAATTGTTTTTCTAAATCTAATTTTTCATTTATTTTATTAAAGGAATCTTCTTCAATGCCATTTGGAATAAATTCTATTTTATTTTTTTTAATTCCGAGAGTTGTCATCCATTGATATTGGTAAGGATTAACTTGAATTACTTTATCGTAAAGATTATTTATTGGTTTTTCTAGGCGTTCTGTTATATTTTTTATTAATTTTAAATGTAAAGGATAAATGGTAAGAGCCATGAACGGGCCATGTGGTGTGTTTACTAATTTCACATTTTTATTGAATAATTTAAGTAGTAGAATTATTAAATCATGATAAGGAAAACCTAGACTATGGATGTGTAGTATATCTAAATCAGTATTTATTACTTTTATTAATCCTGGTGTAAAGCTTAGATAATATTTGTATTTGAATAATGTTTTATATCTGTGAATATGTAGATTGTTAATAATTTCGTAACTTTTTGTGTTTTCTGGTTTAGATGTATAAATATGAATTTCATGATTTTTTGACAGTTCTTTAGCTAAGTAAAAACAATTATTTTCAGCTCCACCTGTTGTTGGGTAGAAATTTTCTATTAAAAAACCTATTTTCATAGGATAAATGAATTAAAAATATTTTTAAGTCTTGGTATTGACTGTATTTTAATGAATGATATAAAGACTGTTAAAGATTTTAATTTTGAAGGAAAAAGAGTTTTGATTAGAGTTGATTTTAATGTTCCATTAGATGAAGGAGCAGAAATAATTTCTGATAATAAGATTAGAGAATCTATCTCTACAATCAAATATATTCTTGATAATAATTGTAAACAAATTGTTTTAATGAGTCATTTGGGAAGACCTAATGGTTTTGATGAGAAATTGAAAATGAATAAGATTTCTGAAAGACTAAAAGAGATTCTTGAAATAGATCTTGTAAAAATGGATGATTGTATTGATATTGAGATTCCTAGTGATAAGAAAATTGTTTTACTTGAAAATTTAAGATTTCATAAAGAGGAAGAATTGAATGATCAAGAATTTGCTAAGAAACTTTCAAGACATGGAGAGATTTATGTTTATGATGCATTTGGTAGTTATAGGGAACATGCTTCAACTGTTTCTGTACAAAAATATATTCCTAACTGTATGGGATTGTTAGTTGAAAAAGAAATTTCTAATTTATCTTTAGAAAATAAGGAGAAACCTATTGTAGGAATTATTGGAGGATCTAAAATATCAACCAAATTTCCTTTAATTTTTAAGTTGTTAAGGAAAGTTGATTATTTATTGGTTGGTGGTGCGTTAGCTTATGTTTTTTTGAAAGCAAAAGGATATGAAATTGGGAAAAGTTTTAGTGATGATAATTTCTTAGATGATGCAAGAGAGTTAATGAAAAGTAAGAAAATAATATTACCAATTGATATTAATTGTAAGAATGAAGATAAAAATATTAATTTAGATATTGAGAATATTGATATTAATTGTGAAGGTTTGGACCTTGGAGTTAAAAGTATTGAATTGTTTAAGGAATATTTAGATAAGGCAAATACAGTTATTTTTAGTGGTCCTTTAGGTTATTATCAAGAAGAGGAATTTGCTAAAGGAACTTTAGAGTTAGGAAAATATTTAGCTAATAGTGATAAGACTATAATAATCTGTGGAGGAGACACCGAAACAGTTTTAAATAAATTGAAGAGTAAATTTACTTATGTATCCACAGGAGGTGGAGCAGCTATTGAATTTTTATCTGGTAATAAATTAGCACCAATAGAAGCATTAAAATGTTAAAAGTAAAACTAGTTGTATGGGATTTGGACAATACATTATGGGATGGAACTGTTTTCTATAAAGATAGAGATAATGTTAAATTAAAACCTGGGACTGAGGCAACTTTAAAAGAAATTACTAAAAGAGATATAAAAAATAGTATTTGTAGTAAGAACTATTATGAAGATGCTGATAAGATGCTTGAGAGATTTGGAATTAAGAAATATTTTGATAGTGCTGAAATAAATTGGGGATTGAAATCTGATAATATTAAAAAATTAATGCAGAAATATAATTTAACCGCTAAGGAGATTTGTTTTGTGGATGATGATGCATTTCAAAGAGCTGAAGTTTCATCTCAAATTCCTGGGTTAAATATTATTGAAGTAAAAGATCCTTTAGATATCTTAGATTTAGATTTTATGAAATTGGATAGTGAGACTGATGCTGACAAGAATAGAGTTAGTTTATTGAAAGAACAGAGAGATAGAGAGCAAGCTGAAGAGAATAGAGATGGTAATTATAAGGATTTTTTGAAGAATTGTGGAATAAAAATGACTATAAGAACTGTTGAGGAGAAAGATTGGGAAAGAGTTGTTCAATTATTTAATAGAACTAATGAATTAAACGTTACGGGAAATAGATATGAATTTGATAAATTGAAGAAATCTTATGATGATAAAGAAATAGAAATTTTCGTTGCTGAATTAAATGATAAATTTGGCGATTATGGTTTGATTGCTGAAGTTATGGTTGATACGAGAACAAGTGAATGGGAGATAAAAGATTTAACTGTTTCATGCAGAACAATGGGAAGAGGTATTGGAAGTGCTTTGCTAATTGCTATAATGAATTATGCTAAAGAAAAAGGTGCTAAAAATATTAAAGGTATCTTAAAAGAGATTGAGAGTAATTGGAGGATGAAACCTTTGTATTTAAAAAGAGGATTTAAAGTTATTAATAAGAAGGAAAATGAGATAACTTATGGTTATTCACTTCAAGATGAATTACCTGAATATCATAATTGGTTGGATATTGAAAGAAAATAAGAATAAACTTATAAATATTTCTCATATAAATTATAGTTATGGCAGATCAAAATATATTATCTTATTTAACAAATAAATATGATGGAAAGTATAATGAAAGAGAAATATGCGAAATACATGACTTGTTATTATTGCCTATGGATGAAATTTCTTTACTACCAGAATCTAAACAAGATGTAATGTATGAAATTTTAAATGATCAGCTTAATCTATTAATTGATTCTATAAATAAACTTAGTTGTGAAACTAAACCATCAATAGAATCTTTAAGAAAATTAAGTTGTAGATCTGACTAACAATGGAAATAAAATGAAATTAAAAGATAAAATTGCATTAATAACAGGATCTTCTAGAGGTATTGGAAAAGTAATAGCTATGGAATTAGCTAAAAAAGGTTGTAAAGTTATAGTAAATTATTCTAAGGATAAGGACAATGCAGAAGAAGTTTCTAAATTAACTAATGGAATGACTTTTAAGGCAGATGTTTGTAATGTTGAAGAATGTAAAGAAATGATTGGTAGTATAATTTCTAAATATGGGAAAATTGATTTTTTAATTAATAATGCTGGAATTTCACAAGATAAGACTTTTAAGAACATGGGAAAGGAAGAATGGGATAAAGTTATTGATACTAATTTGAATAGTATGTTTAATGTTACTAAACCTGTTGTAGAGGAAATGCTTAAGAATAATTATGGTAAAATTATTAATATATCGAGTGTTTCTGGACAAATAGGTTTCTTTGGACAAACAAATTATTCTGCAGCTAAAGCAGGTGTTATTGGCTTTACGAAGGCATTAGCTAGAGAAGTTTCTGGTAAAGGAATTACTGTTAATGCGGTAGCTCCTGGTGTTATAGATACAGGATTAGGAAGTGCTATTCCTGAAGATGTTTTAAGTAAATTTTTAGAGAATATACCTTTGAAGAGAGTGGGAAAAGCTGAAGAAATTGCACATTCTGTAATATTTTTATTGACAAATGATTATGTTACAGGACAAGTAATAAATGTTAATGGTGGATTGTCTATTTAAGGATTTAACATTTTATGTAAACCAGTTCCTTCTATGACTATTTCTCCATCTTGATTTGTACATGTTGTTCTTACCATGACTTGTTGTCTATCTAGTTTTGCTAGTATTTCTGATGTTGCTGTTATCTCGTCGTTAATGTATACTGGTTTTAAGAATTTTAAATTTTGATCTAACCATATTGAACCCGGGCCTGGAATTTTTGTTCCTACAACATTTGATATTAAACTTGAAGTTAGAATACCATGAACTATTTTTGTTTTTAATGGTGTTTTAGCTGCGAATTCTTCACTTACGTGTATTGGATTTACATCATCACATATTTTTATGAAAGCGTCTACATCTTCTTGAGTTATTTTTTTAGAATAAGTTCCTTTCATTCCTTCTTTTAATTCTGAGAATTTAACTGGTTCCATTTTTTAACTTTGGTTGTGGTAAATATAATCCCTTATTTTTCCCTAAATTTTTTATATCACATTTATATGTTGTTACCCATTCTTCTAAAACATCTAAAGTTTTTGGGAGTATAACTGATTTGTTTCCCATTTTATTTTGTTCAACAATAAATTTTTTTAAATGATTATAATCATTAGGGATAAACTCCAAATCTTTAAATTCTACCTTAATTGATTTTATGTTATTTTCTACTGAGTTTTTCCATTGTTTAAACCAAGATGTCATCTCTTTTTGGCTTAATTTTAAAGATGTTATAAAGGATACTGTTAAATGATAATTTTTTTCTCTTTTACTTGCTCCACTGATCCACCCTGGAATGATTCCTCCTTTTTTTATGTGATGCTCTGGTGCAATCCCTATTTCTTCAGCTAGTTCTGCGTATATTGTTGAGCCTAAGGATGGTGAACCATCTGGGCTTTCTTGTAATCCTCCAGCAGGAATTCCTAAACGATTCATCCAATCATGTTCTGTAGCTTGAGTTTTACCAAAAACAAGCATATTATCATCTGTTATAACTAGACTGTTTACATATACTGCTTGAATTTTTGAGCTATGAGAATTTCTGTATAACCCTGTATGCTGAGAGTATTTTATTTGTTGTGTATCAAAACTAATTTCTTTATCCTTCAATTTAATTGAATCAATTAGAGCACCTACCAAAGAACCATCATAGAAAGAACCTCCTACAGACTTTGATTTTTCACTTTGCTCTTTGATAAATTTTTTTAGAAATTCTTTTTCTGTAGATGAAATCTTCGGTGTATTTGGATTATAAGATTTAATTCTTATTGTTTTGTAACCATCTGCTATAATGTGGTAGGATTTAGTTGGTTCCATTTTTTAATTCTGAATATTTTTGTTTGTATTCTTCCATATTTTTTTCTAAATAGGGTGTACCAAATTTTATAAAATCTTTTGTGTCAATTAAACGACAAGTAGCATTCCCTATTTTTACTGTTTTCATTATTTCTCTTTCTTCAAATTTTAAATCTCTGTACATATTAACTAGAAAATCTACATCAGAACATTTTTTGTTTTTGTAAATGTATGTTATAGATAATTCTGGATGATGTTGTTTTGATTCTATTGTTCTATTATTAAAATTAGTTTTTTTTGTTTCTGATAAGAATAAATTTGGAAAATTGAGCTTATTTTGAATATAATGGATCATGCTATTATTTTCTGTTCCCAACATTAGAATATATGAATTTTCTAACTCTATGAATTTTTTGAAAGGAGAATTTTCATCGAAAGATGCTTTGCTGTTCTCATGATCTTTCGTTAAATACTTTGTATTATTTCCTTGTACGGAAATTGAATGTAATGGATGAATACTTCTTGATGTATTTTCTTGTTTTCTAAATGTTTCTGGTATGGATCCAGTCCAACAAAAATCAGCTAACGTAAAGATTTCTTTTGGATGTGTAAATGTTGGCATCATGATTGTTCCATTATTTACAACTTCTTTTAAAGCTTCAATAACTGTATTTGGACCATTTTCTATATAACCAAAAGAACTTAATGAAGAATGAACATATAAATTCATATTTGATTTTAAACCTATTTCTTTAAATTTTTTTACTAAAAGATTTTTATTTACTTTGGACAAATTTTTATTCTTTAGTAGTCTTAATTTTCTGTAAATCCTCTTAAAACCTTGGTAAGGTATTTTTAAGATGGAATAGGCAAAGTTCATAATTAATAGCTAATCATAGCATTTTTAAAATATTTGATTTACTATGCATATATGGATGATGGATTTTACAGCGGAAAGAGAGTATTAATAACTGGGGCAGACGGTTTTATAGGAAGTCATCTAACTGAAAAATTAGTAGATTTAGGGGCTTCTGTTTCTGTTTATGTTCATAAAGAAAAATTAGAAAATATTGGCCATATTGAAAATAAATTAAAAGAAGTTATTGTTGGTGATGTTTCTGATAAAGAGACAATAGATTTGATTGTTAAAAATAAACCCCAAATAATATATCATTTAGCTGCTAATAATAATGTTGGATATTCTATTAAAAACCCTTTAGAAGTTCTTAATATTAATTTTATGGGAACTATCAATGTTTTAGAGTCTATTAGACTGATTAAAGATAAGGAAGACTCTGATTTTGAGATATTAGTATTTCCTTCTACCTCGGAAGTTTATGGTAAAAAAGAAGTAGCGAAAGAAAGTGACTTTCCTGACCCAAGAAATCCTTACGCTGATAGTAAAGTATCCTCTGAAATCTTTTGTAGATCATATTCTCTTAATTATGAAGTACCTGTGGTGGTAGTTAGACTCTTTAATGTATATGGGCCAAGACAAGGGAACAATGTTGTTCATATTTTTACTGAACGTGCTTTAAAAAATGAAGATTTAAAATTAGATGGTGGAGGATTACAAGGGAAAGATTTTATTTATATTGATGATATTATTGGAGGATTGTTGGCACTTGGTAAATCTGAAAATGTTTTTGGAGAAAGCTTTAATTTTGGTTCCGGTACTAGCTCAAGTATCAAGGAATTAGCGGAGACTATTAAAAATCTTACAAATAGTCAATCTAATTTGATTTTTTCAGAATTAAGGCCAGGAGATAGTATTGTTAAACAAAGATTAGATATTTCTAAATCTAAAAATTTGTTAGGATGGGAACCAAAAATTTCTTTAGAAGAAGGGTTAAGAAGAACTGTTGAATACTATAAAAGCCAGCAATAGATTTATATAATTTTTTGAAACCTAAATCTTATGAAGATTGGTGTCATTCTTGGAGTAAGGCCTGAAATTATTAAGCTTGCGCCTGTATTTAGAGAGTTGGTAAATAGAAATATTGATCATTTTGTTATACATACTAATCAGCATTATTCATATGATATGGATAAATTGTTTTTTGAGGAGCTAAATTTGAATCCTCCTAAGTATAATCTTGAATGTGGGTATGATTCTTTTAAGAAACAGATTAGTTTTATGAGTAAAAGAGCTTTTGATGTTTTACAAAAAGAAAAACCAGATAACATGATAGTTTTTGCAGACCCAACTAGTGCATTTGCTGGTGCATTGGCTGCTGCAAAAGCTAGTATAGATATAAGTCATATTGAAGCAGGTTTAAGAAGTGATGATTTAAGAATGTTAGAAGAAACAAATAGAATTGCGATAGGACAGCTAGCCGATTATCATTTTGCTCCTACTGTGGGGGCTAAGCAAAACTTACTTGATGAAGGAACTAATGAAGAAAGAATTCATGTTGTTGGAAATACAATTGTTGATTCTGTTTATCAAAACATGGAAATTGCTAATAAAGATAAAAGTCTTTTAGAAAAATTAAATTTAGAAGCGAAAAAATATTTTTTAGTAACAGCACATAGGGGAGAAAATGTAGATGATAAAGAAACTTTAAGTAATATTTTGAAAGCAATGGATATGGTTTATCAAAAATATAAGCTTCCGATTGTATGGCCGTTACATCCTAGAACTAAGAAAATGATTAATACTTTTAATTTGAAAATCCCTGAATGTATTAAAATTATAGAGCCTGTCGGATTTTTAGAATTCTTACAATTAGAAACTAATGCTAGACTTATGATTACAGATTCTGGTGGAATACAAGAAGAGGCTTGTATATTAAAAATTCCTTGTGTTACTATGAGATTAACTACTGAAAGACCTGAAACAGTAAATGTGGGAAGCAATATTGTAGCTGGTTTAAATCCTGATAAAATTTTAGAATCTGTTGAAACTATGATGGGTAGAGATACTAATTGGGAAAATCCTTTTGGAGATGGTAAATCGGCTGTAAAGATTTTAGACACATTGAAAAATATATATTAAGATGAAAATTTTACTTAATTCTAATAATAGTGGATTTCAAGCTCCTGGTGGGGGGGAGATTTTGTTAAGTAAAACTAAGGAATTTTTGTTAAAGAAAGGAATTGATGTAAAATTATTTGATCAGTGGAATGATAAATTAGAAGATTTTGATATATTACATAATTTTGGATTATCAAATAATTGTTATGATGTGATAAATGTTGCACATAATAAAAAAGTTCCTATAGCAATTACACCAATATATTCTTGGCCATCTTTGAAATTTGCTTTTAAGAGTGGAACTAACTTTAAAGACAAAGTAAAATTGGGTGGTTACGCTTTAACGCATAATACTCCTTTTTTTAATAGATTTACATATGCTTCTAAAATGTTAAATATGGCTGATAGAATAATTACAGATTCAAAGGCTGAAAGAGATGTTATAGATAATTCTTATAAATTAAATAAAGATAAATATAGGGTAATTCCTTATGCTATAGATAGAAGATTTTATGATTCTGATTCAAAAGAATTTGTAGAGAAATATGGATTAAAAGATTTTATTTTGTATACTGGAAGGATAGAACCAAGAAAAAATGTTCATAAATTAATTAAAATTGTTAATAAGTTAAAGTACCCATTAGTTATTGTTGGAGGTAAAAATTATCAAGAGGGAGATGAATATTATAAATTATGTGTTAAAGAAGCAGGAGATAATAAAGATATAATTTTCTTGGATAGGTTTGATCATGATAGCACTATGCTTGGTTCTGCGTACGCGGCAGCTAAAATGGTTGCTTTACCTTCTTGGTTAGAGAATCCAGGATTATCTGTTTTAGAAGGTGGTTTGGCTGGAGCTAATATATTAATTACTTCAAGAGGTAGCCCAAAAGAATACTTTGAAAATTATGCTCATTATGTTGATCCTTTTGATGATAAAGATATTGAAAAGAAACTTGTACTAGCATATGAGAAAGATAAAGATAATAAATTGAGAGAACACATCTTGAATAATTTTACATGGGAAGTTGCTACAGATAGAATGATTAAATGTTATAAAGATCTTTTAAATTAATTTTCTAATAAATTAATTTCTGAAAACATCTTTTTTATTTCATCTTTAGAAAGTTTTTCACTATATTCAGATATGAAAAGACTTTTGTCTATTTTACTATCTTTATTATATTGGCCATTTTTCCTAATTACAAATCTATCTCCTAAATCTTCAGCATAAGGAACTTCCTCATCGCTCATAAGTTGTTCATATAATTTTTCAGAAGATCGAGCACCAATATAATTTATTTTTATATCTTCAGGACTTTTATTTATTTTGGGTGTAAATTCTTCTATTAGTGATTCTGCTAAATCTTTTATCATTAGTGATTTCATTTTTAATACAAATATTTCTCCACCTTGTGCTTCTACAGCTGATTTTAAAACAAGATCTGCAGAATCATCTAATGACATAAAAAATCTACTCATCCTATCATCTGTTATATTTATATAACCTTTTTTTATTTGATCAACAAATAAAGGAATAACAGAACCATCTGATTTTAGGACATTCCCAAATCTGACGCAAGTAAATTTTGTTGGTAGATCAAATGTTCTTGTGTTTAACACTAATTTTTCACATAAAAGTTTAGTTGCAGGCATTACTGAGATGGGGTATACTGTTTTGTCTGTACTTATGAATATTACTTTTTCTAGATTTTCTTCTTTTGCAACTTCAATCAAATTATGTGTTCCAATTATGTTTGTTTTCACAGCTTCTATAGGGTCTGTTTCACAAAATGGAACATGTTTTAATGCTGCTGTGTGAAATGCTATATTTGCACCTTTCATAGATGATCTTATACTGTCATAATCTCTGATATTGCCTATTATATAATCTATTTTTTCGCTTTCCCCTAGTTCAGTTTTTAGTTTGTGTATGCTAAATTCGTTTTGATCAAAAATTCTTACTTTTTTAATGTCACATTTAAGAAGATGCTTTACTAGTTCTCTACCTATTGAACCACAACCACCTGTTACTATTACATCTTTACCTTTGTAAAAATCTTTAAAATTTTGCTCTAGGATCATATGATTTACAAATTGGAAGGGTTTATAAAATTTTAGATAAAAATTTTCTCTTTAGTGCTTTTATTAGTATTTTTAAGTAATAGACTGAAAATAATAATTTTGATTTTAGAATATTAATATTCGTTATTTTATTATCTTTGAATATTGGAATTTCTTTTATTTTAATTTCTTTTAGTTTTATAGTTTTATTTTCTAGAATTATTCTAGCTTCTTTGTTATTAGGGAGAATTATTCTTATGTAAATATCTTTATCTTTATTATTCGTAATTATTTTTAAATTGTTTTTTGATAATGAAATGCTATACTTTATCTTTTCTCTTTTTTCCCACCAATTGTAAAATTGGAGATAATCAGTAATTAATACGTTATTTAAAGATTTTATTTTTTTTAAGATATGTTCTAAAATTTTAGGATGTTTACCTATTCCATTGTTTGGATGATCATATAAAAATAAAGGCATTTGTTTTCTATACTGCATATCTATTAAATAATCAAAATAGGATTTCATCTTATTTTTTGTGTATAGTTGCATTTCTAGTAAACCAACGCAAGTTGGATATATTGGGAGTTGTAATATTTTTGATTTGTTATTTTTTGAAGAGGGATAAAAAGGTAAGTCATCATAACTTAAAGAAAATTCTGAACTATATTTGTAATTTAATTTTTTTAATGCTTCATTTAGAGGTTCATTCCAATGTCCAAAGGGTGCTGCAAATCCAATTGGTTTTTCTTTAAATTTTGAAATGAATCTGTTTGATTCTAGGATATTTTTGTAATTTTCTTTTAGAGAATTAAAGACTAAATGTTTATAAGAATGAGATTGTATATCTTGATTTAAATTATGTAGTTTTAATATTCCTTTTTCATGATTTTTAGAATTTATAACAGAAATAAACCAATTTAACTTTATTTTATTGTTGTTTTTTATTACATTTATTATATTATTAATTTCATTTTTGTTAAATATATCTAAATCTATTCTGTACGTAAATACTGAATTATAATTATTTGGATAATACCATAAATGAACATATGGAGTTTTTTTAATTGAATATATGTAGTGGAAACAATTTATGATTAATCTTCTTAAATCTCCTTTTGAAACTATTGAAATGTTTTCTTTTAATGCAGAATGTGGAGATGGAAGATATTGTCTTTTTGATCTACTATCTTTCATTAAGGAATTTAAATTGAATGGAAGAGCTATGATTAACCCTTTGCCAATTTTGAATTTATGTATTTTTACTTCTTTATTCTTTAATTTATAGCCATAATTTTCTATGTTTATTTTTTGAATATTCTTAAATAAATTATTGTTTTCTTTAATTGATTTTATGTAAACTTTTGATATTTTTTTACTTTTGTATATTGTATTTAAAGAGGATAAATCTGTTAAAATAATTCCTCCATCTTTTATATAGTTTTTAATTTGTTTTTTTTCTGTATTTGATGTTTTTGTGGAATTTAATATTAAGAATGGGTATTCATTAATTTTAGCTAAATTAGCGATTTCCCAAGGTGTTTTTTCCTGTTCTAATATTCTTTTCCATCCATATTCGTTCTTTATTAACCCTATTTTTACCATATAAAATTCTATTTAGAAAAACTTAAGAATTGTTCTTTAAGTGGAATTCTATGGAAAATGTATCTTTTATAATTCCAAATTATAATGCAAAGAATACTATAGGCAAAGCCATAGAATCTATTCAAAATCAAAAATATAATGGAGAAGTTGAGATAATTGTTGTAGATGATAAATCTAAGGATAATAGTGTTAGAACAATCTCTAAATATAAAAATATTAAATTAATTAAAAATAAGAAAAATATTGGTTTAGCTAGATCTTTGAATAAAGCTATTAAAATTTCTAAATATAAGTTATTATGTATAATATGGTGTGATTGTGTTCTTGCTGATAATAATTGGCTTAATGAAATAGTTAAAACATATAATTCTTCGAAGAAAATTGGGGTTGTAGCTTCAAAATTAGTTATACCTAAAAATTACTGGAATAAGTTTGATTTTTGGAGTAAAGTTGTTTTGGTAAAAGATTATGAAGTTAGTCTAAAAGATGAACAGAAAGAAGGAAGACCAACTTTATTTAATAAAAAATTATTGCTTAAAGTAGGATTATATGATTATAAAACTTTTAGAATTGCTGGAGAGGATACTGATTTAATGTGGAAGATTAAGGAAAGAAAATACAAAATAAAAACTGCAAAAGTTAGTTTATTACATTTACACGGGTTTTATAATTTATCCTTGAAGAAACAGTTATTTGATAAAGCATTACCATTAGCGGAGGCTTCTGGTGTTAATTTTGCAAGATATGGGGAGAAAAGTTTTTCTAGTAAATATTGGAATCCTATAACTTCAACTTTTTTATATTTAGCACTGTTTGTTCCTGTTTTTGATATTATAGCTATAATTCTTATTTTAATTTTAATTGGAAAATATACTTTTAGTGTTTACAAACATGTTAAGGATGTTAGAATAATTTTAGTTCCTTTTTTTAAATTTTTTAAGGATATAATAACAATATTTGGTTTTTGGAAAGGATTTTTTTCAGGCAAGCAAAAATTTTAATTTTTTATAGCTTCTATTTTCATGAAATTACAGCCAATAAATTTTGGCAATAAATAATCTATATGATAATCTTTCCAAGTTCCTGTTAGTCTTATGTATTTTTTATTTGTTACTTTAAAATCTAATAATTTTAATATTTTTTCTATGTGTTTCATTTGAAATAACATTTTATGATGTGTTTCAGGATGATCTGGAAAATCTTTTTCCCACAAGTCCGCGTGATAATTTCCTAGATGTAAGTGATATCTCCAATAATCTCCGTTATCGACAATAGTTATTAGTTTCCCATCTTTCTTTAGGTATTTTTTACATCCTTCTAAAAAATTTAGAGGATTTCCAAGATGATCAATTACACCATTTGAGTAAACTACATCGTATTCATTATGAAATTCTTTTGGTAATGTTTTGTTCAAATCCCAGACAAAATCAACTCCTGGTAATTTAATAAAATCTACACCAAATGCTCCTTTTACTTTATGATGTCCACAACCTAAATCTAAGGTTTTCATTTAAATTGTTCCTCTGGAATTTTTAAATTGTAAATTAATTTTAGTAATATCATTATTGGAAATGTTACTGCATAAAAGAAAAATGTAAAGTGTAATATGTTTAAAATAGCTGAAATTGTTACTATGTTCATTAAACCTGGTATTTTGTAAACTACAGAAGTAACTTTTGTAAATAAAGAATTTTTTAGAGTTAATTTTTCTTCTTTGTTATTTTTAGTTTTAATTTTAGAAGCTATTCTAATGGCTTCAACTTTATCTATGTTTATTAGATCTTGAAGTAATAGAAAATATGCTGTAAAGGCACCTAAGATTAACATTATAGGATTGTTAAATTGTTTGTATAATCCAATACTTAATCCTAAGAAAATTAATGGATGGACAATATGGTGAGTTAGTTTATCGATGAAAATACCTTTTGTAGATGCTTTTTTCCAGTAACGTGCTAATTCACCATCTGCGTGATCTAGGACAAACCATAACTGTAAAAGTAAAGTTCCGATAACGTAAAACCAGTAACTTCCGACTGTAAAAAATATTGATGCAGTTATTCCAGTTAATAACATTAAGAAAGATGCTAGATTGCCAGAAACTTTGAAAGGAATTAATAACCATACTAAGTAAATGGAAAATCTTCTTGCCATTATTCTTTGATAAAATGAATTAAAAGTTACAGGTTTTTGGCAAATTTCTCTTAGTTTTTTAATTGACTCTACCATTTGTAGACATTTATGGAATAAACTTTTAAACATTTCCATCTAAAAAACTATATGAAACCTGAAGAATTGTATCAAGAATTGAAAAAATATAATTTTGGTCCTTTTATGGGTGTTGCTGATTCTTCATTTGGTGGATTTTTTAATTATTTAGATACTTTGAAAAATGAATATATTCCTGATGTTAATGAAGGTTTAGCTTTTTCAAGAGGTGCTGGTTCTTATTTAACTGGGAAAAAACCTGTTGTAATGATGCAAAATGCTGGTATTGGGAATTTAATTAACCCTCAAACTTCTTTGAATAATTTGTACAACACTAAAAGTTTATTATTAGTTGGATGGAGAGGTAATCCTGCTAATAAAAAAGATGCTCCTGAACATTGGTATATGGGGGAGAATACTAAAGAGTTTTTAGAATTAGCTAATATTAAATCTAAAGTTTTAGAATCTTTTGATGATATTAAATGGGCTAATGATGAATTGGAAAATACAAGTACAGTAGCTTTAATTGTTAATCCTGAATTTATAGAAAAATATGAATCTCAACATAAAACAAATTACGAAATGTCTAGATATGACGCTGTAGAATTAATAGCAAATAATACAAAAGATATGATTAGAATTTCTACTACTGGAATGATCTCAAGAGAGTTAAATAAAGCGGATGATGCTCCTAAAAATTTTTATGTTATTGGTTCAATGGGTCATGCTTCATCTATTGGATTGGGTATTGCTAAAGAAGTTAAAGAGAAAATAATTGTTTTAGATGGTGATGGTGCTGCTTTAATGCATCTTGGAGTTTTATCTACAATTGGAAATATTAAACCTAAGAATTTTTTACATATTTGTTTAGATAATGAATCTTGGTCTTCTACAGGAGGACAAAGAACTACATCAAATACAACTGAGATTAAAGATATTGCTTTAGCTTGTGGATATACAAACTCTAGAAAAGTTAATGATAAGGAGAATTTAGAAAAGGTTATTAAAGAATTATTGGAATTGGATGGCCCTAATTTTTTATTAGTTAATGTTAAGAAAGGCAATCTAGAAGATATTGAGAGAATTGAATTATTACCTGAAGAAATAACTAAGAGATTTATGGAAGCAATAAAGTGAAATATTTTAATATTCCAACAAAAATATGCAATGAAAATGGACTTTATCAATTAAAAGAAATAATTCAAGAACATGATGCAAAAAGAATATTTCTTGTTACTGGAAAGAATTCTTTTGAAAAATCAGGATTTTTAGATGTAACGAAAAATTTGTTAGATGGTAGAGATGTTTTTGTTTATAATAATGTTGAAGGTTCTCCAACACTTGAAGGAGTTCAAGACGCTTTAGAAAAATTGATAGAATATGATTCTGATATGGTCATAGGTGCAGGTGGTGGTGCTGTGATGGATATTGGAAAAATTATTTCTTGTGTTTATAGAAATGATACTTCAATTTTGGGTTTTAATGGAGACTTTACTCAAGGTAAAATAAAAGAGAAACAAGTCCCTTTTGTAGCTATCCCTACTACTGCTGGTACTGGCTCAGAAGTTACACCTTTTTCTGTTTTTTATAAAGATAAAAGGAAACAATCTTTTGGAGGCCCTGAAAAATATATAGTTAGTCCTGATTATGCTATTTTAGATTCTGAATTAACTTTATCTTTACCTGGGAAAATCACTGCAGCAACTGGATTAGATGCGTTGACTCAATTATTTGAAGCTTATTTTAATAAAAATTCTAACTCTTTAACTGATAATTTTATTCCAACTAATATAGCTGAAGTATTTGGTTATTTAGAAAAAACCTATAAATACCCTAACGAAGTTAAATTTAGAGAAAGAATGATGTATGCGAGTTTATGGTCTGGTATAGCTATAAGTAGGACAACTACAGGTCCTGCACATTCACTTTCTTATCCAATGACAGCTCATTTTGATTTAGAACATGGGTTTGCTTGCGCTTTGACTTTACCAGAAATTTTGAAATTTAACTATGATAGATCTGATTTAGTGAGAAAAAAATTAAATGGTCTTGTTGAATATATATTCCCTTCGATTAATAAAAATCATTTCGAAATTTTATATGATAGTATCCAATCTTTAAAATCCCAAATAGGTGCTCCTTTAACTTTAAAAGATGCAAAAATTGACGATAAATCTATAATAACAAAAGAAGGTTTCACGCCAGAAAGAATGTTTAATAGTATTGAAGTTCCAACAGAAGAAGATGTTAATGTAATTCTAAGTACGATAGAAATGTAATTCTTTAGTCAGACTTATAAATTTTGCTTATTTTTGTTTTTGAATGAAGGCAATAATTATTGCAGCAGGACCTTCTACAAGGTTAAGACCTTTAACGGAGGATACGCCTAAATGCATGTTAAAAATTAGAGGTAAACCAATTCTTCAGAATATTTTAGATGTTTTACGAGAAAATGGGGTAAATGATATATCTGTAATAAGAGGATATAAAAAAGAAAAGATTATTTTTCCAGAATTAACATATTTTGAAAATATAGATTTTGGGAACACTAACATTTTACATTCTTTAATTTGTGCAAGGGAAAAATTAGAAGAAGCTAAAAATGAAAAAGAAGATGTTATAATAAGCTATTCTGATATTTGGTATGGTTCAAGTGTTGTTAATAAATTAAAAATATCTAAAGAACATATTAGCGCTGTTGTTGATATTGATTGGCAAGATTATTATGAAGGAAGAACAGATCATCCAGTTGATGAAGCTGAAAATGTTATTTTTGATGATAATCAAAAAATTATGAAGATTGGAAAACATATTTTTACTCATGAAACACCTAAAAATAGACAAGGAGAGTTTATTGGACTTTGGAAATTTACCTATAAAGGCATAGAAATCTTTTTAAAACATTTTGATAGACTAAATTTAAAGTTACAGAAACTAGATTCATTCCAAAATACAAAGGAATGGCAAAAAGCTTACATAACTGATATTTTCCAAGAATTAATAGATGAGAATGAAGAAATACACTGTACAATAATTCAGGGAAATTGGAAAGAGTTTGATACTGTTCAAGATTTTGATAAGGCAAACGGGAGGGGAAAATGACAGACGATTTTTTAAAATTAGTTGGTTCAAGAATATTAAGTGAATTAAATGATTTAAAGAGAACTCCAGAAGCTTGTGCTACAGAGGTTGGAATGGATGCTGGAAAACTAAATTCAATATTATCTGGGGATTGTAAAAAGGAGGAAACATATGAATTGATAAATAAGATTGGCTTAAGTTATCCTATTGATGTTTCTGATTTGCACCTTATAGAAGATGATTGTAAAAATGGTGTAAGAATAATGAGAGAAGAAGAATCTAAAGAAACAAGTAGAATATTTGATAGAAAAGATAAAACTGGAGAAAGAACAGATTATTATGATTATAGAGATACAGCAATGTCAAAGCTAAGTGGTTTTAAACCAGAATGGATTAAAGAATTAAGATATGTTGAGAATAGTGATCCAAATAATCTTGATGTAGCTTATAATAATGGACATTTTATGCATCAAATGACTTTTTTTATTGGCCCTGTTAATTTTTATTATGAAGTGAATGGGAAAAGATATTGTGAAGAGATGAATACTGGTGATTCTAATTATATAACACCTTTTTGGCCACATAGTTTTACTAATAGAAGTAAAGAAGACGAAGCTCTTATTATTGCTGTTACATTTGGAGGGGATATAAGTAGAGCACAAAAAGAATTTTATGCGTTAGGTGAAAGAGCTATTGAAGGATTTACATTAGATTATAGAAATCATAACAAAGCAGTTAGTCAATTAATCAAACAACATATGGATAATGAAAGAATTTCTTTAGAAAGTTTAAGAGATTTAGATGGAACAATAGATGATAGAATTTTAGATGAAAATCAAGATAAGTCTTTTGAGGATTTACAGAAAATTGCTAATGTGTTAAATATTGAAATTAGTGATTTAATGATTCCTGACTATAAACCAAATGAAGAAGTTGTTGTAGTAAAACGTAAAGATGAAGAAGAAGGATATTTTTATCCTAATGCAGAGAATAAAAATTATAGATTACATCCTTTAGCTAGAAGTTCTAAAATGCCTTTTATGAAAGGTTTTGAGATAGAAGTTCTTTCTAAAGAAAAAAATCTTGAAAATGGATTTTATAATTCATTACATACTTATGTTTATAATTATGGAGATTCTGATTTAGATTTTAGTTGGATTCATAATGGAGAAACTTTTAATGATATTTTACGTAAAGGAGATTCAATGTATATTCAACCATTTATTAGACATGCTTTTTCAAATAATGGAGAAGAAAATGGAAGAATTGCAACTTTAGGTATATCTGGAGCAATAAATCTTTCTACACAAAAAGAATTATCATATCTTCCTAGTGGAGAGAGAGTTGCAAATGAAACAAAAAAGTGGTTTGATTAACAAGGAGGAATAAAATGACAATTGTATATGTTCCAATGAGTGGTGATTCAGTTCATCATGGTCATCTTAATATAATTAAAGAAGCGAGAAAATTAGGAGATGTAACTGTCGGTTTACTTACAGATAAAGCTATTGCGAATTATAAGAGGCTTCCTTTTTTAACTTTTGAACAAAGAAAAGTTGTTGTAGAAAATTTAAAAGGTGTTAAGGAAGTTATTCCTCAAGAAACATGGGATTATGTTCCTAATGTTAGAAAATTAAAAGCAGATTTCATGGTTCACGGTACGGATTGGAGGACTGGAATTCAAAAAGGTAAAAGAGATGATATTGTTGAAGCAATGAAAGAATGGGGTGGAAAATTAATCGAACCTGAATACACAAGAGATGTTTCTACAACAGATTTAATACAAAATATGATGGAAATGGGAACTACTCCTGAACTTAGAAAAAACAAATTAAGAAGATTATTGGCTGCAAAACCAATTGTAAGAATTTTAGAAGCTCATAATGGTTTAACTGGTTTAATAGCTGAAAAAACTAATATTACTTTAGATAATGGAGAGCTAAGAGAATTTGATGGAATATGGGAAAGCAGTTTAACTGATTCAACATCAAAAGGAAAACCAGACACTGCAACTGTTGACGTTACATCAAGGATAAATACTATTGAACAGATTTTGGAAGTTACTACAAAACCAATAGTTGTAGATGGTGATAGTGGAGGATTAGCAGAACATTTTATTTTTACAGTTAAATCTTTGGAGAGATTAGGAATTTCTGCTGTTATAATAGAAGATAAAATTGGCTCAAAGAAAAATTCTTTATATGGAACTGATGTAGAGCAGACTCAAGATACAATAGAAGATTTTTCAAATAAAATAAAATTTGGTAAACAAGCACAAGTAACAGAAGATTTTATGATTATAGCAAGAATTGAAAGTCTGATTCTAAAGAAAGGTATGGATGATGCGTTAAGGAGAGCTAAGGCATATATTGAAGCTGGAGCTGATGCTATAATGATACATAGTAAGGAAAAGAGCTTTGATGAAATTAAAGAATTTTGTCAAAAGTATAAAGAATTTGAAAATAAAGTTCCATTGGTTGTTGTGCCTTCAACATATTCACATATAACAGAAAAAGAACTCGCTGATAACGGAATTAATATGGTAATCTATGCAAATCATTTACTTAGGTCAGCGTATCCAGCAATGGTTAAAGTTTCAGAATCTATTTTAAGAAATGAAAGGGCACATGAAGTTGAAGATTTGTGTATGCCAATAAAACAAGTAATTAATTTAATCCCTGATGGGAATGGGATGATAAAAGAAAAATGAAATCAATTTTATTTGTTAATCCTGAAGATAAGTTTTTAGATAAAAAAGGAGATAGATTGCCATTAGGATTAGCTTTATTGGATTCTTATTGTAAAAAATTAGGTTATAATTCTAAGTTAATTGATTTAAATCATGATAATGAAGAATATTTATTTGAAAATTTAAAGAATAATTATGATTATGTTTGTTTTAGTGTTTCAACACCAAATTATTTTGATTGTATAAAACTAGCTAAAAAAATAAGAGAATTGTATCCAAATATAAAATTAATTGCAGGAGGTAATCATATTACAGATATGCCTACTGAAAAAACTAGTAACGAAACTTTTGATCATTTAGTTGTTGGCGATGGAGAAGAAGCTATTAAAAAAATTTTGGGAGGTGATGAAACTAAACTTATTATTTCTAAACCTATTGAAGATTTAGATGCACTGCCCTTCCCAGATTATGATAATCTTAACATGGGAAAATATGATATGGATTTAAATGGTAAGAAGGCTGTTGTTATGGTTACCTCAAGAGGATGTGTCTTTAGTTGTGTTTATTGTGGATCTGCTAAAATTAAAAAATGGAGAGCAAGAAGCCCAGAGAATATTATTAAAGAGATGAGATTGTTATATGATAAATTTGATATAAGGGGATTTTATTTTGGAGATGATATTTTCACATTTAAATTTGATAGGGTTTTAAAACTATGTAATCTGATTACAGAAAATTTCCCTAAAAAAGATATCACTTGGAGATGTACTACGAGAGCTAATTTATTGACACAAGAACTATGTTATAGTATAAGAAATGCTGGTTGCGATATTGTAAGTTTAGGATTGGAAAGTGGAAATGATGAAGTATTAAAAAAAATGGAGAAGTATATGACAGTGGATATACAAAGAAAAGGTGTTGAAATGTGTCATAAAGCAGGTATTAAAGTTAAAGGATTTTTTATTATTGGTTTGCCTGGAGAAACTTGGGAGACGGCTATAGATACAATTAATTTTGCTAGAAGTTTAAATTTGGAATATGCTGATGCTTATATTTTAACACCTTATCCAAGTACTCCTTTGTGGGAAGATCCTGAAAAATATGGTATACAAATTATGAAACCAGAAAACTCTGATTGGAGTAAATATTTTCAAGTTGGTAAAGGCGGGGAGTATTATGTTAATATTGATCATAGTAACCTTAATGAAGATCAGTTAAGAGAATTATTGAAAAAATTTAAAGATGAAGTAAAAGTTGGAGGGTTAACTTACAAATAAATGGCAAAAGTAATAGTTACAGGGGGAGCAGGATTTATTGGAAGTCATGTAGTTGAAGAATTGATAACTAATGGTCATGAAGTTAAAGTTATAGATAATTTGAGTAATGGAGATTTAAATAATTTAGAGAATGTTAAAGATAAATTTGAATTTGTTGAAGGTGATATTACAGATTTAGAATTTTTAGAAAAGGAATTTAAGGATTTTGATTATGTTTTACACTACGCGGCGTTGAAGTACATTTTAGAATCTATAAAGAATCCTATTGAATATCATAATGTTAATATTAACGGAACGTATAATGCTTTAGAAGCAGCTAGAAGAAATAATATTAAGGGATTTTTATTTGCAGGTTCTTCTGTTGTTTATGGAGAAAATCCGGTTTTACCTTTAAAAGAGAATTTTGTTCCTATGCCAAAATCCACTTATGCTGTTACAAAATTACTTGGAGAATATTATTGTAAATTATTTCATGAAACTTACGGTTTGAGAACTGTGATATTAAGATTAAGTAATGTTTTTGGACCTAGACAAGATTTAAAGACGCATTATGCTGCAGCTGTTCCTAAATTTATTGATAAAATTTTGAATAATGAAAATCCTGTTATTTGGGGTGAGGGAATTAAGACAAGAGATTTTGTTTATGTAAAAAATGTGGTTGATGCTAATGTTCAAGCTTTGAATAATGACGCTTTTGACGGAGAAATAATTAATATTGGAAGTGGTATTCCTACAAGTTTAAATGAATTAGTTTTTATTATAAATAACTTCTTAGATAAAGATGTTAAACCAGAATATTCTGGGCCTTTTACTGGAGATTTAAAACATAATTATTTAGATATAAGTAAAGCTAATGATGAATTAGGATATACACAATTATATGACTTAAATTTTGGATTAAAAGAAACTGTTGAATGGGTTAAAAAAACTAAAGAAATAACAGTTTGATTAGTTTTATAAAAATATTTATTCTAGTGTTATTATGAAAAGAATAGTTTTTAGAGTAGAAGGGAATAATAAAGTTGGAATGGGCCATACTTTTACCCCTTTGAGAATTGCTGACAAAATCAAAGACGAAATTGAAGTTTTATTTGTTATGTCTTCAGAATCAAAGTTAGGTATGAATGTTGTTAAAGATAGAGGATATAATGTTAAAGAAGTTGATTTTGATGATATTAAAAGCCAAATTGAATTGATTAAGGAATATAACCCTAATGTTGTTTTTAATGATTTATTATATGCTAATAAGGCGTATATGGAATTGTTAAAAGAGAATAATATTTTTATTATAAATATGGAGCATTCTCAAGAAACTGACACTAGAAACATTGCTAATGTTGTTATTAATTCTTTATATCCTGGCTCTAGAAAAGAATATTACTATGGGCCTAAATATGCTTTATTGAGTGATTCTTATAAAAATCTACCTAAAAGAATTTTGAATAAAGAGAATAAAAGAATTTTTGTTTGTTTTGGAGGTTCAGATTTGAATAGCTTAACATTAAAGACTGTTAATGCTTTGAAGGATTCTAATTTAGAATTAGATATTGTTATGGTTCCTAATTTTAAATATAAAAATGAACTAGAAAAGATAAACTCTGATTATGAGAATGTTAATCTACATGAAGGGTTAAGTGATTTATCTAAATTAATGTTAAACGCAGACGTGGGTATTGTTTCGGGGGGATATACAAGTTTTGAATGTGCTGCAACTGGATTACCTATATTAGTTTTAGCGCAGAATGAATTAGAGGATAATAGAAACAAATTATTTGTTGAATTTGGAACAAGTGTTTATTTAGGATTGGGAACTAAAATCTTAGAAGAAGAGTTGAGAAATGAAGTAAATAAATTAAATAGTGATTATAATTTACGAGAAAAAATGAATAAAAAGGGACAAGAATTAGTTGATGGTAAAGGACTAGATAGAGTTGTAGATATAGTTAAGCGTAATTTTAATGAATAGCTTTAAATATTTATTTCTTTGATATTTTTTCTATGAGGGAAATAAAAATAGGGGAAAAATCTATTGGAGGAGATAATCCTACTTATGTAATTGCCGAAGCAGGATGCAATCATGATTGTATTCTTGAGAGAGGTAAGCAATTAATAGAAAAAGCTGCTGAAGGTGGTGCTGACGCAATTAAATTTCAAACATTTACTTCAAGTAAATTAGTTACTAAAACAGTTCCTAGATTTTGGGAAAAGAATGCTGAAGGAACTACGCAAAGTAGTTTATATGAAACTCAGGACGATTTAAGCAAAGATGAGTGGAAAGAATTAGTAAGTTATTGTAAAGAAAAAAATATTGTTTTTTTATCTACTCCTTTTGATGAAGAAAGTGTAGATTTTTTAGAAGAGTTAGAGGTTCCTGCGTATAAAATTGCTTCCACTGATTTAACAAATATTCCTTTTTTGAGATATATTGCTAAGAAAAATAAACCAATTATACTTTCTGTTGGAATGGGTAATATTGGAGAAGTTGAAGAAGCTGTTAATGCTATTAAGAATGAAGGAAATAACGATGTTATTATATTGCATTGTATGGTTATATATCCTACTCCAGCAGATCAGGCTAATGTTAAATTTATGCAAACTTTACAAAAAGTTTTTCCTGAACAACCTGTTGGACTTTCTGATCATACTTTAGGAATTCATATTCCGATTGCAGCTTCTGTTTTGGGTGCTAAGTTAATTGAAAAACATTTTACAATTGATAAGAATATTAAAGGTGCACCTGATCATCCTATTTCTGTAGATCCTATTGAGTTAAAGGAAATGACAGATGGTATTAAGGAAGTTAGATTATCTCTTGGATCAGAGGTTAGGAAAATAACTGGAGAAGAGATTTATGCTATGCAATCTGGAAGAAGGAGAATTGTAGCAAATATTGATATTCCCATGGGAACTAAAATAGAAGATTATATGGTTGGGAGGAAAAGATCTTTAGAAGGATTACATCCTAGATATTTAGATGTTATAGTAGGAAGAGAAGCTAAGAGAGATATAAAAGAAGATGAAGGAATAACTTGGGATAAGGTTTAAATACTGTTTTAATTTCTTTTGAATATGAATAATCAATCTAAAAAAGAAAATACTGTAATTTATTTTGCTGATCTTGTACATAATTATGTTGGTAAAGGTCCTTTTATGTTTCCAATTAATATTGGATATATTAAAGCATATCTGAATAAAATTTATGGCGATAAACTAACAGTTAAATTATTTAAATACCCAGATAAATTATTAGAAGAGATTGAGAAAAATCCTCCTGATATTCTTGGATTGAGTAATTATGCTTGGAATGAGAATTTAAATATTAATTTGTTAAAATATGTAAAAAGTAAACATCCTGAAATAATGACTGTAATGGGTGGACCGAATATACACATAAGACCAGATTTAATAAAAGATTATTTACAAAAACAAAATAATTTAGATTTTTATGTAATTCATAAAGGAGAACCTGGATTTGTTAATCTTTTAGAGAAATATTTTGAGTGTAATAAAGACATTAATCTTATGAAAAAAAGTGTAATAAAAGATACTGCATATTATGATAAAGAAAAAGATGAAGTTATTAGAGGAGAAGAAACTCCTGTAATTAAAGATCTTAGTGTTATACCTTCTCCGTATTTAACTGGAGTAATGGATGAATTTTTTGAGGATAATTTAATTCCTAATTTAGAAACAAATAGAGGATGTCCATATCCTTGTACTTTTTGCGTATGGGGAGATTTAGATTATCAGAAGATGGCTATGTTTCCATTTGATAGAATAAAAGAAGAGTTTTATTATATTGCTAAAAAAGTAGAAGAAACAAAGAATACTAACATATTGTGTATTTCTGATTCTAATTTTGGAATCTTTAGTGAGAGGGATTATGAATTTTCTAAGATAATGAGGGAATTAAGTGATAAACACAGTTACCCGAGGAAAGTTACAACATTTTGGGCTAAGAATAAAAGTGATGGGATAAAGAAAATTGCAACTATGTTGGGGGAGCTAGCAAGTGTTGATGCGTCATTACAATCTATGAATTTAGAAACCTTAAAGGAAATTAGAAGAGATAATATTAGTCAAGATGCATATAAGGAATTACTAACTTTTTTTCATGATAATGGTATTGATTCAGATGCTGAAATGGTGCTAGGAATGCCTTTTGAGACTAAGGAGAGTCATTTAAACGCGTTAAGAGAGTTAATGGATATGGATGCTGGACAGATAATTGTTTATCATTGTAGGTTGTTAAATGGAGCTGAGATGTCTCTTCCTGAGTATAGGGAAAGAAATGGTATTAAGACTAAGTTTAGATTAATAGATACTTGTTTTGGTACTTACGGTGGGTATAAATCTTTTGAATATGAAGAAATGGTTAAGTCGACTAAACATATGTCAGAAGAAGAATTGTTTTTCTTTAGGAAATTACAATGGTTAGTTCAATTTACTTGGAATTATAAATACTATAGGGGTTTGTTAAAATATATTCAATCTTATGATATTAATCCTATGGATTTTTTAATTGCTGTAATGGAAAATATTGAAAACGCTCCTAAGGAAGTTCAAAAATTATTAAAAGAGTTTGATAACGACTCTAGGGGAGAATGGTTTGATACAAAAGAAGAATTAATAGAACATTATAGTAAAGAGGAAGAATTTGAAAAGTTAAAGAATGGCGGATTTGGCAAGTTAAATTTCCAATATACTTTTAAGACTATAACTGATTGTCCAAATGAATTTGATATTTACTTAGGAAAGATAGCTAAAGAATTAATTTCTAAGAAAAGTCCTTCTTTAGATTATGAAACTGCTGTGGATAATATTATTAAATTTGAAAGCATGTTAAGAGTTAATTTTAGTGGTTTAGATATTGAAAAGGAATTTAAAATTGAAATAGAAAAGCATAATGAATTTGATTTTGATGTGCTAAAATGGAAACGAGATTCTTATCATAAAAATTTACACGAATATGCTGGAAAGATTAATTATAAATTTTATTTACCTAATGATCAAGTTGAAGCTTTGAACAGTAATATTAATCAATTTAAGAATGTTAATTTGAATTTTACTTTAAGGAAAATGAGTGAATATATGAGAATAAGCGATTTATTTTATCAAGTTGAATCTTCTGAAGAGAAATATGAAACTAAAATGGAAGATCATGTTTTTCATACATCTACTTTTGCTCAGTAAGGATTAGGAAAATCTTTAATATCTAATTTTTCACTTTTTTCAAGCAATCTTTCATGAATAGCTGAAAGTAAACCTTCTTTTAGAATGCCTTGTGTTAATGCAAGTTTTGTCCATGCTGGGCATAAAGGATCTTCTCTATGTGTGCTGTAATTGTGAACATCTGTTCCTTCTTCAATTAAACCTGTTTCATAATTAATACCTGAATATGCTGATCTTACTGCACATCCACCTCGGCATAGATCGTTAGCATTTAAATCACAAATATCTGGTGCACATACATATGTTCCAGATCCTTCTGCGAATTCTGTTCTATAGTTTGCAAGACGATTACTAAAAGCTAATTCTTCTAAGGAGAAATTTTCATCTGTAAATATATTGCCAAATGTATACCTGTCTGTTTCATCTCTTCCAGGAGATTCTGAACATGAAGTTACATCACCATTTGCTCTTATATGAAGGCCTGATAAATTTCTATTACAGGTTTTATTATATGTAAATGCTGACCAAGGTTCCCAGTGTTCATCAAAATATTTTTCATCAACTTTAGAAAGAAGATCATATAGAACTTTGACGTGGGGTGAGTGAATCCCTGCTTCTTGATCTTCATCCCCAGCATTTCCACAAAAATGAATGGGAACTATTGAATGATCAAATCCTCTTTCTTTGACTAACATATGTAGATCTGGCATTCCATCAAAAGTTGTATGGTCAAAAACAGAATTAACTACATTTCTTAGATCAGGGTTTTTCCCATAACCCACTTTTATTAAATTTTCATTACCTTTTTCCATTTTTTTAAAGGCTCCGACTTGGTTTACTTTATAATCTTGTAATTCAGGATGTAACGTGTCGCCTTTTGTACATAATCCTATTTTGTAATGTGCAAATTGTTCTGCAATCCTTTCATTGATTAAAGCTACATCATCAAATGTTAAAATTTTAGCTTCTTTTCCTTGTCGTTCGTATGTATTTTTGATCATCTCAACAACTTTGAAAAAATGTTCTCCTCTATGGTTTACTTTTCCTAAAGCAGGATCTTTATATGTAAGAGGCTCACCACCAGTAAGAATAAATAAACTGACTCCAATATCTGCAGCTTCTTGAGTTATAGATTCTAGTTTATTAAAAGGAAGAAATTCTGTAGCAAATGGACTTGAACCAGCATAACACCATGTACATTCAAAGTTACATCCTTTTGTCATCATAAAATCTAATGAAGTAACTGGAATTCCATCTTCAATCATTTGTATTAGTTTACTGGGAACAACGCCACCCATTCCTGGATGTAGATCAACTACTGCTCCTCTTAGTTCTTGAATTGCTTTAATTTGTTCTGGTGAAAGATCGTAAACTTTTTCCCCTTCTTTTGGTTTTTTTAAAGGACTTGTAAAAATAGGCTCTTTTTTGTGAAGATTTGGGTTAAGTAATTTTTCTAGAGTTGGTGTTATTGGTACTTTAGATTTAACTATTCTATCTTGTTCATTTGTTGTGGTTAAAGTTTCGAGAGCCATGGGAAAATTTACTTCATGATAATATTTAAAAGGGAAGTATCTCTTTGTATACCTATGGAATGTGCTGTGTTAGATATCCATAAATTGGTTGGAAAGAAATGGACTATTCTTATTTTACAAGAATTGTATCATAATGACATGACTAGTTTTAACAATCTTAAAATTAGATTGAAGAACCCAACAAATAGGATTCTTTCTCGAAGATTGAAAGAACTTGGAAAACATTCTCTTGTTGAAAGGAAAATTATTCAAAAAAATCCACTTTCTGTTGTTTATGCTTTAACTAAGAAAGGTAAAGATTTAACAGATGTTTTCAATAAAGCTAAATCATGGGGAATAAAATATGGATTAACTTCTGGTAATTGTATAAATAAGAATTGTAATGATTGTAAACATGCCGATTATCTTTTTTCTAAGTAGAATTAATCAGTTACGTTAAACTTATAAGATTTCCCATCATTATTTTAGTATGGAAAAATATAATCAAGATAGATATTCTAAATTATTAACAGAATTCTCTTCTAGCTATCCTTTTAGTCCTGAAGGAGTTTCTTCTTTTAGAAATTTAGTTAATTACCTTAAAGAAACTGGAAAAGATTTTGATGGAGAGAAAACTCATCATGAGATAGAACGTATGTGGACTGAAACTTTACATCTTAGGGGAATGGATTTTGCTTTATTATCATTGAATAAACCTAAGATTCCTTTTACAGAAAAATATAAAAGGTTTCAAAAATTGAAAAAAGAATCTGTTTTTACAGGTGAATTGGAATCAATATGTATCGGTTAGTTATAATTCTTCTTTATTTTCAATGATTTTTTTCATTGCTTCAACAATATCATCCATATCTTTTAGAGTTGCTGGAGGTCTTGCTATTAATGTTAAGATAATTTCTTTTTCATGTAATTTTTCTACAGTTGGACAAATACCTTTGTCGTAACTTATATGAGAAGCAAAATGTTTTAATGCAAAATGTTTGTTTTCATGAAATATTGGACTTAGGTAAAGAGGTTTTACGTAACCTGAACCAAATGGAATTCCTTCTGCGTTTAAAGCTTCTATGAATTTATCTCTTGGTATTCCTACTTTAGATTCAGAATATTTGAAAGGTAAAATAAAATAAACGTTTTTACCATTTTCATTATTTAAATAAGGAGTAATTCCTGGAACTTCTTGTTTTATTTTTTCAGATAGATACTCAGCTAATTTTATTCTTTGATTATTAAGAGAATCTAATTTTTTAAATTGTTCTAAACCAATTGCTGCATCTATCTCAGTCATTCTATAATTGTAGCCTAAAATTGTGGAACTATAAGTTCTTGGCTGATCTACTATAACAGCTTCACCATGATTTCTTATTAATTGAGCTACATCTGCTATAGAATCATCATTTGTTATTAATAATCCACCTTCACCTGCTGTAATGTTTTTTGTTTCTGTAAATGAGAATAATCCGCAATCACCAATTGTTCCTAATAATTTATCTTTGTATGTTCCACCAGGAGATTGAGCACAGTCTTCAATAACTTTTAAGTTGTGTTTTTTTGCAATTTCCATAATTTCATCCATGTTTGCTGGACCTCCAAATAAATGCACAACAATAATTGCTTTTGTTTTTTCTGTAATTTTCTCTTCTATTTTTTTTGGGTCTATAGAGAAATTTTCTTCATTAACGTCAACAAATATTGGAACTGTGTTGTTCATTAAAGCACAAGTTGCACTACATGACATAGAATAAGGAGTAACTAAGACTTCTTCTCCTTCTTTTACCCCGATAGCGGGAAGAGAAGCATGTAAACAAGCTGTTGCAGAATTCATTAATATTGCGTGTTTTACATTAAAATAATTTTTACAATAATCTTCAAATTCTTTTATTTTTTTACCACCAAGAAAGTATTGTCCTGGAGAAGCTAAAAATGTTGATAATTCCCCTCTTTCTAGAACGTCTAGGGCTGCTTTTTTTTCTTCATCTCCAATTATTGGATGTTTTGGAAAAGGTTCTTTTCTAAATTTTTCTCCTCCATTTATTGCTAGGTTTGCCATTTTATTTCGATTTTATTTCTATGTTGCTTTCTTTTAAAGGTATTTGTATTCTTTTACCATCTTCTTTTGCAGATTCATGAAAAGCACAGATTAATGATAAAGATTCACGACCATCTTTTCCACTAGATATTGGTGTTTTATTATTTTCTAGACAATCTATTAAATGAGCAATTCCATGTTCCATATGACTTTCTTCTTTGAAATTTATTGTTGAAGGTATTTTGTATAGTTCTTTGTATTCTGAAAATTTATCACTTTGTTTTGCTTCATACATATCAAGGTCAAAACCATTTCTTGTGATTTCTATTTTTCCTTTTGTACCAAAAATTATTAAGTTAAATCTTGTGTAACTATCTACGTCCAGGGATTGGATTGTGCAGAGAAGATTATTCTTGAATTTTATGAGTCCATCAATATTTGGATCTTCATCTTGAGTTTTATAATGAGCTTCAATCCAGGAAACATCTCCAAATAAATATCTTAGTAGATCAAACATATGCGATCCTGAGTTAGCAATGCCTGCTGTATAATAAAAGTTAACTTGTTGTACATTTCCTAGATTACCTGAATCAATGTATTTTTTTACTTTTGGATGTAGACCATCAAAACGTCTCCAATGGTTAATCATTAGTTTTACATTATTTTCTTTGCATAGTTTTATCATTTCATCAGCTTCTTTTAGATTATTTGCTATTGGTTTTTCACAGTATATTGCTTTTACTCCATTTTCCACTGCTGCTTTTAAAATTGGATAATGTGTTGAGTTCCAAGTGCAAATGCTTAGAATATCTAAATCTTCTTTTTGTAACATTTCATTATAATCTGTGTAAGTTTTAGGAACATTATATTTTTCTGCGCAATTATTTAGTTTTTCTTGATCTAAATCACATATTGCAGTTAGTTTACATTTTTGATTATTAGAATAAGCTCCTGTATGACTCCAGATTACTTTTCTTTTTGGATCATTATCAAATTCATTAGCTACTCTACCAAGTCCTATAATCCCAATTTTATACTCTTTTTCCATTTTTAAAATTTACTTAGAAAAGGTTATAAATTTCACTATTGTGATTATCTTATGACTGAAGATATTAAATTAATTGGAGAAAATATTTATCTTAGACAGATTGAGGAATCTGATGTTGAAGGAAATTATCCAGAATGGTTTAATGATAAGGAAGTTTGTAAATATAATGGACATGGTGAAGTTGTAAATACAAAAGAGAAAACATTAGAATATGTTAAATCTGTTAGAAATTCTGAACATACTTTGGTATTTGCTATAATTGATAAGAATAATGATAGACATATTGGAAACATTTCTTTACAGAAAATTAATAAAAAAGATAGCAATGCTGAGATTGCAATAATAATTGGGGAGAAAGATTATTGGGGAACTGGTGTTGGAAAAGAAGCTTGGAAATTAATTATGGATTATGGGTTTAGTAAAATGAACTTACATCGATTATATTGTGGAACTAATATAGAAAATATTGGTATGCAAAAATTAGCAGAAAATTGTGGTATGGAAAAGGAAGGAATATCTAAGGATGGAATGTTAAAGAATGGAAAATATTATGATTTAGTTCATTATGGAAAAATAAAGAAATAATTATTCGTATCTTTCATCACCAACATATCTGTTAGCATTAATCTCTTTTAACTCTGGATTTTTTTCTAGTAAATCTAAAACATCTCTTAATGAGAAATGAATATCATCAAAATTATCAAATACCTTTCTTATAAATTCAAGATCTTCTGGATAATCTAAATCTAGTTTTGTTTTTGGATCTGCTAAATGTTTTGGAGCTGGATAATTACCGCATTTGTATTTGTCTTTATTGTGATATATGTACCATGTTACATTTTCTCTATCATACGGATTATTTGTTAACTTATCTATTTCATCTAAAACTTTTAATGGAAAAATTTGTACACCTATTCCTGGTGGAAAAGTTAGTGGATGAAAATTAGACATATAGTCAAAGTCATTATTTAGGAAATGTTCAATTGCTGCATCTATTACTGTTGGATCCATGAAAGGATCATCTGCACATAGTTCAACTATTATATCTGCATTTAAAGATTTAGCTGCTGCTAGTACTCGAGAGAGAACATCTTCTTCAGAACCTCTAAAATATTTAACGTTTAATTTTTTACATAGATTAACAATTTCTATATCTTTTGGATTTGTTGTTGTTGCAACGATTATATCATCAATTTTTTTTGCTTTAGTTACTCTTTCTAGAAATATTTGTAATTCAGGTTTACCTTTTATATCTGCCAAGACTTTTCCTGGAAGTCTTGTTGCTGCCATTCTTGCTTCAACTGTTGCTATTACTCTCATACTTAATATCCTCTTGGTTTAGTCTTCTATATGGTTTCTCTTCTTCTATTTCTTCTTGAATATGTGCTGTTAGACCTAAGATTCTTGGTAAAACAAAAAATATATTTGCAATTTTCCAATTGAAGTTTAATTCAGATATTAATGCTGCTAAACAACCGTCAATGTTTATACATAATTTTTTACCTTTTACTTGTTCAAGTTCTTGTTCAAGTTCTTTTGTTAATTTTGTGTAAGTGCTATTAATTCCTAGATCGTTTGCTACTGCAAATAATCTTACTGCTCTTGGATCTGTTTCGTATATTTTATGACCAAAGCCAGGAAGTCTTTGATTTTTACTTGTGAACTCTTGTACAATATCTTTTGCTGATTTTGAATTATTTTCTTGTAGTATTTGTGCTAATGATTCTATTGCACCTCCATGATATTGGCCTATTGAAGAAATTCCTGCAGTTAAGGAAGAGATTAGATTATGTGTTGCTGATGCTGATACTCTTGCACTTAATGTTGAAGGAGTATTTATTCCATGTTCTGCTGTAGCAACTAAAATTGCATCCATTAATTTTATTTCATTTTCTTTAGGTTTTTCTCCTTTTAGTAAAATAAATATCATTTCAGAAAAAGAAACTTTTCCGATTAAATCATTTAAATCAAAACCTTTCACTGTTTCATCTTTACCATTAAAGTTTGATATTTTTGTTTTCCATTCCATTTTACATTACTCCTTTAACTAAATCAGCAATCTCATGATGTACTTCTGCTATTAGAACCCCCGCTTTTTTAAGCTCTTTTATTTTGTTTTCTCTTGTTCCTTTGTTACCTTCTATTATTGCACCAGCGTGACCAAATGTTATGTTAGGAAATTGTGAAGTAAATTTTCCTGAGATAAACGCTATAACTGGTTTTTCATATTTTGTTTCTATTATATATTTTGCTGCTTCTTCTTCGTAAGAGCCACCAATTTCTCCAAATAAAACGATTGCTTTAGTTTCTTTATCATCTCTAAACAATTTTAAAGCATCTACAAAATCAGTTCCAAGTAATTCATCTCCTCCAGTTCCAAGAACTGTACTTTGACCAATGTTTTTTTGTTTTAATATTAGTGCTGTTTCAGAACACATCCCTCCAGATTTAGATATGATCCCTACATTCCCTTGCAAGAATGATTTATTTTCAGATCCACCAATATAACCAATTTTAGCTTTTCCAGGAGAAATAATGCCAATAGATGAAGGTCCTACAATTCTAATATTTTTTTCTTTTGCATATTGTAAAATCTTTGAAGTGTCATGAATTGGTATTTGTTCTGATATTAAATTTATTAATGGAATATTATTTTCAATAGCTTCAAATGCAGCTTCTTTAGCTCTTAAAGGGGGAACGGAAATTATTGAAGTATTTACATCATGTTCTTTTAGTGCTTCTTTTATTGTGTTGTAAACTGGGATACCATGAACTTCTTGCCCACCTTTCCCTGGAGTGACTCCACATAAAACTTTTGTTCCATAGTCTAACATATCTTTGGTTGATTTTGAACCTTCTTTTCCAGTTATTCCTTGTACTAGAACTTTTGTGTTTTCATCAATTAGTATTGCCATTTTTGTTTTTGTATTCTTGTGAAAGAGAAACAATAGTTTCTGCTGTTAATGTCATTGGTGTTTCTTCGTTAAACAAATGTACATTCCAATTATTTTTTTTAGATTCTTCTTCCATTAATTGAAATGCTTCTTTGTCATTTGGACCTGCTCTTCTTATTACAATTGGATATTGCGGATTTATTTCTTTGAATGCATCTATCAATCCTTGAAATGTTGCTTTAATATCTGTAAAATTTGCTGTTCCACCAACTATCCATAATCCGTTTAATCCTTTTTTTGAAAGTGTTAAAGTTGCTAGTTTCTTTACTTTTTCTTGAGATGGATTTCCAGAATATTCTGTGTAGTTTGCTGGTTTTCCATTATATTTTAGTAAAGCGTCCATACAAACAACAGAAGCTCCACCACCTGAGGCTAGAATTGCAATATCTCCATCTAATTCTAGAAACGTTTTTCCAGCCACACCTCTATAATCATCTTTGTCAATTTCCTTTGCTTTTAATTCTAAATCTGTTGGTTTTCTGAACCCTATTCTTTCTGGAAAATTGAATTTATGTCTTTTCAATGCTTCAGAATCTATTATTGCTACACAATCTAAGGCAATATATTCTTCATTAGAATAAACTAAAGGATTTATTTCTAATAATTTTAAGTCATTTTTTTCAAAACATTTGTGTAAGTTTAAGATAGTTTCTTTTAATTTTATAATATCTTCAAAGTTTAATTTTTCTAAATCGTTAAATAAATTATCTTGAATCCCGAGAAGAGGATTTATATTTTTTTTAAATGTTGTATGAGAATTTTCCTCTATATTTGAACCCCCTTCTTTACTTATTAATAATTGAGGACATTTATCTATTGTGTTAAATATTAATGCAAAATAGTATTCTTTTTCGTAATCTATTTTTTCTTCAATTAATAATTCCTTTATTTTTTCATTTAATATTTTCTTCCCTAAAACACTTTGAGAATAATTTTTTATTTCTTCTTTTGAATTGCAAATTTTAATTCCTTTATTTTTTGCCCTTTTCCCTGAGAGTGTTTGTATTTTTACAACACCTTTTGAAGTATTTTTTAAATCTTCTAAATCTTCTACTAGTGTAGAATTTGGAATTTTAATGTTATGTTCTTTTAATAATTCTTTTCCTTCAAATTCTTTTAGTTTAAATGACATTTTATTTTTTGATCATATTTTTAATTAAGTTTGACATTTTCTTAGATGCAGATCCATCATTTATTGGATAATTACAATTGATGAATTTCTTTATATTTTTTGATAATTTATTTTGTAATTCTTTATCATGTAATAAGTTTTTTAAGATTTTTCCTAATTCTCCTGGTTTTTTTGCATGTAATGATGCATTAAACTCTGTGTAACCAACATTATCATTTGTGTCAAAATATGTGTCCATTATTACTACTGGTTTGTCGAGTATCATTGATTCTAATCCAATTGTGGATAATCTAACAATTACAATACTTGATGCATTTATTAGATCATGTAAGTTTGCTTGTTTTATTGTAATAAAATTATCTACTTTTTCTTTTTTAGCAATATTATCAATTATAGAACCATCCATTATTTCTGAGGGGTGCTTTTTAATTATTAGAAATGCATCTGAATTATTTTTAATTGCTTTGAATAATTCTTCATATATGCTTAAATATTGTTTTTTTGTGTAAGCAGACCAAATTGAACTTTGATATTTGTTATCATTATTATATTTTTCAGCAGAATATAGAATTATTTTTTTATCTTTAGGAATATTATATAATTCATGTACAGATTCTTTTGAAGCTGGTTTTTCATTTTTGTAATGATCAAACATAGGATGTCCTGTAACTACTAATCTTTCTTTAGGTATTTTGTAATTTTTAATTATGAAATTTTTTAAATCTTCAGAATGCAATGCCATTTTTTGAGAAGAGAAAGGAACGAAAGTATTATTTTTACTTATTTTACTTTTAGATAAGAAACCTTCAACCATTGTTACAGTTGGTATATTTAATTTGTTTGCAGTTTGAACAACTGTTTTTTCAAAAGCAATTATATCATTATGAGTTACAACTATATCTATTTTTGATTTAATATTTTTTGTAATTTCTATGTATTTGATTAGATTTTTAAAATCCTCTAAGAATATTTTTGTTAAATATTTTTCTAGAACTTTAAATAAGGGTATGTGGTAAAAAAGATCTTTTTGGTATTTTTTATCTTTTTTTATGTTATCATATTTCTGATGTAATATTTTTTCTATAGATTTTAATTTTCTGGCTATCCTTGGAGTTGAATATTCATTAAAAGTTATGTAATAATCGCAATATTTGTTAAATAATGATCTTCCAATATTTTCTCCAGCCCTTATGATTACATTATTCTTATTCTTTTTTAATTCTTTTAATAAAGGAAGTGATTGTCTTAAATTGCTTAGAACTAATATATTATTTTTATTATTTTTATTAGATTTAAGTTTAAATAGGATATTTTGTAGGTGTGAAATTGCTTTAATTGAAAATTTTTTAAATATCTCTTTTGGTAGGATTTTTGTCCCTTTACTTAATAAATGATGATTGAATTTTGTTTCTTTGTTTTTTATTAGCTCTTCTATTATGTGTATATCTTCTTTATATTCTGTTATTATTTCTATTTCAGCTGGTTTTTCACTATCAATTAATTTTTTCATTATTTCTATTTTTAAGAGAATCCACCACATCATTAGAAAGTTATTCTCTATTAATTGGGGTAGAATTAATCCAAAGTACTTTAGTTTACTTTCAAATGGTTTATACCATTTTTTTACTATATTTCTTGCTTCAATATCTATCTTTGTAGCATATTCTGGCTTGAATAAATCATCTAATATTTTATGTTTTATAGATTTGTTTATGATATTATTATTTAAATATAATATTTCTAGATCTTTTTGGTTTGTTCTATCTATTATAGAACTTGCTTCATTTGTGTTTTCATCTATATTTATAATTAATAATTTCTTTGACATTGTTTTGAGATTTTAAGAATACTTATAATCTTTTTTATGGGTAATTTTAACTTAATCTAGATGCTCTAAAGATTTTACTTTTTCTATTATTTTATTAACACATTCTTCTGGATTTAGCTTATCTGTTTCTAGAACTACTTCTGGATTTTCTGGTTCTTCATATGGCATATCAAATCCTACAAAATCCTTCAGAGTTCCTTCTCTTACTTTTTTATAATGTCCTTTAGGATCTCTTTGTTCACATACTTCGTATGGGCATTTTAAATAGACTTCGACAAAATTCTTTAATTCTGATCTTGCGTAGGATCTAATAGCTTTTGTTGAATAGACTCCAGGGAGTATGCAAGGTATATCGTGTTTTAACAGTAATTTACTTACAAAAACTATTCTTTTCCTAAGCATTTCTCTTTCTTTTTCACTGTGACCTAGATCTTGAGCAACATTATCTCTTAAGTAATCACCATCAAGAACTTCGTGTTTGATTTTTTCTTTTGCAAAATACTCTGATAATTTATTTGCAATTGTAGTTTTTCCTGATCCAGATAGTCCAGTTATCCATATAGTAAATCCTCTCATACAAATTAGAATATAGAAAAAACTTTTAAAACTAATCCCTTAGTCATGAAAATGAAAATCTCTAAGATTTTATCAACAATTTTAGGAATCGGGATATTAATTTTCCTAATTTATAAGATTAATCCAGTTAAATTACTTGAAACTTTAGAGAACTTTAATTTTTTATATTTAATACCAATAGTGCTGACTCTTTTGTTGGTGTATATTTTAGCTTCTATAAACATTTGGACTTTATCAAGACCAATTAAGAAAATTAAATTATCTCGTGTAATAAAATATAACTTCTTTGTTTTATTTTTTACAGTATTTCTCCCTGGAAAAATTGCTGATTTACTGATGATTTATTTTTTAAAAGAAGAGAAGATAGAGTTATCTAAATCTACAACTATTGTTGTTTTAGATAAAACAATTAGTTTAATTATGAAAATAATATTTAGCATATTTGGTGCAATATTTATACTAAAACAATTTAATTTTCTCTTTATAGGTTTGCCTTTGATAATTTTCTCCGTAATAGTCTTATCTTCAGTAATCATTAACTCAAAGAAATTTAAAGAATTTTTAATTAAGTTTATTTTTAAGAAATATGCTTCATTAGTAAAAGATGTTTACAATAGTTTTAAACTCTACACGAAAAATTATAAGAAATATATAAGATATAATGTACTTATTACATTAGTAAAAAATTTTGTTGAGTCAACATTATTCTTTTTTTTATTCTTAGCTTTTGGACAACAAACAAATATAATAGAAATCTTCTTTGTATTTTCTTTACTATCTGTAATAATTTTAGTTGTATTTCCAATAGGTATCTCTGGTTTAGGTGCACGTGAATTAATTGGTATTGTAATATTTGGTACAATAGGTATAGATGCTGCAATAATCTTTAATTCTTTTATTTTGAGATTAGTTTTGATTTATATTATAAATTTATTAATATTTTCAAAGTATCACTCTGAATTAAATATATTGAAGAAATTAAAAATCTGGGAAAAACTTAAATCAAAGTTTAATCAGTCTTAGGTATATCTTTTCCTATTTTATATTGTGTGAAAAGTTGTTTTATCCAAGCTAATGTTCCTAGAGTAGCAAATAAAAATAAGTAAACGTCTAAAATATTAAATAATGCGAATACTGATATTGCGACTACAGTTAACATTCCAAAAGGAATAAAGTATTTTTTTGATCTTGGTAGTTCAGAAATATTTCTTGAATAACCTTGAAGATGCCTTACATGAGTAATAAATGAAATCATTGTAATGTTAAAAATGGCAATTGCACCAATAACTAAAAATATAGTACTGCCTGTCATTCTATAAACTCCTATTGTTGCTCCCAAGAACATTAAGTATTTCATTATCTTGTTAGCTATTTTATCATAAAAACTACCAAACATGGTTCTTAGTTTTTTGTATCTAGCTACTTGACCATCAAGAAGATCAAATATCAAAGAGAATTGTGCTAATATTGCACCTATGATTAGAAACTTCCATTCGCCTAAAGCAAAAAAGAAGCCAGTTAAAAGTGCCATAAGTATCTCTAAGGTTGTAAGTTGATTTGGTGTAACTGGAGTCTTTAGTAACACTTTTGTTATTCTTTCTGTTAATGGTCTGTAGAATAATGAGATTAGATGTTCGTGTCCACTTTTTTTCCTCATCTCTTTGTAATCTTTATTCATTTTTTGAGAATTCTTTCTTCTTTTTTAAATATAGAATTTCTTCAATTATTTTTCTATTAGCTCCTACTGAATTTGCAATAAATGCTAGAACAACAATTTGGAATCCTATGATTAATAATATAGCAGATAGTATTAATGATTGCACATGACCATTATCTCCTTGAGAAAAGAAATATAAAAATCTTAGACCTAATAGAAACCCTAGAGTTAACGGTAATGATGATAGAGTTAATAACGCTCTTAATGGTTTGTAATGCACGTAATTTTTTACAATAGTTAAACCAGCTCTTTTTGCGTAATTAAATACATTGCTTATCAGTCTACTTTTACCAGCTCTTTTTCTAAATTCACAAGGTATTTGGATTATTTTTAATCTTTTATCAACAGCTTGCATGATTGTTTCTTGAACATAGGTATAATCCGAAAGAACATTTAGTCTTAGAGCAGCTTCCCTTGAAAAACCCCTAAAACCACTTTGTGCATCTCTTACAGGATAGCCTGAAACTATTCTTGTTACGAACGTAGAGAGTGTATTCCCATATTTTTTGCCGAAGGGCATATGGCGTAACCGTAAAACTCTTCTATCAGTTAGAACAACATCTGCTCTTTCATCTATTATTGGTTTCACTATTTTGGGAATTTCTTTTTGATTATATTGAAAATCAGCATCTGTATTAACAATAATATCTGCACCTAATTTTAAACATTCATCTAAGCCTTTTTTGAAACTTGGAGCTAAACCTAGATTTTTTTTATTTTCTATTATATAATGTGCTCCTGCTTTTTTAGCTTCTTTAACAGTATTGTCTCTACTACCATCATTTATTACTAATATTTTATAATCTTTAGAAGCTAATTTTATTTCTTTTATTACTTTACCAATAGATTTTTCCTCATTGTATGAGGGAATCATTACAAAGACTTTTGGATTTTTCATAATTTTAACTAAAGAGAAAAATTTATAAAACTAATTTATAAAATCTTTTCAGGATAATCTTATAAGCTTTTTTTAAATATAAATCATATGAAGAAAGTAACTAAATACTTGATTTTACTGTATATTATTTTTGTAATAGTTAAAATACTTTTATCTTCATTTATTGACGTTCCAGGACCATATTCAGATTATTATGTTTATAATGAAATGGCTAGGAGTTTTATTACTTCTGGAACTTTTGATATTCATGGAATACCTTCACATCAAAATCCTCCCTTGTATCCAATTTTCATTTCATTAGCATATTTGTTTAAAGATATGACTGTTGTTTTCTTTTTTATTAAAGTAATAAATTCAATATTGTCTTCATTAATTATATTCCCAGCTTTTTTATTAGCAAAGGAATTTCTAAATGATAAAAAATCTTTATTGTTTGCAATTTTAGTTTCTGTAATTCCTACAAATTTATCTTTTGCTCAGTATATAATGTCTGAAAATTTATTTTATACTTTATTCTTATTTTCAATATACTTTTTGTATAAATCTTATATTAGTAAAGATTACAAGTTTGATGTTCTAGCAGGTTTGTTTATTGGGTTAACAATATTAACAAGGTTAATTGGAGTAATTTTAATTCCAACATTTTTACTATCTGCTTTAATTTATGCAATTTTAAATAAAAAATTAGAAATTAAAAAAAGATCAGTTGTTTTTTTAACATTAACATTAGCTGGTTTACCTTGGATCTTTAGGAATGGTTTAAACTTTGGATTTAAATTAGATGGAGTATTAGCTTCTCCTCAAGTTTATGAGGCAACTGCATTTACAAAAGTTTATAGTTTAGAATCTTTTGCAACGTTATTTATTTTCTATATTGCTTATTTAATTATTAGCACAGGATTTTTCCCTTTTATTTTAAACTTAAAGTTAATTAAAAACATTTTTAAGAAATCAAATATAAATTACTTTTTAATAATTTCATTCTCTGCTATTTTATCTTCGTTAGTAATAATGGCTAACCATAATTCAGGAAGATTAAATATATTCCCGACATTATTTTTTTGGTTCTCTGGTAAAATTATAGGAAGATATGCGGATATGGTTTTACCTTTGATATTTTTGAATGCGTTTATTGTTATTTTTTTGTATAAATTTTATTTGAAGAATTTAAAATATCCTTTAATTATTACAAGTTTAGTCATATTATTTTCTTCTCAAATAATATTCATTGCTTTATTGCCGACTAATAATTTAACATTATCTTGGGTCGGTTTTTCAAATTTAGCTATTAATTATTTTTTTTACGGAAAATTAATTGTAGAGAGATTTTTTTCATGGCCTTCTTTGATAATTTTAACAGCAGTGTTTTTAGGATTGATTTACTTTGCTAAATATTTAATTAAGAATATTGATTTAAAGAAAGTTTTAGTTTTCTTAGTTTTCTTTTTTGTAGTTGTAAGTGTTTCAAATTATGCATATAATTATTCTTATAATAACATATATTGGACTAATAGTGAACAAACTAAATTAGGTCAATGGTTTAATGAATATGATAAAGATCAAACTTCTAATGTGTTATTTGATGTTAGAGATAATGGACCTATAAATAAAAATCAACAGGAATCAATTTACAGTGGTAATGCAGAACTTCAGACTTCTACGATAATAGGTTTTTGGATGAATGATAATATTGTTATTGATGATGTAGAAAATGTTGAAAATATAGATTATATTGTAAGTAAACATGAATTAGATTATTCTATTTTATATGAAACAAATAATGGAATTTATTTATATAAAATTAAATCATAAAAAGAGTTATAAATTGTTAGATTAGATTATTTAAATATTGGAGGAATCAAAATGGAAGATAGTGCTTATGATGGATATAGGGAAATATACGGAGAATCTTTTACATTTGGGCAAGTAGTATATGATGCAAAACATTTGCTTAATGCTATAGACCATTTTAAGGATATGGAAGAAAATCCAAGATCAATTAGTATGGCAAAAATGAATTATGATATGATAAATGCTAGTAGTTTAAAACCTAAAGATATACTTGCTAATCTTAGAAAATACGAAGAAGAAATTACAAAAGTTCCATATGTTGCAGATTTGCGACAAGATTTTGAAGAAGCTTGGTCAGTTTTAGAGAGATTAGCAAAATCAAGAGACCTTGTAAAAACCTAGCCATAAAATTTATAAGCTCTTAGAAAATCTATAATAAAATGAAAGCTTTACTAGTTATGCCCTCTTTAGATAACGGGTATTGGAAAAAATTAGGGAAAAAAGTAGGTCCCAAATCTGAACCATTAAGTTTACTTTATATTGCTACTTTCTTAAATAAACATAATCATGAAGTTAGAGTACTGGATTGTGAAGCTCAAGGAGTTTCTAATGAACAATTAGAGAAACGAATAAGAAAAGGAAATTATGATGTGGTGGGTGTTGCTATGTTGACATCTATGTTTTCTCAATCATTACAAGTATGTAAAACAGCTAAGAAAATAAATCCAAATATAAAAGTTATTGTTGGAGGCTCTCATGCATCTGTGAGGCCGTTAGAAACAGCAAAAGAAAAATCAATTGATGTTGTAACTATCGGAGAAGCAGAAGCGGCATTCAAAGGATTATTAGATGCTTTTGAGAATAAAACTTCATTAAAGGACATAAAAGGTATTGTCTACAAAGAAGAAGGGAAATTAATACAGACAGAAGCTGCTGAAAAAATACAAGATTTAGACTTCTTCCCAATTCCAAATAGAGAGCTAATTAATATGAAATTGTATAGACCTTCTGTTTCTTATTATAAAAGATTACCTGCGTATACAATGGTAACAACAAGAGGATGTCCATATAGATGTACTTTTTGTGCTACTGCTAAGACTGGATATAGAATGCATTCTATTCCTCGCGTAGTAGAAGAAATGAAATTATTAGTTGAGAAATATGGTGCTAAAGAAATTCTAATTAGAGATGATACTTTTACTTTAAACAAAAAAAGAACTAAAGATTTGTGTGATGCAATAATAAAAGAAGGATTACATAAGAAAGTAACATGGGATTGTATTACAAGAGCTGGTTTGGTAAATTTAGAATTATTACAGAAAATGAAAAATGCAGGTTGTTGGGGAATTCACTTTGGTGTTGAAGGTGGTTCACAAAAAATAATAGATACAATACAAAAAGATGCAACTTTGGATGAAATAAAAAACGCGTTTAAATGGGCTAGAAAAGCAGGCATAGAAACTCGTGGTTATTTCATGATTGGTTTGCCTGGAGGAAAGAGAGAAGATGATGAAGCAACAATTAAATTTGCTAAAGAATTAGATCCTGATTGGGCTCAATTTACAGTTACAGTTCCTTATCCTGGAACACAATTATATCAAGAAGCTAGTAAGTATGGGGAGCTAACTTCAAGTTCTGCTACTTGGGATAATTATCAAACATGGGGTGGTTTTTCTGATGATCAATTACCTTGGGTATCAAAAGGAAGAGAGTCTGAGGAATTAAAAGAAATGCAAAGAAAGGCGTTAAAAAGTTTTTACTTTAGACCAAAGATTATCTTAAGAAAGATGATGAATATCGATAATTGGGGTATTTTTAAGAAATATGTTTTAGGTGCTTTAGCATTAGCATCAGGTGGATCTGGAAGAGCACCAGAATAATTAATTTAAATAACTTTTCTAATACTAAATTTCTATGAATAAACTACAAAAGAAGATAATTAAGAAATCTAGAAAAGCTAGGAAGATAATTTCAGTAATTGAACAGTTTAAAGAGTTAAAAAATTCTAAAATATTAGATATTGGTTCTGGAACTGGAGTAATTTCTAATGTATTATCCAAATATTCTAAAGATGTTTATGGAGTTGATACTTTTGACTATAGGGTTAAGAAAAAGACTTACAAATTTAAAAAAGTTAAAGATGAAATAATACCTTTTAAAGAGGATTTCTTTGATGTTATAGTTTCAAATCAAGTTATAGAACATGTTCAAGATCAAGAGAAACATTTACGAGAAATTTTTAGAACATTAAAGAAAGATGGGATATGTTATTTAGCTACACCAAATAAATATTTTCCAATTGAACCACATTACTCTTTACCCTTTCTTGGGATGTTACCAAAGAAAATAGCAGATTTTTATTTACAAGTTTTTAAAAATAAAGATTATGATGTTTATTTATTATCTTTTAATCAGTTAAAGAATAAGATCAGAAAATACTTTAGGATGAATAATTTTACAAAAAAAATAATGATTAACCCGAAGAAATATTATTTAGAGGAGAAGTTTCAAGTTATTCCTAAAGAAATTATACAATTAATTCCTAGTTCTTTATTGAATAATTTATCTCCTGGTTTTATTGTTGTGTTAAAGAAGAAAAATTAATCATGGAAATAGTTATAAATTTTTGGTACTTAAAATAAAAAATGTTAAGAAAAATATTTAGAAATGTAAAAACAGAGTATGATCAATTTGGTGCTACTAAAACTAGTGATTTAAAAAAATTAAATCTTTGTAGTGGAAATAATACACTTAAAGGATATGTTAATACTGATATGTTTAAAGGTCCTGGAATTGATAAGGTGTTCGATATTAGGAAACCTCCTTTTCCATTTAAAGAAAATGAATTTGATGAGATTTATTGTAGGCATATTCTAAATCATATTTCAGAAGATCATAGGATGGAGGTATTTGATGAATTATATAGAATTGGTAAACCTGGTTGTGTAATTAAAATACTTGTTCCTTTTGCATGGTCTAATGGTTCTTTCGGTCATATACAGCATCAATCCTTTTTTGTTAAAGGTTCTTTTAATTATTATAAAACAAGTAAGTTTTTTGATATAAAAGAAACTAAGGCAGAATTTAAATTGCTAAAAGAAGAGTTAATTACTTATGGTGGATTTAGAAGATTTCTTCCATTAAAAGATTTCTTGTCTAAATTTTTAATAAATATTTATGATGATATTTATTATGAGTTAAGAATCGTTAAGAATTAAAATTACTTCTTATTTTTTAATTTAGTGTATAGGGAATTTAAACCACCAATAACAGCATCTCTAGTAAAGCCATGTTTTTTTAATAATTTGTAACCATTTTCACTTAGTTTTTTTCTTAAATTTTCATCGTTTAATAATTCAATGACAGCATCTGCTGCTTCCTTTGGTTTTTTTGGATTAACTAGATAACAATCTTTTTTATGGGTGAATATTTCCTCAGTTCTACCAGCATTTGTCAATAAGCAAGGAACATGTTTTGCAATTGCTTCTTGTATTGCTACACTAAAGAAATTTTCTTCAGGAGATAGGTTAATAAAAATGTCAGAAGCTTCTAAAATTACGTTTATATCTTTTCTTGGTCCTGTTATTATTACGTTTTTTTCTAGATTTAATTTTTTAACTAATTTCTTAACATCATCTAATAAAAATCCATAACCAACAATAAAGAATTTAATATTTTTGTTTTTCTTTAAAACATAGGGTATAGATTTAACAAAAGTAATTGGATCTTTAAATTCATCCATTCTTCCAATAAAAGAAACTATTTTTTCATTTTTTAGGTTAAATTCTTTTTTGAATTCAGAAATATCATCTTTTTTATCAAATCTATCATAATCGTAACAATATTTGATAGTAGATATTTTATCTTCTCCACCTAATTCTTTTGTGTATTCTTGTACTGTTGGTACTGGAGCTAGAACAACATCACTATATTTAATTGCTAATTTATTAAACCATTTTGGTATTGCTCTTATATCTCCGCCTAGGAAAGATAAAACAACTGGTTTTTTGTAAAATATTTTTAGAGGTATTGCTATAATTGCGGATGGAGACCAATGTGCGTGAATAACATCATAAGATCTACCATGTTTAAATGCTTTTAACATAAATGAAATTAAGAAAAAAGGAATTTGTAGCTTTGCTAGTAGACTTTTTCTTGTTAAACCTAACATTCCGCCTGTGTAAGTTAGAGTTTGTAGGGATTTTTTAAAATAATTAAATCTTATTATCTTCATATTATCACGAATTTCAATATCTTTAGTATTTGTTCCTCCAGAAGATATAACAAGCACCTCATTTGTTTTTGCTAATTCTTTAACACCAACATCTAGGCTAGGTAAGACCCAATCACCTTTGAATCTTGAAAATGTGGTTGTCAATACTAAGAGTTTCATATATGGAAGTTCAAAGTAAAACTTTTTAAGTTTACCCTTGATTATATCTGGATGGTAGTTCTAGTAATTGGAGCTAGTGGATTTATTGGAAAATATCTTTTAGCTAGTTTAAAAAATAAAGGGCTAGATGTTTTAGGAACTTCAACTATTGGCAATGAAGAGCTAATAAAATTAGATGTAACTAATAAAGATGATTTTGATAAGTTACCTAAAGATATAGGCACAGTATTTCATTTAGGATCTTTTATTCCTTTAAATGACACTGTAGAAAATGCTGAGAAATGTTTGAATGTAAATGGTAAGGGATTATTAAATGTTTTAGAGTTTTGTAGGAAGAGAGATGTAAAATTAGTAAATAGTTCTTCTGCTTCTGTTTATGGTAGCTCTGTTAATTTTCCTATTCAAGAAAATGATTTACTTGAACCTAATGGTTATTATGGAGTCTCTAAATTAATTGGAGAGAGATATTGTGAAATATTTAAAAATAAATATGGTTTAAGATGTATTTCTTTAAGATATTCTTCAGTTTATGGAAAAGGTCAGAATGAAAATACTGTTCTCCCTTTTTTTATAAAAACTGTTAGGGCCGGAGAGAGTTTAAAACTATTTCAAGAAGGCAAAAGATTTCAAGATTTTGTCTATGTTAAGGATGTGGTTAATACAAATATTTTAGCTTTGAATTCTAGAAAAACAGGAATTTATAATATCGGTTCTGGAAAATCTACGTCAATGATAGAGTTAGCTAATTTAATAATTAAAAAATTTTCAGATAGTAATTTAAAAGTATCTTTGGATATGGATAAGAAAGATCTAAGTCCGAGTATGCTATTAAACATCGAAAAAGCTAAAGAAGAATTAGGATATAAAGTAAATTATAATTTAGAAAAAGGATTAGAGGATTATAAAAATGGATAAAATTGTTAATGTTTTAATTACAGGTGTTGGAGGAAATATTGGACAAGGAGTTATTAAATCCCTTAAGATGTCTAATTTAAAGTGTAGGATTGTAGGTACTGATATAAAATCTCACTCAACTGGTTTTTTTACAATAGACAAAGGTTATATTGTTCCAAAAGCAAATGATGATAGATTTCTAGATAAAATAATAGAGATATGTAATTCTGAAAATATAGATATAATTTTTGTTTCTCCACCAATTGAATTACCAATTTTTTCTAAAAATAAAGAGATTATAGAAAATAAGACTAAAGCTAAGGTTGTTATAAATACTGAAGAAGTAATTAGAATAGGTAATGATAAATTTGAGACTTATAAATTTCTTAAAGAAAATAATCTAAATTATCCTGAAACTGTTTTAGCTTCTGATGAAGATGGTATTAAGCAATTGATTGACAAGCTTGGATTTCCTTTAATAATAAAACCTAGAGTTGGAAGAGGATCAGTAGGAGTACATAAAGTTAAAGATAAAGATGAGTTATATTCTTTATTGAAAATAGTGGATAGTCCTATTGTCCAAGAATATTTAGAACCTGATGATGAGGAATATACTTCGGAAGCTCTTGTTTTGAATGGGAAAATGTTAGGAAGTATAACTATGAAACGTGAGTTGTTAGAAGGTACTACAGTTAGTGCAATAGTTGATGATTATGAAGAGATTAATGAAGTGGTTAAAAAAGCTGCTCTTGCAATTGGATCTAATGGACCTTGTAATTTTCAACTGAGATTAACAAAGAAAGGCCCAACTGTTTTTGAGATAAATCCAAGAGTTTCTGGAACAACTCCCATGAGGGCTAAACTTGGTTTTAACGCTCCTGAGGCAATGATTAGAAAAATTATTTTTAATGAAGATGTTGGAGAGATGAAATATAAAAAAGGCACAATATTAAGATACTGGAATGAAGTTTATGTTTTTAAAGATTATCAAGAATCATTAGAGAAAGATAAATTTATTGAAGATGCAGAATCGGAAGTTGATAATAATTTTTAGAAATGAAATATGAAAATATATTATTTGATTTTGGAGATACTTTAGTTCAGTTAGACCCTTCTAAAGAGGATGTATTTCTTAATGTTCTTAAAAGACACAATATTAAAATAAAAAAAGAAGAAATGAAGAAAGCGTTTTTGTTTTACATTGATATGAAAACATCTGTATTGACTTTAAAAAACGAAGAAGAGAAGAAGGAATTTTTAATAGGAAAAAATAAGAAGATTTTAATCATGTTAGGCATTAAGAATAATATTGAACAATTAGCTATCGAAATAAATAGTGAATTTAAAAAAGCTCATTGGGTATTATTTCCAGAAGTTATTTCTGTTTTAGAAAAATTAAAAGAAAAAGGATTTAGATTAGGTATTTTATCTAATTGGGAAAGTGTTTTACATGAACTTTGTAAAAATTTGGATATTACTCATTATTTTGATTTTATTGTAGCTTCTGCAGATGTTGGACTAGAGAAACCAGATCCTGAATTTTTTAGGACAGTTCTTTCTAAAAATGATATGGATGCTGAAAAAACAGTATATGTTGGTAATGATTATGAACAAGATATAATTAGCTCTGGAAACTTAGGAATTAAACCAATTTTGTTTGATAAAGATGACATTTATGCAGAAAAAGATTGTGATAAAATAAGAGATTTAAATGATATTTTTTCTCTTCTTGAATGAATTCCATCATAATGCTTATAAATTTAATCAAAAGAAAACTATTGGGTGTATTATGTCAAAAAGAGTACTTGTTACAGGTGGAGCAGGGTATATTGGTTCTGTTTTAGTTAGAGATCTTTTAGATAAAGGACATAAAGTAAGAGTTTTTGATTCTTTATATTTTGGAGATGAATCTTTAGAAGAATTAAAAGACAATCCTAATTTTGAATTAGTAAAAGGAGATTTACAAAATATAGAAAGATATCCAAATTTATTAGATGAAATAGACTCTGTTATGCATTTAGCTGGTTTGTCTAATGATCCTTCTTGTGATTTAGATCCGTATTATACAACAAAGATAAATGTTGATGGTACAGAAAAACTTGCTAAGTTTTGTAAAGAGAAAGATGTAAAAGAATTCATATTTTCTTCATCTTGTAGTGTTTATGGAGCTGGCATTTCAAAACAATTAGATGAGAATTCACCTAAACAACCTGTTTCTCTTTATGCTAAGACAAAACTAGAAGGTGAGGATATACTATTAGAAATGTACGATGAAAATTTTCATCCTACGATATTGAGAAATGGGACTGCATTTGGTTATTCTCCTAAGATGAGATTTGATTTGGTAGTTAATGTGATGACTAAGAATGCAATAAAAGAGGGTAAGATATTTGTGCTAGGTGGGGATCAATGGAGGCCTAATGTTCATACAAAAGATATTTCAAAAGCTTTCATAACAGTATTAGAAGCAAATCAAGAGAAAGTCAAAGGAGAAATATTTAATGTTGGTAACAATGATTTAAATTTACAGGTTAAAGATATTGCTAAAGCAATTAATTCTGTAGTGGAAAATTCTGTAGTGGAAATGGTTCCAGCAGATCAAGATTCTAGAGATTATAATGTTAATTTTGATAAGATAACTAATGTTTTAGGCTATACTGCAGATTATTCAATAGAGGCTGGCTCTCGCGAGATAAAGGAGAAAATTTTAGATAATACAATTAAAGATACAGAAGATACAAAATATTATAGTATTAAAACAATTAAAAATTTACTAGATACTCCTGCAAATGTAACGGGAAAAACAATAAGATCAGATTTCTTACCTTTTGCTTTACCTACAATATCTGAGAATGAAGAAAAGGAAGTTATAGATACATTAAGATCTGGGTGGATTACTACTGGCCCTAAAACTAAATTATTTGAAGAAAAAATAAGAAGATATACAGGCATTAAAAATGTTGTAGCTTTAAATTCTTGTACAGGTGCTTTACATTTAGCTTTAGCAGCATTGGATATTAAACAAGGAGATGAGGTAATTACTACGCCAATAACTTGGCCTTCAACAGCTAGTATGATAATACATGTTGGTGCTAAACCAGTTTTTGTAGATATAAATAGAGAGACTTTAAATATTGATGTTACTAAAATAGAAGAAAAAATAACAGAGAAAACAAAAGCTATTATTCCTGTTGATTTATCAGGACAACCTTGTCAGATGGATGAGATTATGGAGATAGCCAAGAAACATAATCTAAAGGTTATTTCTGATTCAGCTCATTCAATTGGTGCACAGTATAAAGGAAGAAATGTTGGAACAATAGCAGATATAACTTGTTTTAGTTTTTATACAATTAAAAATATAACAACTGGAGAAGGTGGAGCATTATTAACAAATGATGATGCGATAGCAGAGAAAGTTAGAATATTAAGTTTACATGGTTTATCTGCTGATGCTTGGAAAAGATATGATAAAGAAGTTCCAACATGGAATTTATTACAACCTGGTTTTAAATATAATATGTTAGACCTTCAAGCTGCGATAGGTTTACATCAAATTGATAAACTAGATTCTTTTATTAAAACAAGAGAAAGTTATACTAATATCTATGAAAAAGAATTTGAAAATTTAGACGGAATTATCCTTCCAAAAAGTATTGACAATATAAAACATGCAAAACATTTGTTTCAACTTGTTTTAGATACAGATGAATTGAAAATAGATAGAGCAGAATTTATGGAAGCAATGAAGAAAGAGAATATTGGAACTGGAATCCATTTTCATTCACTAGTTGGAACTGATTATTATGCTAAAACATATGGTTACAAAGAAGAGGATTTTCCAAATGCAACTTTCATTGGTAAACGATTAGTTTCAATACCTCTTTATCCAAAAATGACTACTGATGATTTAAGAAATGTTATAGATGCTGTCAAGAAAATAATAAAATATTATAAGAAATGAATATTCTCTTAATTACAAGACCTTTAAGTCCTCCATGGAATGAGGGTGGAAAGAATTTAGCATATAATTTAGCTAGAAATATTAATAATCACAAAATTCATATTTTAGTTAGAGAAGATTTTAATGAATCTTTAAGTGAAAATATAATACCTCATAAAGTATTTCCTTCTGAAGAAAAGTTTAATTTATCGTATTTAGAAAAGTTAAAAGTGTTCTTGTTTTTATTGGAGATAAAGGATATTGATGTATTTCATTTTATTTATACTCCTGAGAGATATTCTTCTTTTATTAATAGAATTTTAATTAAACTGAAAAAAGTAAAATCTATACAGACTTTACCAACGAGAATAGAGAAAATATTAAATTTAAAGAGATTAATATTTGCAGATAAAATTGTTACAATTTCTGAATTTACTAAAAATAAACTTTTAGAAAATAAAATTAAAAATGTAGTCAAAATAAATACAGGTATTGATGTAGATTATTTTAAACCAATAAAGAAAATTAACTCAAATAAAACAATTATTTTAATTCCAATGGAGTTAGAAAATAAAAAAAGTAGAATATTAGTATTAAAATTAATTAGAGAATTGAAAAATATTAAGAATGTTTTATTTCATTTGGTTTATAGACATAAAGATGAAATTAATGAAGAAAAATATATTAAGAATTTTTTATTAAATCTTGAGTCGGCTAAGAATGTTTCATTCAAGAAAAATAAAGATATTAGACAGTTAATTAGTAATGCTGATTTTGTGTTTTACCCCAGGGTAAATACTGAAAAGAAGCATGAGATCCCTATGATATTATTAGAGTGTATGGCTATGGAAAAACCAATTATAATTTGGGATATTCCTCCTTTTAATGAGATAATTGACAATGAAGGTATTAAAGTTAAAAGTTTTATAGAGTCAAAAGAAGCAATAATAAAATTAATAGAAAATAAAAAACTTAGAGAGAGTTATGGAAAATTATCAAGAAAAAAAGTAATAAAAGATTTCAATATAAAAGATACAACTAAAGAATATGAAAAATTATATAAAAATTTTAATTAATTTTTGAATTTTTTTAAAACTAATTCTTTGAAGAGTAATTTATCTTCTTTGTTTAGCATAAAATATAAAATGATTCCGTAAACTAATAGGAAAATAATTCCTAAAAAGATTATTTTTGTTAAGGTAATTGGAGAGAGAAATTTCTTAATTTTAATGAAGATACTTATAACGATAAATATAATAAAACTGAATAATAGTATTTTGGAAATCTTAACATTATAAGGATTAATTCTACTAAATTTATATGAAAAGAAAAATGAAAGTAAATATGCTATAATTAATGATACTGATGTTGCAATAGCGCCTCCAACTATTCCGTATTTTGGAATTAAATAGAGGTTTAAGATTACATTTGTTAAGGCCATGATGAAGTTTACAAGTAAGATTAATCTTGTTTTTTTTATTAAAATTAAATAACCTGTATGTATGTGAATAAAAGAAAAAATAAAATAACCAAAAATAAGGATTAATAGTGAAGTTGAACCAATGACATATTCTTGGCCAAACATTGTATTTAATATTTCTCTTGAGAATATTGCTATGAATATAAATAGAGATATATTAAACATGAATATCCATCTAACAGTTCTATCATAAATTTTTTTGATTTGTTTATCATCGTTTTTACTATATTTTTCTGTTATTAATGGTAGAAATAAAGCCATTATAGCTGTTGGTACTAAGATCATTAAACTGGATGTTGATAGGGCTACATTGTATATTCCTACTTCTGAAGCATTTAAGAAAATTCCAATCATTATTGTATCAATCCATTTAACTACCGAGGATAAAACGCCACTAAATAACAATGGAAAGGAATAATAGATAAGCTCTTTTTTTATTTCTAGGGATTTTAGTTTATTATTAAATAAGGGAAAACTTTTGTTCATGAAATAAATAACAAAGATAAAGGAGATTACTGTTGAAAAAACAAACGAGTAGATGGCAGATTCTAACTTGAACCCTAGGTAAATCAGTAGAAAAGCAAGAAAAAGTTTAGATATTTTTTCAATGAAATCATTAGTTATAACTTTGTATTTTATTTTTTTAAATGCTGTAAAGACGCTAAAGAATATTTCAGTAATAACTAACAATGGAATTGTGAATGCAAATAACTTCAATAAAAAAGATAAATCTGAGTTGTGAAAAATGTTATTAGCTATGAAACTAGAGAAGAAGAATAATAGGAAAGAGAAAAAAATACTTATTGGAATTGAAATTTTTAAAGTTGATTTTATTATTCCTTTTACTTTTTGATCATTTTTTTTAGTATTATAATAAGAAATATATCTAACAATACCTGATTTAAAACCAAATAAAGAAATAATTACTAAAAATGAAATAATAGAAATTCCTAGGCTATACAATCCAAAAGTTTCACTACCTATCTTTGCTATTAATATAGTATATATATAACCAATTAATTTACTAACAAATAAACCACCCATTACTATTGAAGCTCCGGTTAATAATTCTTTTGAGGAAGTATCTACTTTTTTCATAAGTTTTTACTGAGAAGTTATATTTATAAAAACTTTGGAGAAGACATTCATAATAAAATTTAAAAAGACTTTTAATATTCTTTTAATATGGAAGTTGATTATGATATACCTGTTGTAATTCTTTGTGGAGGCTATGGCACTAGGATGGGGAGAGCGACTCAGGATCGTCCAAAACCTCTTGTTGAAATAGGTGATGATCCTATATTATTGCATATAATGAAAGTGTATTCTCATCATGGTTTTAATGATTTTACATTGTGTTTAGGATATAATGGAGAGATGATCAAGAAATATTTTATTGATTACAAAGTTTTGCAAAATGATCTGTCTATTGGATTGGGTTCTAAAAAAGGTGTTGAAATTTTTGAGGAAAAGAAACAGGAGAATTGGATAGTAAATTGTATTAATACTGGTATTGACACTCCTACAGGTGGTCGTATTCACCGTATTAAAAATTTTATTCGAGGAAAGGATTTTATGGTTACATATGGAGATGGAGTATCTAATATCAACATTAAAGATTTGTTAGAATATCATCATACTAGAGGAAAGATTGCTACTGTTACTGCAGTTAGACCCCCTGCACGATTTGGTGAATTAGAGATAGAAGATGGATTGGTTAAGAGCTTTTCTAAAGGCGAACAGATGAAATCTGGTTGGATTGATGGTGGGTTTTTTGTGTTTAATAAGGGAATATTTGAGTATTTGAATGATGATTCTTGGTTATCTGGTGATGTGAAAGAGGAAAAAGATGGTCCGAATTCATCGACATTACAAAAATTGATTTCTGATGAAGAACTTGTAGCTTACCAACATGGGGAATTTTGGGGATGTATGGATAATCCACGTGATTTGAAGACGCTTACAAAGATGTGGAAATCTGGAAAAGCTAAATGGGATCCTCGGACTAATTTTTAGTTACTTTAAAATGGTTTAATGTTATCTGATGGTTGTTTTATTGTGGCGAAACATTTATATATGATTTAAAATTATAAAATGTAAAGATATTATTTTAGAGTTGATAATATTGATAAATAAGTTTATAATTATTAAAAAGGAGGAAGATAATAATGAATAAAAAGAGTTTAGTTTATCCTATTTTTATATTAGTTCTATTTGTTTTTAGTGTTTATTTGGTTGACGGTTTTGGTTTTATTGAGAGAAATTCTCTTTCGACTAATTTTAATGCAACGTTAGAAAGTAATGCAAGCCATACTAGTTCTTGTACTGTTTTTTCAAATGATAGTAGTGATTGTAGAGTGGAATATAATGATTTAACAAATTGGACAAGAGGTGGAAACACTGAACTTTATTGGTTTAAGATAAATATTTCAAATTCAACAACAGTTAGGGGGCTTAGTAATGTATCAAGAATTAATATAACTATCCCAAGTGAGGTTGCTTTTATAGGATTAGGGAAACATTCTGTAGATCAAAATGCAACATTTGAATCTGGAGGAGCAGTTAGCAATTGGACAATTAACATCACAGGCTCTGAAATTTCAGTGTTTAATGCAACTGCTCAGCCTCTTATGACTCAAGGAGGAGCTTTCGAGACAATCTATATTCCATTTAATGTTACGGTGGCAAATGGCACAACAGAACAAGTAGTAAATTGGACTGTAACTTTATATGTCAATGAGACTAATGGGACTATTCCATACTTATTTGATGATGGGTTTGGTATGTTAACAGGAGTAGATGGATTACCTCCAAGAGTGACTTTACATAATGTAACTGATGGAGTAAATACAAGAACTACACTTACTAGTACACAATATTTAATTTATGATTCGTCAAATCCTATCAAAGGTATAAATATTACATTGACTGCGACTGATTATAATTTAGATAGGGTATTGTTAGTTTACAATAATACCGGTGGATCAATAAATCTAGCCCATATAAGGGAGATTTTGCATACAAATATCATGAATGCGAATACTTCGGCTTTTGATAATGTTACAGTAATGGAGAATTCAAGTGTTGCATTTGGTTTACAGTCTAATATAACTTCAATGCCTTCTCATTCAGGTGGAGATCTTAGATTATCAGAAGCACCGTCAACTGTATTTAGATTTAATATATCTAATAGCACATGGGGTACAGGTGCTGCAGATGGCACACAATTTAATTATGTATTTGTAGTTTATGACTTGTATAATCATTCAGAGATTATAAACAACTCAAACGCAGCATTTACTCTTGTGAGAGATACAAAATTACCAAGTATTGTATTTACCAAACCAAGTGATACTTCAATTAATGTATTTAGACCAATCAAATATACTTGTGATGGTTCAGATACAAGTGGTTTAGCTTCATGTGTGACTACTATAACTAAACCAAGTAGTACAACTGTAGTTAAAACTGGTTGTGGTACTGAACAGACATTTACCCTTGATGATACAAATGAAGCAGGAACTTACATAATTACATGTAAAGTAGCTGATAATGTTGGAAAAGATGCATCAGAATCTGCAACATTTGCAGTATCATCTTCTGGTGGTTCATCTGGTAGTTCTGGAGGTTCATCCGGTAGTTCAGGTGGAAGTAGTGGTGGAACTGTGGAAGTAATTACTGAAGCAGTTGGTCCAGGAGAAACTAAGGCTGTTGGAGATTTAGTATTAACTCAAGTAACTCAAGTTAGTGAAGGTGGAACTGTTTCCTTTAACATTGGAAGTAATTCACATATGGCTGAAGTATTAAGTGTAGGAACAACTTCCGTTACATTAGAGATTAGATCTCATCCACAAGAAATAACATTAGACATCGGAGAATCTAAGACAGTAGATACTGATGATAATGAAGAGATGGATCTGGAAGTAACGCTAAATGCAATAACTAATGGAAAAGCAGACTTAACATTTAGAAACTTATTAGTAGAACCTGAAGTAGAAGCAACTACAACAACTATTGCTGGAACAGCTGGTGGAGTAACTGGAGATGAAGGTGGTATACCTGCTTGGCTATGGGTAGTTATTATAATTGTAATAATTATAATAATAGTTGTTATGAAAAAGAAAAAGGCATAAAAACCTTTCTTTCCTTTATTTTTTTATGAAAAACTTATTTTTTATAGTATTGGGCATTTTTTTGCTTATTGTTTCTTTTAGTGTAAACGTTTCAGCAGGAGAAATCCTTGATGTTGACTTTACAATAGAAAATCCTATTACTTTAGAATTAGAAGATGGAGATGCTATTAGATTTATATCTGAAGATAGAGAAATTATTGTAGCTGTGGATGATATAGGGAGTAATGGTGCTAGGATAAAGAGCATTGGTTATAATAATGATGAGGGAAATGTTTTTTATGCATTAATAAATGAAAGATTATTTGCAAGGTTAGATTTTGAAAATGATGGAATTCAAGATATGGAAGTTAGATATTTAGGTAATACGGAAAATAAAACAATTTTAGAATTTTTTAGATTCTTCCCAGGTTCTGTTTTTCCAGATATAGTTGGAAATGTTCAATTTGAAGCACCTTTAGATGATAAAGATGGTTCTTTTTATAGAAATGGATTTATAATTGCAGGTATAATTTTAGTTGCTGGATTATTTACTTTAATTTTCTTAAGAAAGAAATAATTATTTTTTTATTTCATTCCAAGGATAAGGTCTACTAAGAATAAGATGTTTACACTTTATGCTTGTATCACAGTAAATTTTAATATCTTTATTGTATAGATCAATACACATAAACCTATCATCAAATGCTTCTGTTTCTTTATCATATCTGAATTCTATTTCTTCTAGTATAGATTTGTGTATTAGAACGCAACCTAAGCCACAGGACACAATTTTAATTAGTTTATTAGAATCTAGTTCATAATCATTTAAAGGTCTCATAGAGGGTAAAATTCCTTTCTCTTCTGTTTTTAATGATAAGAATGCTTGAGGTGTTAATTCTCTTCTATTTTCAAAGATATTATGTAAGAAATATATGCAAGATATCATTTTTTTATCATGTTTTACTAAATTTAGTAAAGCATCTTTAGGGGGAATAACATCTTGTTCTAGACTGAAGAAATAATCATAGTTTTCATTGATAGCTTTTTCTCTTAATATATTTCTACTGACTATTATTCTATCTCTAGCATTTTTGTAATATGGTCCTTTTATGACTGGAACATTTTTTTCTTTTATCTTATTAAAGTAATATTCATCTTTTGAGTTATCAACTATTAGAATATCAAAATTAGGATAATCTATAGCTTTTAATCCTTTTACATATTCGGCTAAAGCATACTCTTTGTGAAATGAGGTTGGACAGCCTACTAATATTTTTGGATAGTTTGACATTGTTATTTACAGAAATTAAAGTATTATAAGTTTTATTATCTATTTTATGTGAATTCAATAGACTTAAAAACATTTTTGTCCAGTAAATAACTATGAGAGACGAAAGATTAGAAGACATATTTGCAAAAGCTGGAGAAGCAGCAGGTAAAAGTAGTGACCCTTGGCCGCTTGCAACAGTGGGTGAAAAAGGAGCAAAAATCTTTAAGAAAAAGGCATTTGGCTTCTCTTGGCATACATTTAGAGAGCACCATGGCAAATATGTAGTTAAGACTCTGAATCAAATGGCACAATTATTTTATGACACTGGAATTGCATCTTCAATAGAAGAAGTCAAGGAAATAATGCCTTATTTGATGGGTAAAGAAGTAATGACACATGCATGTGAAGATCTTAAATTTGAAGAAATTAGAGAAGGAAGCGATTTGAATTATAAATTAACAATTCTACATTCGGATTATACTTTCTGACTAAATAAACCTTAGATAAACTTTTAAAATTAGAATCTTATGATGATTATTGTTCTTTAAAATATATATTCCATACAAATGTTGCATGTGCAAGACGCCCGCGCAGAACTTATAAGTGGAAAAATTGAATTATATGTATGATTAGGAAAAATGATCATTCTTTACAGATTTTTTTAGGAAGTTTATTGGGAGATGGTAGTTTAGTATTTGGTAAAGGAAAAAGTGCTGTTTATAGTGAGATGCATTCTTTAAAACAGAAAGATTACTTGATATGGAAATTGAAGCTAATGTGTAAACAGTTTAATTTTATTAATAAACCATATATATTTGATAAATATGACAAACGAACAAAGAAGATATATAAAACAATAAAAATTTATGCTTCTGATTCGAATTTGAATAAATATCGTGATATTTTTTATAAAAATAATAAAAAGATTATCCCTAAAAATGTATTGTATAATTTGAATGAATTGGGACTAGCTGTTTGGTATATGGATGATGGAACATATCATTATGGTGCTTATTCTTCAAGTATAGCGACAAATTGTTTTAGCTATAATGACAATCTTTCTGTTAAAAGATTTTTAAAGGACAAATATGGAGTTAATTGTAAGATCTGTAGGAAAAGTGATGGATATTATATCTTTTTTAAAAGAGAAAATGCAGAAAAATTTTTGATTTTAATAAAAGACTATATACATAATTCAATGATTTACAAATTAGGTCATTTGGATGATAAAAATAATGATAAACTTATTAGAGCAAAACAAGTTATATCAAAAAATAAAAAAGAGTATCATATAAAAAATAAGGATAGAATATTGAAATATCAAAGAAAATATAGAAAGAAAAATAAAGATATAATATCAATTAAATCAAAAATTTATCGTATTAGGAATAAGGGTAAAATAGTTAAACTACGAAAGAAATATTATATTTTGAATAGAGAAAAAGTATTAAAAAGAAATAGATTATATTGGGATAGAAATAAAGAGAGATTAAATAAAAGAAGAAGAGAATTAAATCAATGGAAGAAGAAGAAAAATCAGATAACGAATTAAAAAAGAAGATTAAGAAATTTCTAGATAATAAATGGAATCTCTTATTGGTTCTTATTTTATTATTTTCCTTTATTCTTAGATTATATTATTTTATCATAACTTCAAATCAAGTTCTTTTTTGGGATTCGGGAGAGTACATGAGTATGAGTTTACATTGGGTAAAAGGTGTTTTTTATGATTTTAATGTTCAAAGACCACCATTATTTCCATTTTTAATAGCTATTTTTATGAAGTTAGGTTTTGGAGAGGTAGTAACTAAATTCTTTTTAGAGTTTATTCCATCAATGTTAACTGTATTTTTATCTTATTTAATTGGAAAAGAATTTTATAATAGAAGAACAGGAGTAGCAATAGCATTGTTAATGTCTGTATTTTGGTTGGGTTTATTTGTAAGTAATAGATTACTACCAGACATTCCATTGTTATTTTTTACATTGTTAGCTGTTTATTATTTTTGGAAAGGTTATGTTAAGGAGAAGAAACAATGGTATATTTATTTGATTGGTTTATTCTTAGGATTAGCATTTTTAATTAAGTTAACTGCTGCTTTAACTGGATTTGTTTTTTTAGCTTATTTGTTATTAGCAGATAGATTTAGATTTTTGAAGAGTAAAAAATTATGGCTGTCTTTTTTTATTTTGTTAATAGTTTTAGTGCCTTTCTTTGTGTATGACAAAGTTCAATTTGGGGATCCAACTGCATTTTTATTTGGTTCTCATGTAACGGACAATCCTGCTGGGATAAGTGGTAAACCAATTGGGTGGCATATATTAGGGTTTAATTGTGAAGGTAAAAACTTTTGTAATTTCTTTAAATGGTTTGGTTCGGAATTGTTTTATATTTTGTTTTTTATTGGTCTGTTATCTTTTTATAAATTGTTTATAGGTTTTGATTTAATTTTTAAAAAAGAAGGAAATTTAAAATTAAAAGCAGATTTATTTATGATCTTGTGGTTATTGATTAATTTATTATATTTTGTATTTTTAGAAAGAGACGTAGAGGATCGTTGGTTAATACCAATAGCTTTGCCATTTTTTTATGTAGTTTATAGAGGAATCATGTTAATTTATGATTTAATTAAGAAGTATAATAGGCAGTTAGCTATACTAGCAGTTGTTTCTTTATTCTTAGTTGGTTCTTTTTATGAATTAAAACAAGCAGATGCAAGTATTAAGAGTAAAATAGATTCTTTTGCACAGCTTAAAGATGCTGGTTTGTTTATTAAGGAAAACTCTAATGAAAATGATATTGTGTTTAGTAAATCTGTTCCCCAGACAACATATTATGCTGAGAGAGGTGTGTATGGTATACCTGGAGGTAAAGAGGAATTTATTAGTCAAAGTAGAGAATTAAAACCTAAGTACATGATAGTATCTATTTTTGAGCAGCATGTTGAATCTATTTTGAATTTCCCTAATGAATTCCCAAATACTTTAGTTCCTGTTCAAGGATATTTTGCAGATGCTCAACAGACTAGACCTGTTTTAATTATTTATGAATTTAAGAACTATGATTTTTAAATTTTAGAATATATATTAACATTCCTAAACCATAAGACAGATGTATTGAGAAAAATAAAATAAATATTAATGGGAATGCATATGGTTCATTTTTGAATGAAATTATAAATGAGAATAGAATATTTATTATTATGTATAAAATTAAAGGTAGAACAAATAAACTAGATAGTTGATATGTTAGTGGTAATGTTATTACATAAATAAAAAATATTGAAGGTATTAAGAATACTGGGTTAACTATTGATTTGTTTATGTTTTCTTTTTGTAATCTTACTTTACCATATTTGTAGATTTGTTTTAGAAATGAGAAGAAAGTGTTTCTCCTTTTGTGATAAATAATTAGATTAGGAGAGTATGCTATTTTAAATCCTTTATTTTTAGCTCTTGAAAAAAATTCTGGATCTTCTCCTGGATATAAATTTGTGTTAAAGTAACCAACATCTTTTATTATATTTTTTCTTATGAAACAATTTGCTGATGTTATAGATTTTTCATCTGCGTTTAAGTTTAGTTTTTGTTTTGTGTAACGAGAGCTCATTTGATATGCTCCAAATTTTGATTCTAAGACGTAACCTGAAGTTTTAGCGAAGAAATTATCAGTTTTAGGTGTTAATTGTGGTCCACCGACTATAGAGATATCTTTATGTTCTTTAAAGAATGATTCTGCGTTTTTTAGAATGTTTTCATCTAAGTATGCATCATCATCTAAGATAACTATAATTTCACCTTTAGATTCTTTTATTCCATTATTTCTATTTTCACTTGGGTTTAATCCTTTTTTTACAATAATTTCATAATTCTCTTTGAGATAGTCTACTAATTTTAGTGAGTCTAAAACTTCAGCATTTCTTTCTGGTGCAAGGGCTATAACAATTGAAAATTTTGGTTTAGTCATGGTTTAATTTGTAAATCTGTATTTTAGTAAGTAAAATAGTGCTTTTAGGCCATCGACCCAAGTTATTTTCTTACCTTCTTTAAAAGATCTACAATTATAGACAATAGGTATTTCAATAATTTTATAACCTTTTTTAATTATTTTCGCTGTAATTTCTGGTTCAAAATCAAATCTTTTAGCTTTTAATTTTAGAGAGTTAATAACGTCTTTTGTGAACATTTTATAACAAGTTTCCATATCTGTTATTCTTCTAAAATATAATAATGTGGTTGCAATAGATAAAATTCTGTTTCCTAAATAATGTGAGAATATGCTAAAACCTTTTTCTTCTCCTAATAATCTTGAACCATAGACCACTTTTGTTTTTTTGTTTAATATTGGTTGAATTAATCTTTTAAAATCTTCTGGATTGTATTCTAAATCTCCATCTTGAATTACAATAATATCTCCTGTAAAATTTTTAAGGCCTGTTCTTATTGCAGCACCTTTTCCTTGATTAATATTGTGAGAGAAAGATTTAATATTAGAGTATTTTTTTGTTAGTAGTTTTATTTTTTCATTAGTGTTATCTGTAGATTTATCGTTAACAATTATAAGCTCTTTTTCTATTTCTTTTAGATTAACGTTCTGAACTTTATCTATAATCTCTTCAAGGGTTTTCTCTTCGTTGTATACTGGTATTATTATGCTTAGTTTCATTCTTTTCTTATTAAATAAAATACTAGAACTATAGAGAATAAGGCTATTAATATTTCTATGTATAAAACTATATGTCCTATTAAATTTAAGAATTTTTCAAATAGATTATTTGTTTTGTAATTGTCAAAAACTCTTTCTGCTGGTTCAAATCTTAAAGGATAGTAGAACCATTCATGTGTTGAATCTGCTATTTGTAGCAAAGAATCTTTTAATTGTAAGTTTCCTGAGTAAACACTAATGTAAGGGTCATTTTCTCTATTTGTGATTGTGGTTTCTAAATTAGCGTTTTCTTTAAAGAATGTGGTTATTTGTTCCATGGATTCATTAAGCTCTGGTTGGCTAGCTATAGTGCCCCAACCGCAGTCATCTGTTACACATTCTATGAAATATGTTCTTAATGTAGTTGGTGTTCCTGGAATATCATTGATTTGAGCTGTTATGGTGTTAAATGCGGCTGCCTCTAGATAGTGTTTATCGTTGAACATCCAAACTGTTCTTCCTCTAAAAATTCTGTTATCGACGATTACTAGAGCATCAGGATCTATGCTATTTTTAGAATAGGACATTAGTTTTGTTACTTCACTTTTTTGTGTTAGAACTCCTCTATCTAAAATAAAATATAAATTGAAAATAATTACAAAAGCTAAGATTATTGCTATGATATGATTTTTTTTAATATTTAAGCTTGAGATTTTATTGCTTGAGTAGTTAATGAAAAGTGCGGCAAATATACTTAATATTGGAACTCCAAATATAAAATGGTATTCTAGTATGGAAGTTCCTGATAAAAATATGAATGGGAAAATAAATGTTAGGAACCATAGTAATGTGTATTTTTTTCTTCTTAAAACTGAAAGAATAAAACCTAAGATTCCTAGAACTGTAATTAATTTTCCAAAGTTCCAGAAGAAAGCAGAACCTTCAATAATTCCTGGTTTGTGAGATTCATAACTAAAGAAAACATCTCGTAAACTAAAAGGTTTTAATGTAGCTGCTATTGGTGCGTAAGTTTCTGTTGCTATACCTAAGAATCTTGAGAATTGTAGATCTACTAAACCTTTATCTTTGTATAGTAAAAAGTTAAATGTTAGAACTGGTAGGGAGATTATTAGTAATATTATAAAAAAAGTAAATGCATGTTTTAAGGTTATTTTTTGTTTGTTTTTTCTTTTATGGTAAATGAAGAAGATTATTAATGTTGGAATAAATGTAATGGCTATTTGTTTTACTAAAATTGCTATTCCTAAAAAAACGTAAGAAGAGGCTAGATATTTGTTATTGTTTTCTTTTAAACCTTTAATGAATAAAAGTATGCTTAATAGAACAAAGAACATCATAGCAACGTCCATTTCTGCTAGACTCATTAATATGTGAAATGAAGAAAATGTAAGTAAAATAGAAGCTATTAGGGCTATTTTTTTGTTGTATACGTTTTTTACTATTAAATATAAAACTAGAACTGAGAGGGCTCCAAATAGGACTGCTAAGAATCTTGCTGAAAACATACTTACTCCAAATATTTTATATGAAAGATCTGTTAAGAAAAACCAAACAGGATCTTGATCCATGATTTGTAGTTTTCCAGAATTAATAAAATCTATAGCGTGAGGTGCATGTAACATTTCATCTGCGTTTGGTCCTACGTTATTTGCTACTATTCCACGTAAAGTTAAAGCTAGGATAAATAATATTAATAAATATTTTAGATTGTTTTTAGAAAAGATTAAATCTAATGTTTTGTCTAGTATTTTGTCACTCATTTTTTATAATCTGTGGTGTATTTTTATTTCTTCTGGTAATTTATCATAAATTTTTATCATAAGTTTTAACGGGGAATATAGTAATCTTAATCTTATTAGGCCTAGGAACATTTCAGGTATTGCTTTGAACAAATTAAAATGTGAGGCTTCTGCTGCATTCCATTTAGTAGGTATTTCTATTATATTATAACCTTTTCTTTTTGCTGAAAATAATAAATTAACATCAAATGCCCAATTTGCTATTCCAATTTCTGGAATGATTTCTTTTACTACATTTCTTTTGAAAATTTTCGCGCCACATTGTGAATCCTTAATATGTAAATTGAAAAGTAAATTAACAAGAAGATTAAAACCACGACTTCCAATTCTTTTTAGTAATGGTTGTTTTGTTTCTACTATAGAATCTTTTAACCATCTTGAAGCTACTACGACATCAAAATTACTTTCTTTCATTTTTATGGCTAGATCGTTAAAGTCATTTGGCAAGGTAGAATTATCAGCATCAACGAAACCAATGTAATCTCCTTTTGCTATTTTAAAGCCTTCAATGACAGCTCCACCTTTTTTGATTGCTTCTTTAAAATCTCTATAAATAATGAAATCATGTTTTTTTGCATATTTTTTTACGATAAATAAGGTATTATCAGTACAGCCATTTAGAACTATAATGATTTCAAAGTCTTTTTTATACACTTTTTGAAAAAAATCTATGTAACTATCTAACGTTTCTTGGATTCTTTTTTCTTCATTGTATGCTGGGATTACTATTGAAAGTTTTGTCATCTTTCTTTAAAATTGTGTATATAAATAATATTGTGAATAATGCCAAAACAATATAAAGCAATATGTTGACTACTTGCTCTATTGAGTTGTGGAATTGCGTTATTAAAGCTATTTCTACTATATCTGCTAAGATTATTAGTAAAATGAACTTGTTTCTGTTTAGTGAAATATGGTAGAATGATAATGCATAAAATAGAGAGAATAAAGTCATTATGATTGCGAATTTTCCAATATATGGTTTTATTGCTGCGAATTCTTGCCCTACAAACAAGTTTATTGTGAAGTTAGGAAATAAAATGTAAAATAAAAATGTTCCTAAGCCAAATGTTCCTATAACTAATAATGATTGATACATGATTCTTTTGAAGGCTTTTTTGTTGAATAAATTATCAGAAACTTTTGCAAACATTACTTGGGTAATTGATAAAGTTCCAAAGAAAATTACTTTTCCTAATAAACTAGCTGCTGCGTAAAATCCTGCTTCTTTACTTGAAAAATAATGTTTGACTAGTAAAACATCTATACTGTAAAATATTGTTAATGCACTTAGTAAAATTAATAAATTAACTGAATATTTGTATAGTTTTGTTTTTTCTATTGGAACTTCTTTTATCTTTAGATATTTCCTAAGATTGTAAAAGCCAATGAAAAATGGAATTCCAAAAGATGCTATTATCGCACCAACTGCACCGTTAACTTGTAAGCCTATAAGAACGAATAAGACTCCCAGGCCAAATTTAAATACACCTTCTAAAATTAAGTTTAAACCTAACTTATTAAAATCTTGTAAACCTTGCATTACTCCTCTTATTATTGGAAGAAGTAAAACAAAGATTGTTATGAATGATAGAACAATAAAAGGAGAAGAAGATTCTATTTTTAAAAATGATTTTAATGATGGGGTTAATAAAATTAAAATAATAGATAAGACTACGCCTGCAATGAACATTTTCTTTGTTGATTTTCTTAATAAAAAAGCTATTTTTCCTTCTTCTTTTTTAGAGTTAAATTCAGAAGTAAATCTTGCTATTGCTGTTTGAATTGTGTTAAATGGAATTGTTAATATGTATAAAATTGATAATAATGATCCTAAGATTCCATAACTTGAAGGACCTAATAAACGAGCTACAAAGAAATGGAATAAATAACCAAAAGCACTTCCTATGAAAGTTGCAATAAATAATGTTGCGTTGTCTTTTACTAAAGACCCTCTTTTTGCTTTTAATATTTTTTTTATCATTATACTACCCAAATTAAACTTGAAAAGAAAAATTCAATTAATATCATGAAATAAACAATTTGTCTTTCAGTGAATTTTCCTGTTCTTGTAAATATGTGTGGGATGGAATAAATTTTATCTTTGTGATATGAATGTATTTTTCCATCTTTATAAAAACCATAGCTTTTAACTTTAAATTTATTTCTTGCTTTTAATATGAACTCTATTAGGAAAGGTATACTAGCAATAAGAGCTGCTTTTTCTATATTACCGATTATGGCTATTACTGCTATAACGCCTCCAAGTAAATAAGTTAAGGAATCTCCTGGAAGAATTTTTGCTGGATATCTATTGTATAAGTAAAAGGCAATTAGTGAAGTAAATGTTATTAATGCAATAAGAGCTGCTACTTCTTCTTTATTTATGAAAGCGTAAAATCCTAACATTCCTATGTAAACAATACCCATTCCAGTTCCCATTCCATTGAAACCTTCTAACATGTTTACCATGTTTGCAGCTCCAACTACACCTATGGGAATAAGGATTAAAGGATAAAGTATTCCGAAATCTATTTGTCCTATAAAGGGAATAGCCATCTTTGTTGAACCTGCGTTTATAACCATTAATGGAACTGCTGCACTTAAAGTTAGAAGTGGTTTTTGCCATTGCTTTAAACCAAAAGATGTTTCTTTTGATTTCCTAATTAAAATATCATCAAGAAAACCAACAAGAGTTATCATTATTATGGACGTTAAGGCAGCAAAAACTTGTAATAAAGTATTCAGATAGCCAAAATAAAATGTTTGAGTAAATACATATGTCATTAGACCTATGAATATTCCTGAGAGAACAGCTAAACCACCTGAAATAGGAACGATTGGAGTATCTTTTTTATTTTGATCTTTTACTGTTAATCCAATTCTATTTAAGTATCTAATTAACCAATCTGTTGCTATGAATGTTATTAGAAATGCGAACAAAGCTGCTAAAAATGGTGCTAATGTGAATTCCATAATAAAAACCTAGTAAATGCTTATAAAAATCTTTCTACAAGTTTTTTTACGGAAAATCTTTTAAATAAAGAAAGCTTCTAAATTCGATGGTTTTAGTGACGGTAATAGTGCCTACATTTAACAGAAAAGAATACTTAAAAAAATGTTTAGATTCTGTTTACAAACAAACTTCTAAAATTTTTGAAATTATTGTGATAGATAATGGTAGTACAGATGGTAGTCTAGAGTATTTAAAAAAATGTAAGAATTTGAAAGTAATTGAAAATGATTCTAATCTTGGAGCATCTGTAGCAAGAAATCAAGCAATAAAAATATCTCAAGGAAAATACATATGGTTCTTAGATAGTGATGCTGAAGCCAAATCTGAAGATTGTTTAAAAAATATGATTAATATGATGGATAATGATTCAAATTTAGGGGAAATTGGAGGAGAGGAAACATTCTTTGATAATAAATACCAAGTTAGAATATCTAATACTCAAAGAAATCAAGACGGTGTTTTTATATATTCAACTTCAGTAAAAAATAGAGAGGTTGATTATATTGCTACTTCTAATTGTTTTGTCAGAAAAGATTTATTAATTTCTGTTGGAGGATTTGATCCAGGTTATTTTTATGGTTATGAAGATAATGATGTAGGATTTTTGATAAGAAAATTAGGTTACAAAAATGTTATAGATGATGGAATAATGGCTTATCATTATATTGATAAACAAACACGTCTTAGTAATTTCTTTAGGTTTCATAAGAATAGAGTTAGATTTTTAGTTAAGAAAGAGAATCTACTTTTCCTTCTTTTTTTGCCTTTAATAGATGTAATTACTACTCTTAAAATTCTTCCAAAAAGAATCGAGGAACTAAAAAAAAGAGAATTAAAAGATATTGGGTGGTATAACAAGGAAAAAAAGAGTAAAGATGATCATATTGTTGTAAAGGTTGTTAAACTTGGAACAAGCTATAGTTCTAACTTGTTTTTAGCTTATTTATGGAATTTAGCATATTTACCAAAAACGTTATATACAAGGCGAAATAATAAATTTTTATGAAATCTAAATTAAGAGAGAGAATCTATCAGAATGTAATGAAGACTCCTAAAGTAGTTAGAAAAGGAGTAGCTAGTTATGTTTATAGTGCAGCAAAAAAGGAATTTGATAGTATAGAAACTCCAAAATTAATTAATTTATTTATAACAGATAGATGTAATTTATATTGTTCTCATTGTTTTTATGCAGCTCATTTGAATAAACCAGTTAATGAATTGGATTTGAAAAAATATGAAAAATTATTTGCTTCTATGAAAAATCCAATAAAAACAGTTGTAATGACTGGTGGAGAACCATTTTTACGAGCGGATATTATAGATATAATTAAAATTCTTGATAAATATAAAACTGAAAAAGTGAATATTCCAACTAATGCTACTATGCCTAAAGTAGTTTATAATAAAGTTAGAGAAGTTTTGGATACAATAAATATAGATGTTAATATTCAAGTATCTATTGATGGTCCTGAGAAAATGCATGATGAGATTAGAGGAATGAAGGGATCATACAAAAGATGTATAGAAGCAATAAAACAACTTAAAGAATTAAGACATGAATATGAGAATTTTGATATTACGGTTTCTACGACAATTAGTAGGAGGAATTTAGGAGTAATAGATGAATTGGTAAAAGATATTGAGAAACTTGGGGTTTTTCACGGACTACAGTTTGTTAGAAGTGCTGCATTACAATCTTTTGATATAGATAAAAATATTTTAAGTGATTTTGACCCTAGTGATGAAATTTTAACTGTTGAGGAAATGGAAACCTTAGCTAAGTACATTAATAATCAAAATAAAAATGTTAATCCTTTGTTAAAGAAAACAATTTCTGTTGTTAATGAGTATTTTATTAGGGTTTCTAAAGAGAAAAAGAGATTTATGAATTGTACTGCTGGGAAGGTAGATTGTGTTATATATACAGATGGTGGTGTTTCTGTGTGCGAATTTACAAAACCCTTTGCTAATTTGAAAGATTTTGATTATGATTTCTATAAATTATGGAAATCTAAAAAAGCAGATGATAGGAGAAAACAAACTGATTGTTGTTCTTGTACTCACCAGTGTAATTTAATGAATTCATTGAGATACGATAAAAAATCGATAAATAAGATTTTTGATAGTTAGAATTTTTGATTCTAGAAATCTAATCTATGAAGAAAATTAGATTATTTTAGTTTATAATAAGGTTTATAAATTTTTTACTTAAGTGATAATTATGGTTTTTAAGCAAGAAAATAGAATTCAAGAATTTGGAGAAAATATAGGTTATTTATTTTCATATTTTTTATTTACTACTGTTTTATTTTTTATTTTATCTTTAACAAATAGAGGAATTAGTTATTTTTATGTTATGGTAATAGTTTTAGTAATAACTTTATTTGGAGTTTATTTGAAGAGGATATTGAGATGAAATTATTTTTAAAAGGTTTTAAAAAAGGAATGAGAGATTTTGGGGAAAATATTAGTACAGTAGTGAATTCTATTTTACTAAGTTTTGTTTACTTAATTGGCGTTGGAGTAACTTCTTTTATTGCTAAGAGGTTTAATAAGAAATTTTTGGATTTTAAGAAAGAAGAAAATGATAGTTATTGGAGCAAATTGAATTTAAGAAAAAAACCATTGAAGGAATATTTTAGACAATTTTAAAATGACTTATATTTTAGGAATTTCGTGTTATTATCACGATTCATCTGCTGCCTTATTGAAGGATGGGAAGATTATAGCTGCTGCTCAAGAAGAAAGATTTACTAGAAAAAAACATGATACTTCTTTTCCTATAAATTCTATAAAATACTGTTTAAAGAGTGAAGGAATTAAAATTAATAAAGTTAAATATATTGGATTTTATGAGAAGCCTTTTTTGAAATTTGAAAGAGTTTTAAGTCAACATTTAAGTGAATTTCCCAAAAGTTTTAAGACTTTTATTAGTTCTTTACCATCTTGGATAAATGAGAAGTTACGAGTTGTTAATTCTATTAAGAAAAAATTAAATTATAAAGGAGATATTCTGTTTGTTGAACATCATTTGGCACATGCAGCTAGTTCTTTTTTAGTTAGTGGTTTTAAGGAAAGTGCTATTTTAACTGTTGATGGCGTTGGAGAATGGACAACTACAGCTTATGGTTATGGTAATGGAAATGAGATCAATTTAATGAAAGAAATTAAGTTTCCACATTCTTTAGGTTTGTTGTATTCAACTATAACAGCATATTTAGGTTTTAGCGTGAATAATTCTGAGTATAAAGTAATGGGTTTAGCAGCTTATGGTTTGACGAATAAAGAAAAGAATGTTTATTATAAGAAATTAAAAAAAATAATTGATGTTAAGGAAGATGGAAGTTTTAAATTAGATATGGATTACTTTGTTTATCATTTTAAAGATAGAATGCCTTCTGAGAAATTATGCGATTTGCTTGGAGGTAGTATTCGAGAAGGAGGGACTAAGATAACTGAAAGACATAAAGATATTGCAGCTGCATTGCAATTAATTTTAGAGGAAATTTTAATTAAGATTTTGAATCATGTTCATAATATTACTAAAAGTGAAAATATTGTTTTAAGTGGGGGGGTTGCATTAAATAGTGTTGCTAACGGTAAGATTTTAAAAAATACTGATTTTAAAAGTATTTGGATACAACCTGATGCTGGAGATGGCGGAACAAGTATTGGAGTAGCTTCTTATATTTATCATAATATTTTAGGAAAGAAAAGAAACTTCAAATTGAAGAATGCATATTTAGGTCCTGAGTATTCTGAAGAGAAGATTAAATCTTTTTTAGATAAGAATAATATTGAATATACTTATGTTAAAAATAATAAAAATTTAATTGAGAAAGTTGCTAAATTAATTTATGAAGATAAAGTTATTGGTTGGTTCCAAGGAAGAATGGAATGGGGCCCTAGGGCTTTAGGCAATAGAAGTATTTTATCTAATCCTTGTAACCCTAAGATTCAAGAGATTTTAAATTTAAAAGTTAAACATAGAGAAAAATTTAGACCTTTTGCTCCAGTAATTTGTGAAGAAGATGCGTTAGATTATTTCGAATGTGATGAACCAATACCTGAACCAACAGATTATATGTTAATGGTTTATCCTATTAAAAAAGATAAACGGAAATTAATTCCAGGAGTAACACATGTTGATGGTAGTGGCAGACTACAAACAATAAGAAAAGAGCAAAATGGGATGTATTATGATTTAATTAAAGAATTTGGTAAGTTATCTAGTGTTCCTATTTTGATTAATACTTCTTTTAATATTAGGGGGGAACCTATTGTTTGTTCACCATATGATGCGTATAAATGTGTTATGGGAACTGAAATAGATTATTTAGTTATGGGAAATTTTCTAATCAAAAGAAATGATAATTTAAAACATAAATGGGACAGCGAAGTAAATCCTAAGACTAAAGATAAAAAGATTTTTTTAAACTTAATATTGTTAACTTTTAGTATTTTAATATTTTTTATTTTATTGGAAGGTGGGTTAAGATTGTTTTTACCCCAAGCTTTAAGCCCTGAGTTTTATCCGACTAATGATAGGGGAACTTTTGCTGAATATGATTCTTTACTTGGTTGGAAGTTGAAACCTAATGTTGAAGGAAGATTTTTCTCTGATGAATTTAATATTTTAGTTAAAAATAATAATCAAGGTTTACGAATGAGTAAGGATATTTCTTTAGAAAAAGACAAATTTAGAATTGCTTTTTTAGGAGATTCTTTTATTTGGGGTTTTGGTGTAAATGATGAATATAGAATTACTAATGTTTTAGAAAGTAAATTAGATAATGTAGAAATCTTAAATTTTGGTGTAAGTGGTTATGGGACAGATCAATATTATTTACAATTAGATAGTGTTTTAGAATTTAATCCAGATATGGTTATTATTGGGTTTTATGCAAATGATTTAGAAGATGCTGGTAAGAACTCCAGATATAGTTATAGTAAACCTTTATTTGTTTTAGAGGATAATGAATTAGAGTTAACTAATGTTCCAGTTCCTGAAAGAGAGAATTTAGGACAAGTAGAGTATTCTACAATATTAAAAATTAATTTATTTTTAGAACATAATTCACATTCATATGTTTTGTTTAAGCCTTTTATTTTACAAGTGTATAAATTAACTCCATTGTATAAAGAAGATACTTCATTAGAAACCTATGAAATCTCTATTATTAAGAAAGAGTATTCTGATACGTATGAAAAGTATATAGAATTGAATGAGAAAATATACTGTGAGATTTCTGATGAATTAAAAGATATTCCTTTAGTTTTAGTTAATATTCCAGATAAGGTTCATGTTTTAGATAATTTATTAGATATTAGGTTAAGGGAATTAAATTTAGAAAGAAATGATGTTGATGTTGAAAAGGTTTCTATTTTATTAGATGATATTGGATTTAATTGCTCTGTGGATGTAATAGATTTGTATCCTTCGTTTAGAGATTTTGAAGATAAAGAAGGATTATATTTTAAGCATGATTTACATTTAAATGAAAAAGGGAATGAATTTGCAGTAGAGATAATTTTAAATAATTTAAGAAAAGACTATAATGTAGAAAATGGCAAATAATAGATCTTTACTTGGAGAAACTTGGGATTTTTTGAAAGTTAGAAAAGCTTGGTGGTTATCTCCTATAATTATTTTATTGATACTTGTTGCTACTTTAATAATTTTTAGTCAAAGTAGTTCTGTTTCACCTTTTATTTATGCTTTATTTTAGAACCGATTTCTAAGAATTCTATATAACATTGTAAAACCATCTCTTACTTTTATTTTAGAGTCTCCAACTCTAGTCATGTATGGAATTGGGATTTGAGCCATTTTATATTTGTTTTTAGCTGCTATTATTGATAATTCTATTGTTACATCCCAGCCATCTTGTTTTACTAATTTATGGAATTTTTTAGGTTTCATGGCCCACATTCCACAGTTTACATCATTGAATTTTTTACCATAAACAATACTTGTTAGAATATTAAAAAACATATTTGGATATCTATGGCCGAACTCAACATTTTTCATTGATCTATTACCAACTGCATAATCATATTCAGGTATTTTTTCTATTAATTTTTTAATGTGAGAAGCTGGATATGTTCTATCACAATCTAATTTTAATAAAGCATCATATTCATTTTCATAAGCTACTTTTATTGCTGTTCTAATTCCGTTTCCGTAACCATGCTTCTCTCTTTTATATACAGGAATTCCTTTTTCTTTAGCTATTTTAACTGTGTTGTCTGTTGAGAAACCATCTATTATTATTAAATCATAGGAAGGACATCTTTGTTTTATTTCATCTATCATAAAAGAAATATTTTCCTCTTCATTTAATGTAAGCATAGCGATGCAGACTTTCATAATTTAAATTTTAAAAGAATGTTATTTAAGTCTTTTCATAGTAAATATTCTATGGATTTTTTAAGTGAAAAGAATAGAAGAATTGAATTTTTAATACCAATATTTTTGTTTTTAGTAGTTCTACTTTTGAAAATAGAAACTTTTGATTTATCTTATTCATGGGATGATTTTAATTATGTTATAAAGGCTGTTAACTATGTTTTTTCAGTTCAAGTAACTCCATTTTTATTAGAATATGGGTTGGGACATCCACCATTCTTTTTTTTATTTTCAGGATTAATATTTAGAATATTTGGAGATTCTTTAGTTGTATCACATTTGATTACTGTTGTATTTTCCTTTTTAGCTGTTTATTTTACTTATTTAATTGGTAGAGAATTATTTAGTAAAAGAGTTGGGATAATTGCTGCTTTTGTTTTATTATTTACACCTATGTTTTTTTCTTTTTCTAGTTTGTTTTATTTAGAGATGCCTTTAACTGCGTTAATTATTATTGGATTGTATTTTGCTATTAGAAATAATCATTATTTGTATGTTTTATTTGCTTCTTTAGCTATTTTAACTAAGGAGCCTGCAATTGCTTTTGTAATAGCTTTATTATTTATTAAAATTATTAAGGAGAAAGATAAGTTAAAAATTGGTTTGATTTATTCTATTCCTATTTTTGTGTTTTTATTATGGGTATTATCTAATAAGATATTTTATGGATTTTTTCTATTACCTGTTAGTACTTCTTTGATTGTTATAGAACCAGTAAAGAATTTGTTTCATTTTGTAGTTGTTTTAAAGATTTTACTTTTTGATGATTTTAGATGGATATTAACTACGTTATTTTTTATACAATTTGTTTCTTTTAAGAAATTGAAAGAATTTAAGAATATTTTATATCCTTTAATTTTTAGTGTAATTGCTTTTTTTATATTTTTTAATGTTCCTTATTTGTTAGGAAGATATGTTGTGTATTATGCTAATATTGGTAATTATTTAGAGCTGTTTAGAAATTTTAGTTTGCTATTTGCTTTTGTGGTATTTTTGATAATATTTACTAGAGATGAAATTAAGAAGTTTTTATTAGAGAGAAATTATTGGGAGATATTTATTTTAATGTTAGCTTTTATTGGAATGTATTCCTTGATTATACCAACTAATCCTAAGTATTTATTGCCCATATTTCCAGTATTTGCTTTGTTAACTTCTAATGCTATGAGTAGAATATTCAAGAATAAGGCGTTTATTATTTTGTTATTATTTGTTTTATTAAGTGCGTTTCAATTTCATGGAGATAGTGATGCTACTGGATTTGTATTAGAAAATAATTTAGAGTATCAAGATTTTATTGAAGTTAGACAGCTAGGAGCTTCTTATATTGAAAGTAACTTTGCAGATAAAACTATTTTGACTACATTTCCATTAACTTTGGATTTACAATATCCTTATGGTAAGTACGTTAGGGAAGGTTTAGATGTTGTGACGATTGAGAGGCATGCTGAATTAGCTAGTAAGAATTATACTTTATATGCTAATCCTGAATTAAATGAAAAGGATATTAAGATTAATAGTATAGATGTTTATTATCATTCTCCTCAAGAATTTAGTAACCAACGAGTTCAAGATATTAGAGATCAATTAGATTTAGAGTTGGTTAAAAGATTTGAAGTTAATAATAAAGTTACTGAGATTTATGTTGTTAAATGATTATTTCTTAGAGAAAATCAAAACATAATCTTTGTACATGCTATTTTTGAATAATTGTTTTCTTTCAACTTTAAAATCTTCTGAAAATATATTTATCACTTCTTCTGGATTTCTAAAGAAATTTCCACGATCTAGATATACTAAAAACTTACAGAAAATATTCCTTTGTTTTTCAATTCTAAAGTGATCTAGAATCATTAATTTTCCATTATCTTTTAAGATTCTTTTAAGTTCTTGTGATATTGTAGTTAGAGTTTTTTTGTTTATATGATGGATTACTGCTGAGAGTAAAATTTGATCAAAGAATTTCTCGTTAAAACTGTAGGGAGGACTTGTAGGAATTTGTGAAAAATTACCTTTTCTTTTCTTTTTACAGAAATCTATATATTTTTCATCTACGTCTACGCCGTAATATTCTTTTGAGTAAAATAATGGAGAGAATTGTCCTGCACCACAACCAAAATCTAGAGTTTTTATATTTGTATTTAAATTTCTTTTAACTGCATTTTTCTCATCTCTAAAATTACTATGAATTAAATTTCTAAATGAATTAAAGATATTACTATTTACAAAGATTGAATCTATCACTGAATATAGGAAACTTGATTTCATTTTAAAGTTAAAATGCAAACTCTTGATTTATTAATCTTATTGTTAAATCCGTTTTGTTGTAATAAAGTACAATAATCATCAAAAGCTAAAACTTCGAAAGTGTTTAATTCTTTTAGTTCTTGTTTTAATAAAGAATAATTTTCTGAAATTAATATGGAATCTAAGGAATCAATTTTTTTAAGGTATTCTGGAGAAACTAAAGAGGGATACCAACCTGCAGATGTTGATTTATTATGGAAAATTGCTGCGTAAGAATAATATGCTTGAGGATAAGATGTTCTTCTTGAAGGTGTTTTTAATATTATGAACTTTTCATCGATTTCTGGTAAGATAGCTAAAACTTCTTCTTCTAATTCTGTATGTTGTGCAAATAATGGTGTAAACTTTATGCTTAAAGAAATACTTAATATTGTAATTAAAATTAATCCTATGAAGATTATATGCTTATATTTTTTTATTAGATTGAAATCTATTTTAAAGAACATGAATATTATGAAAAATAATAAAAATAAACTATAAGAATCTGGGAAAACTTGTTTTATTATAGGAATAAACAAAATTAATCTTGTTAATAATAATATTGAAATTAAAGTTAGTGGTAAGAAGAAGATAAATTCTTTTTTTCTATTTTTATTTGATTTTAAATAGAAGTATAATGTTATTAAGAAAGTTATTGGTATTATTATAGCTACTAAATTATCATTTAAAGTTGCTTTTGTGATTTCTTTTAACGAATTAGCTACTATAATTGTTTTTGATGTTGTTGCGAAGAAATTTTGAATATAAGGAATCCACCAAAACGATGTTGCAGTTATTGTTATTATTGTTGCAAGTAAAATTAATAATTTTTGTTTTAGATCTTTAATTAAAAATAAACCTAGAATTGCTAGAGAAGCTATTATTGCTGAGTTTTGATGTGTTAAAATTGCAAAGAAGTAAAATGGAATGATTAAAAAGAATTTTTTATCTATTTTTTTATCTTTGTATATTAATAAGAAAAGGAATATTACGATTAAAGTAAACCATGCAAATAACTGATGTATTTTTCCAACTCTTATGAAGTTTCCAATTGCTATTGCATTACCAAAGAAAAATAAGAATAAAGCTGTTATTTGAATTTTATTTAGGTTTAATCTTTTACGAGAAATAAATAAAGCTAATAAAGTTAAGATAAAAGTTATGAGAATTGATAAATACGCTGTTAGCTGAACGTTCTTTGTTAATAAAAATAATGGATATATGAAAAAATACCATCCTGGTTGATTTATTTGAAAATTAATGAAACCATTATACCAATATTGACATAAGTTATGAAAACCACATTCTTTTAGGAAATGTAATTGAGCCATGTATGAAGACCAATCATTGAATTTATCCAAAGGAAAAGTTGAGATTAAATTAGCTTGATCTATTAATCTAAATATTAAATGTAATCCTAGTAAGACTATTGGAATGTATAGATATATATTTGGAATAGAAGCTTTTCTCATTTAAGGAATTTACTTTCAAAATCTATTTAAAGGCTATTGTCAAAACTTTTATATGGAAAAATATGATTTATCTGTTACAATTCCTTTTTTCAATGAAGAGAAAACTGTAAAACCTTTGGTTGAGATTTTAGTTAAAGAATTTAGTAAAACTAAGATAAATTATGAAATACTTTTAGTTAATAATGGTTCTAAAGATGGAACTGAAAATGAGATTAAAAAATTAGTTAATGATAGAATTAAACTAGTTACTGTTGAAAATAATCAAGGATATGGTTTTGGAATTTTAAATGGTTTTAAAGCTTCTAAAGGAAAATATTTAGGTTATATTGATGGAGATTTAGAAAACTTACCAAGTGATGTTATTAAAGTTTATAATAAAGTTATTTCGAATAATGTTCATATAGGGAAAGGATTAAGAGATGTTAGATCTGCAAATTTTATAAGAAATATAGCTTCAATTAGTTATGATTTGTGTTTTAGTTTATTGTATTTTAAATTTATTAAACAATTAAATGCTAAGCCAAAAATAATTAGTAAGGATTTTTATGATAAAACTAATTTGGAGAGTAAAGATTGGTTTATTGATACTGAGATTTTACTTAAGGCTTTGAAGAATAATCATAAAATTATTGTGGAGAATACTTCTTATGATATTAAGCCACAGTATAAATCTAATGTTAGAGTTTCTTCTGTTTGGGAATTTTTTATGAATTTAGTTAGATTTAGATTTAAGTAATTACCTAAATTCATCTCTAATTACATTTACACTTTCATCTAATAAAACATTATCAATATATTCTTGTGGTACTTCTAAATCATCTGGATAGCTTACTTCCCAAACTCTTAATGGGCCTATCATTCTTCCGTTGTAAATTGCTAAAGGTAAGGAACCACTATCGTCATAAACTAATGAAAAATATTCTGATGGTTGATTAAATAAATATAGTTTGGTAAATAATGTACTGTAAACTTCAGGTGATAGATAAAGAGCTGCTGCTAATGGATTTGCTTGATTTTGATTATTAATAACTGGGAATAACATTAAACATGCATCTAAATCATAATTCTCAAATTTTAGTTCTTGTCCTGCAACAAATAAACAACTCATTTTTACGTTTTGTTGTTGTCCTGCATAAATTAGAACAGCTTCTGGTTGTCCAAAATTTTCTAGGTTTAATTGATTATTTTCAAATATTGAACTTGTGGAAACTGGAATAAAGAAGGCTCCAATGCCTGCACTTCTTCTAGGGTATAATTTATCATTAAAAATAAAATCATCATCTAAAGGTGTTGTTCCTGCGTAAACTAATACTGAGCCATTTCTTGTTTCTCTTGAATTTTGCTCATCAAATGAGAAAGTATTAATCCATGAGTATCTATCGTAATCTGCGTCTGCTCCTATTGAAGAGAAAGCTGGATATTTTCCAATTTCATCTGAGATAATTAATAAGTGAGTTGCTTCATTTGCTTTTAATAATTCTAGAGCTTCGGTTTCAGAATGTCCAGTTAGAACATGTCTTCCTATAAAATGGTTTATTGCATTTCTAGCGTTTCCACCATCACTTAAAGTTGCTCTTCTAAATCCTGTTTGAACTAAGTAACCATAATCCCACCAATGGGCAAAGACTGCATCTTCTGGTGTATTTTCACGAGCCCATTGACCTGCTACTTGCCATTGTTGAGAATATGTTGGACCTATGCTAGAAGCTTGGCCTATTGTTTGATTAGCAAAACCTGTTGATATATTTAATACAAGTAAAATAAGTACTATGGTAATTGCATGTTTAATATATTTTGTATCTATTTTTTTAGCCCATTTCGCTATTCTGAATATGAAGAAAGAGAACATTATTACTGTTACTGGAATAAAAATGAATAATAGTCTTATAGCAGATCTTGCTGAGATAGCTGTTATTAGGAACCAAATTATTAGGAATATATAAGAATCATTTATTTTTTTAAAGAAAGGTAATGAATCTTTTTTCTTATAGTAAATGTATAAGAAAGGTACAAGAACTAGTAAAACTAAACCTATCATTGAACCAAAGTAAATTAATAAAGCAAATCCTGATTCTCCATTTAAAATTGAATTTTGTTTATATCTGTTAAAAATAAAACCTGCAATGAATAAGGTATATAATATTAAAAGAGACCATGGTTTTTTCCCATTTCTATAGTAACTGTAATTTTTTATAATATCATAGAATAAAAATACTGAAGCAATTAAAATAATCCAGAAATATAGTTTACCTAAGTTGTTTATCCAATCTATTATGAATGGTTGGTGAGATTCTGCAACTGTTATAACCCATCTGTTTGTTGCAAATGGTTTTGATAAGATTGTAATAACATTTGTAAATTTTGCTGAAAAAAAGGAGAAACCAGCTGTAAATAATTGAAAGATTATACCTACTATAATTGTAATTGCTAAACTAAAAATACCTGCTGGATATTTATCTATTTTCTCTTTTAATTTAAAATAATCTTTTTGGAATAGTATGAAATTTATTACAACACCAATGAAAGCTAAAGTATTAGATAATGTAGTTGTTGAGCTAAAAATATTTGATAAAAAATATCTTTCTGGGAAAAATATTGCTAATAAAACATAAGATGTTATATACCAAGTCATGTACAAATAAGAATCTCTTATTGTAACTTTATTTATTAATAATTTTACTAGAAAGAACGTTCCAAAGACTAATGCTATAATATTCATTCCTCCCCAAACTAGACCCATGAATAGTGTGAATATTCCTGATAATGTTGCAAAGAAAATAGTTTTTTTAATTGTTTTTTCTTTTAATGCTGCAACGAAAAAATACATTAAGAAAAACATTAGTAAAACACCTAATGCTTCTTTATCTGAAACACCTGAAGTTGTTCTAAATAAGAAAGCTGGTATAATTGTTAATGTTAATGTTGATAGTAAAGCTTCTTTGTAAGTTAATAGTTTTCTAACTAATAAGAAAAACATAACTGCTGAAAGAGGAAATACTATTGCTGGGTAAATTGTATCTATTAATTCTAATGTAACTGTGTTATTGAAGAAATGTATAAATTTGAATAAGTAAACTATAAAGAAAGATAAGAGTTTAAATTCGTTAACACCTGTGAAGCCAATAGGATAATAACGTAACGTATCTACGGCTGCTATAGTTCCAGTTTCTAAAATTTCTTGTGAATATCTTAAGAAAGCCATTGCATCTGGATCTGCAGGAATGTAACCTCCTGTTGTTACATCTTTTAGGAATTGTAAGTTTTGAATTCTAATTATAAAACCTGCTGCTGCTATATTTAAGAGTAAACCATATTGTGTTTTTTTAAGTAAAATAAATATTATAACTATTATGGGAATTATTACAAAAAGAAGTCCTGTTCCTCTGTTTAAACGAGAACCGAATTTAGAGTAAACTGCTATTAATGTTATTATATAGAGAATTAATGTAATGCCTATTTTTTTATCTATTTTAGTTTTGATGAAATCTTTTATTTTTTCTTTTCTTATTTCTATTTCATCTGCCATTTTAATATCTTTTAGGATAGATTATAAAAAGGTTTCTGATGAATTCTACAATAATAAAACATTTAAACTAGATAAATAATTGTTTAATTATATGAAGAAAATTAATAAAAATGTTATAAGAGATCATATTAAGAAAAGATTTAGAAAAGAGGAAAAGAATGTTTCTGAGTTAAAACATCATATTGCTATTCCTACGGGAAAAACTCAAGTTTCTAGACCTAAAGGTTTTACTAAAGAACATGAAAGTAAATCTATTAATTATCATAATATTAAGAATGAAGTTAAGGAAACTTTTTCTAAAAAAGATGAAGATAGAGTAGCTACTGGGATTCCTGGATTAGATGAAGTTATGGAAGGTGGTTTAAGAAAACATACTGTTAACATTATTGGTGGTGGTGCTGGCTCTGGTAAAAGTATATGTAGTATGCAGTATTTAGTTAACGGTATTGAAAATTATAAAGAAAATGGTGTGTATATTAGCTTTGAAGAGTCTGAAAATAGGATTTTAGAAGATTACGAAGGTTTTGATTGGAAATTAAAAGATAAAATTAAGAATAAGCAATTAGCAATATTGAATTATAGCCCTGAACAAGTAAATAAAGTTTTAGAAGCTGGTGGAGGGGTTATAAGAGATACAGTAGATGCTATTAAGGCTAAGAGATTAGTAATAGATTCTGTTACAGCTTTTTCTTTGTTATATAATTCAGGTTTGGAAAGAAGAAAAGCTTTATTACAATTATTTGAAGCAATAGGTAAATGGGGTGTTACTGCAATGTTAATAGCGGAACAAGAAGAAGATCCTGATCAACATCATGCTTCTACTATTGAGTTTGAGGTTGATGGAGTTATTTTATTGTATAATATAAGAAAAGGAGATATTAGAGAAAGATCTTTAGAAGTTTTTAAGATGAGAGCTACACAACATGCTGGAAGAATATTTCCTATGAGAATTGACGAAAGTGGAATTACTATATATCCTAAAGAGACAGTATTCTAAAATATAGTAAATAGAAAACCTTATAAGTATATACTATAGTATAAATATATATGGTAAAACAAATTTTGCATTATCCAAGATTAGACACTATCTTAGGCGTTGAGAAAATAATAAGGAAATCTAAAGAACCATTATCCAAGAATGAAATAGATAGGAGACTATCAAAACAGATAATGAGACCTACTTTAAATTTAATTTTGGATTACTTAGAAGAGAGCGGAAAGATTTCTATATTAAAGGAAGGAATTCTTTGGATCTACAAAGAAAATATATCTAATAAATTAAAGAAAAAATTAGAGAAAGGTGTAACTATTATGTAAAATGGATATTGTATTTGAGATAAATGATAGAAGAGGAAAAAAGATTTTTTTAACTAATAAACAAGAAAAACATATAATTACAAGACATTCAGATGTAAAGCTTGAAAACGTTCGTGAAACTATTATTGATCCTTTGATTATTAAGAAAGATAAATTGGATGATGATTTAAACTATTATTATAAATATGATAAAATTAAAAAAGAGTATTTATTGGTTGTAGTAAAATATTTAAATGGTAAAGGTTTTATCTTAACAAGCTTTTATATAAAGAACATAAGAAAATGAAAAAAAATGAATTAGATATATATTATGATGAAGAAGGAGATCTTTTGGAGCTTAGAATAGGTGAACCTAAGTCTTCTTATTATGAAGAAATAGAAGATGGTATCTTTGAAAGAATAGATGAAAAAACTAAAGAGATAAAAGGGTTCGCTGTTTTTAGTTTTAGAAAAAGAATTAAATTAGGAAAAGATATTAAAATTCCCCTCCCTGTTAATGTACAAATTATACCAAATGTTCAATCTAGAATTTAGTTAGTATTCTAAAACTTTATAAGTTTATTAATATTCTAAAAAAGAATGAGAAAAAGAGGACAAGCTTCTGTTGAGATGATTATTATAATAGCTGTTTTATTAATTATTTTAATTGTTGTAGTAAGATTAAATAGTGAGAGTTTGTCTTTTTCAAATAGAATAAATGATGAAGGCAAGGGTAAGATATTATTAGATGATTTAGAGAATGGAATTAATAAAGTTTATAGACAAGGTGTTGGAGCTAAGACTAAAATTTATAGTGGTGTTCCAGATAATGTACAAAGTTTAAATATTTCTGGTTCTAGTATGAAATTAACGTTTGTAAGTGGTGTTACTTTTTTTAAGAATTTTAATTTTAATTTAAGCGGGGATTTTAATGTAAATGAAGGAAATAGATTTTTCTTTATTGAAAGTGGAGATGATTCTATATCTATAAGTTTAGATGGAAATATTACAAGTACAACAAGTACGTCTACTACAAGTACAAGTACCACTACAACAACATTGCCAACATTAACAAATACAACTGTATTTTATGATGGATTTGAGAATTGGAATGATAATAGTTGTGAGCATGAAGGATTATGGACAGATTGTGATGATGGGGATGGTTATATAGAAAAAAATAATGATGAATATAATGGAAGTAAATCAGTTAGATTTAAGAATCATGATGCAGATGATGATTATTTGATTAAATGTGTTGATGTAAGTTCATATTCGGAAACATTTGTAAATTTCTATTGGAAAATTTCTGGATTAGATTCTGGGGAATATGGAAAATTAGAAGTGAAAAATACAACTACTTCATATACAGAAATATTTGATTCTGGAGAAGGTAGCACAAGTTATACTGAAAAATTAATTGATATAACAAGTTACATAAGTACAAATACTTGTGTTAAATTTCACGTATTGGCTAGCAGTGGTTCAGATAGATTCTATGTTGATGACTTTAGAATTATAGGACAATCTTAAAATGTTTTTTAGGAATAGAAAAGCACAAATTACTGTAGAACTAATTTTAATTAGTGTAGTTGCTTTGATTTTATTATTATATATATTTAATATATTTAATACTGAGATTAGAGAGCTAAATGTTAAAAAAATAGAGTTTAATGCTAGAGAGGTTGGAGATAAATTTGCTAATGGAATTAATTCTGCTTTTTTGTTAGGTGATGGTGCTCATGTTAATGTAGATTTACCAAATAAGTTAATTAAAAATTTAAATTATGATATTACGATATTTCCTAGTGCGCATATAGTTAAGATAGAATGGAATGAGAATTTTTATAATGTTCCTTTAATTACCGGAAATATAAACAATACAAATATTCAAGATAAAGATATTAATTTTACTAATGTAAATGGAAAAATATTTATTGAACAATAAAAAAAGAGGACAAATATTTTCTTTAGATATTATTATAGCTGCTATTACATTTATTATTGTAGTAATTTTGGTTTTTCAGATTTTAGATTATAGTAATAATAAAATTATAGCTAATGAATTAGAAAGTGATATTAATTTAATTGCAGAAAATGCTATTTCTGTTTTAGTAGAGGAAGAAGGAAATCCAAATAATTGGAGTTTATTTGATGTTAATGATTTTAATACAAATGCTATTTTTAGTTTAGGTTTAAGTAAAAGTTTAAATTTTGATGATTTGGATTCAAAAGAGAAGGGTAAAAGTTTAGCAAGTGCTAATGTTGGGAGAAATATTTTGGATCAAAGTAAAATTGATAGATTAGAAGTTTTGAATTCAACGCAGTATGATAATATTAAAAATATTTTAGGTATAAAAGGTTCTGGGTATGAATTTGAAGTACAGGCTAAAAATTGGAATGGTTCTAGTTATAGTTTAAAAAATTTAATTGGTAAAGTTCCTAGTAATGCTGAGTTTATTGTTAAAAAATCAAGATTTGGTTTGATTGACCAAAATATAACATTAGTGGAGTTAAGAATATGGAGAGATTAAATAAAAGAGGTTTGATATTTACAATAGATGCTATTTTAGCTATTTTAGCTACTACTATAATTTTAGTTAGTGTTTATTCTATTTTTAATGGTATTAATTCTGATGATGGTGATGAATTAAATGAAATTGTTTTAGATTTTTTGACGATAGCGGAGAAGAATTATTATTTGAATTTAACAACAAGTGGAGATTTTTCTAAAGTTGATGAATTTTTATTGGCTTTACCTAATCAAGTTTGTGGAAATATTTCTATTTATAATAGTGATGAGGATTTAATTGGTTCTACTAGTAAAATTGGCTGTAGTGTTTCTAATGATGAGGTTATCATAAGTAGAAGAACATTTTTACAAAATTCAAGTGTTTACTTTGCTAAAATGGAGGTTTCCTATGTATAAGAAAGGATTTTTATTTACGATAATAAGTTTAGCGATTTTGCTATCAATATTAGTTTTTTCAATAGCATATTTAGATAGAGTTAAAGAATTTGATAAATTAGATACTGTAAATATTTTAAGATATTATGAAGATGATATTGTAAGTAATGTGTTTAATGATTTGTATAATATTGAAGTTAAAGATATTAAGAGAAGTGGGAGTGTTATTGTTAATTTTTCTAAATTTGGAATTTATAAGTTAGATAAAGATTTAAATTTAATTAGAAATAACTATAGAACCTTTGTTGGTGGTAGATATTCTGAATTGAATAACATTAATGTTAGTTTTAGTAATTTCTTAAATGAGTTTAAGATTAAGGAATATAACTCTTCTTTTATTATAAGAAACAGTAATTTTACTATGTCAAATGAGAATTACGATTTTATTAATGGTATTGAAGTAGATATTGTTGTAAACCAGACTTTTGAGATTGATGATAGTGAACAACCTTCACAACAAGACCCTGAAGATCCATTAATTCATGTTAGAGTATTAAGGGAGAGTGGTGTTGTAATATATGATCAATCTATAAATCAAGGTTCTGAAGAAAGTAATAATCCTTTTAGAGTGAGTTTTAAAACTGAAGAAGATAATGATGTTTCTGAAGTTAGTTTTGAGTATGGTATATTAAATGAAATTAATGGAGAAGCTTTTTTTTATAGCAGTAATTTGGAAGCTAGGATTACTAGATTTGAAGTTAATTATGATGACATTGGTTCTAAAGTTGTTATAGACTCTGAATCTTTAGTTAAGATAAATGATAAAGAGAGTAAGATTATATTAGGACAAGAATAGTTTATGAAAAGATTTTTAATATTTTAGGTATTTTGATTTAATATGAATGAAAGAAGAGATTTTACAATTGAAGAGTTAAGAGTTTGGTATAAACCTAGTACTTGGTTTAGGAAGGAATTAGTTGAGAGAGATATTAGTCAAGATCCACAACTTGAAGGGAAACTTGGAATTTTATTAGAAGATGCTCAATTTTATATCATAGATTTCATGAAGAACATGATATTTCTTTAAGGGATTATTCTAAAGAAAACGATAAGTTAAGAAAAAATATTGGAAATCTTTTATATGTTTAATTTTTGTAAATATTATCATGATGATCAAAATCTTCTAAAATTACTGTTTTTGTTTCTTCACTAACGGAAAATATTAGAACAAAATTTTTATCTATATGTACTCTTTTCCAATTTTGCAAAGGTTCTTTAAGATTTTTGTAGTGATTAGGATTAATTAAAATTTCTTCTGTTTTTTTCTTAATTATTGCGTATTTTTTTCTATCTTTTTTTATTAACTTTTGTAGTTTTTTATCTAAACTTGGTCTAATGGACAAAGAATACATTACTCTTCATACCTCTTTTTAAAATCGTTTATACTGCCAATTTTAATGGGTTTTTCCTTCTGTATTCTTTTTAATTTTTCAATGTATTCTGGTCTTAGTTCTGGCTCAATAAATTCTTTTTCATACTTTTCTATTACTAGATTAATAGCTTGAGACTTATTTTTTAACCCATATTTACCTTTTACAATGTTTAACACTCTATCTTCATGTTCATTTAATTTTATTATTGCTTGTGGCATTTTGTTCTCCTTATTATTTATTATAAAATATAATAAAACGTTATATAAATGTTTTGATTCTAGAAACTGGAGGTAACCCTACAGAATAGAAATACTTACAAAAATGTAAGGTTATAAATAAACACAAGATTTTTTAATAAGTAAATAATCTAATTTATTAATGGTTAACATAGAAAAAGAGGTTTATACTATTTTATATGTATTAATTCCTATTATAATAGCTGGAGTATTCACATTTATTAATATAAGAAAAAGAATTAAATTAAAAAAGCAAGATGATAATTTAATAGATGAAATAAAAACTATACTAGATAATAAAAATCCTGAAATTAAAGTTAATAAATTAATAGAAAGAGAGAAAAAGAAGGTTGATTTAGTAAATAAAGATGTTAAGAAAGTTTTAGAGAAAATGGATGAATTATTAGGGAATTTACCAGAAGAGGAAATTGAAAAATTTTCAAAATCAAAGGACTTTCATTTATATGAAAAAGTTTTGACTAAGTTTGAGATTGAATAAAAGAAAATGGGATTATTAAGAGAGGCAAAAAAAAGAGTAGAAGTTTATTCTGGTAAAAAGAAAGATAGTGGAAAAATACATACAATACTCGATGATATTATTTCAACTATAAGAGAGAATAAAGGGATTATTTTATTAGATAAATTAAGTAAAGAATTAAATATTAGGGATGAGGAAACTGAAAATTGGGCTAGAATATTAGCTAATGAAGATATTTTAAAGATTAATTACCCTACAAATATTTTTTCTAATCCTGAACTAATTTTGAAGAAAGGTAAACAAATAGAGAAAACAGCAATAGAAAAAGGTAAGCCTTTAGAAACATATGATTTAGAAGCTGATTTTGTTAAAGCTAAAATAAGAATTTTAAATAAGAAAAATGAAATTGTACCAATATATAGTTTGAAAATTCCTAAAATCCCATTGGGAACTAGTGCTTTGTTAAATCAAATTGCTCAAGAATTAACGGATAAAATCCCGATAAGTATAGATGATATTAAAGATCAAGATAAATTAAAAGAATTAAAACAAAAAATATTTTACCAAATTAAAAATGTTTTTTTTGAGAAGGACGTTAAGCTAAATGAGAAGAATTTGAATTTTTTATCTGGTGTTGTGTTACATAGAGTTTATGGATTGGGTAATATAGAAGTTTTAATGAATGATGTTAATATAGAAGAATTGGTTTTGAATAATTCTAAATATCCTATTTCTGTTTTCCATAGAAAATATGGTTGGTTAAAAACTAATGTTAATATAAAAAATGAGGAACAAATTTATAATTTAGTTTCTCAAATTGGAAGAAAAGTTGGAAGAGAAATTACAGCTTTAAATCCTATAATGGATGCACATTTACTAACTGGAGATAGGGTTGCAGCTACTTTAAGTCCAATAAGTGAAGGAAATACTTTAACAATAAGAAAATTTTCTCGAACTCCTTGGACTATTACACATTTTATTAGTAAAGAAGGAAATTTAATGAGTAAAGAGATTGCTGCTTTTTTATGGCAAGCCTTACAGTATGAATTATCTTTAGTTGTTTCAGGTGGAACAGCTTCAGGAAAAACTAGTGTGTTAAATGCTTTAACACCTTTTATACCTCCTAATCAAAGAATTGTAAGTATTGAGGATACGAAGGAGATTGATTTACCTCAGGGATTAAAATGGAATTGGGTTAGTATGGTTAGTCGAGCTGCTAATCCAGAAGGGCAAGGTGGTATTTCTATGTTGGACTTAATGGTTTCTTCTTTAAGAATGAGACCTGATAGAATTATAGTTGGAGAAGTTAGAACTAGAAAACAAGCTGAGACTTTGTTTGAGGCAATGCATACTGGACATAGTGTGTATAGTACAATGCATGCTGATACTGTTTTACAATTGAAAAGAAGATTACTAGAACCTCCAATAAATATTCCTAAAAATGAAGCTGAAGCTTTACATTTAATGTTAATGCAATTTAGAGATAGAAGAAGTAATAAAAGAAGAACACTAGAGTTGGCGGAAGTATTGACTGGAGGTAAAACAGATTTAGATATTAATTATTTATATCGTTGGAGACCTAGGGGAGATGTATTTGAAAAAGCTAATGATAGTGTACGTGTTGTGGAAGAATTAAATTTGCATACTGGAATGACTGAACAAGAAATTAAAGAAGATTTACAAGATAAAATAAATGTTTTAAATTGGTTATTAAAGAATAAAGAATTTGATATTGATAGGATTGGAAGAGTGATGGATGTTTATTATAGAGATAAGGATTCTATGTTGAAAAACGTAGAAAAAGGAAACTCTGTTGATAGAGTTATATAAAATGAAAAGAGCTCAAGCTGCAATGGAGTTTTTAATGACTTATGGTTGGGCTATTTTAATAGTGCTCATCTCATTAACATCATTATTCTACCTGGGGTTTTTAGTCCCAAATTACCAGATATCTGTAACATAGCTGCACCTTTCGTATGTCAAGATATTACATCTAGGGAAGGGGGTGTTGAGATTTTATTAGCATCCAACTACATCGACTCAGGAACTGTGAATAGTATCTCTGTAAATGGCATAATTTGTCCTACTTTGATGGGTGATACTCTGTCGAAAGGAATTAGCAAAGTAACTTGTTTAGATACGTCCATTAGAGAAGGGGAAGACGTTAGTGTTGATTTTGAACTTACTTATCAACCCTCCTATAGAAATCTTCCACACACTATCAAAGGGCAAGGATTCACTAGCGTAGAAATAACTGGTGAATATACACGTGCACTTGATTCAAGTTTAGTAATTGCTTATGATTTTGAAGACGGCGGCAAAGATTTAAGTTTTAAGGAAAACGATGCTAACCTATTAGATGGGGTAGATTGTACTGTTAAAGGAAAGACTGGCAAAGGATGTACATTTGATGGGATTGATGATAAAATACTAGTTCCAGAAAGTGTTTCTAATCAACTTAATGGTAAAGAAACTCTTTTGATGTGGGTAAAACCAAGAGGAGATTATATTTTTTATCAGGATAATGAGTGGGCTAGAAGATTTTGGTATAATTCAGATAATTTTCACCTTCTAATTACGGATACTCTTTACCTTGTATATGATATCCCGAATACTGAAAATCCCCCAGATCAATGGCATCATATCGGATATACCATTTCAGAAGATAGAAAAACTTTTGCTTATTATGTGAATGGGAAACGGCTGGGTCCAATTACCATCCCTAATATAATCTATGGAACTAGTGGACCTTGGAATTTCGGTGCATCAATAGATTCAAACGAAGTAGAACAATTCTATGAAGGAGAAATAGATTCAATTGCGTTGTATAACCGTGAATTATCTCCTGAAGAAATTTTACATATTTATGATATTTCAAAGTAAAAATGCAATAGTTTTATAAAAAATAATTTCTTTTATAGATATATGTTAAGACCTGTTTTTATGTTAATACCTTTGAATATTGGTAAAAAGATAGCTAATAAATTTTTAGGATTTAGCAATATTTTGTTACGAGTTTCTCCTGGATTGCAATATGATTTAAAGAAAATTGATAATAAGGTTAATTATAGAGAGTATATTTTATTATGTTGGATAAATGCTAAGTTATTGGCTTTTGTATTTTTTTTATTATTTGTATTTTTACTATTTAACGTAAGAGAATTTTCTTTAGTTAATTCAATTTTATATGGATTTTTAATTTCTTTATTTATACATTTATTAGTTTATTTTGTTTTAATTACTTATCCAAAAATATTAACAGGGAAAAAAGGGGAACGAATAGAGAAGAATTTAGTATTTGCTTTAAAAGATTTATCAATACAAATAACTTCTGGTGTTCCTGTGTATAATGCTTTTGTTTTAGTTGCAAGATCTGATTATGGTGAAGTCTCTAGGGAATTTGAAAAAATATCTAAGGATGTTAATTCGGGAGTGCCATTACAAGAATCATTAGAGAAAAGTTCATTCAGTTCTGGTTCAGAATATTATAAGAAAACAATGTGGCAACTAATTAATACAATAAGGGCTGGTGCTAGTTTGAAAGGCGCGTTAAAAACAATAATTAATGAATTAGTTTTAGAACAGAGAAGTAAGATAAAAGGTTATGCTCAAGAATTAAATTTATGGAGTTTGTTATATTTATTATTTGCTGTTGCTATTCCAACTATTGGGCTAACGTTAATGATTATATTAAGTAATTTTGCTGGTGGTGGAATTAGTGAAGGTGCTTTAATTTTATTTATTATTTTAACATTTATTGTGCAAGTAATTATTATTGGTTTTATAAAATCTAGGAGGCCTGTTTTGAATATTTAAAATGGAGAAGAGATTTAGATTTTATACAAGTTTATCTAGGATAATCCCGTTAAAATATAGAGAATTATTTTCTGAATTATTAACTTATGCTGGAGAAAGTAGATATAGTGCTGAACATTATATTGGATCTACTTTATTTTTATCTTTGTTATTATTTGTTATTTTTGTATTAGCAAATTGGAGTTTGTATGGAAAGTTTGGTGGTGTATTTTTAATATATGGGATATTGGCTTTTATTGTTGTGCAATTTATAGCTTATTTGTTAATATTTTTTAAGGCTGAAGATAGAACAAGAAGAATAGAAAATTACTTACCTGATTTTTTACAATTAATGAGTGCAAATATAAGAGCAGGAATGACTCCTTTTCAAGCTTTGAAGGTTAGTGCAAGACCTGAATTTGGTCCTTTGAAAGAAGAAATAGATAAAGTAACTGTTAAAGCTTTAGGTGTTGGAAGTTTTTCAGATGCATTAATTAATATTAATAAGAGAATTAAGAGTGATATTTTGTCAAGAGTCTTAAAATTATTTACCTCTTCAATGAAATCAGGAGGAAAATTAGCTTCTTTGTTGGAAGAGTTATCTATTGATATTTCTCAGACAAATTCTTTAAAAAAAGATTTGAGTACTACAACAAAATCGTATGTTATGTTTATTTTATTTATTGTTTTGATTGGTATGCCTATGTTATTAGCAATATCTTTACATTTTTTAGAAAGTGTTTCTGCTATAAATATAAGTGGAGATGTAGGTTTTGGTTTTAGTTCTTTATCTAGCGATGGAGGAATAACTGTTAGTTTTTTATCTAATATATCTGCTGTTGTTTTAATTGTTACTTCTATTTTATCTAGTGGATTAATTGGAGTTATAGGAGCTGGAAAAATACAATCTGGGTTAAGGTATTCTATATTTGTTATCTTAGGAAGTTTTGTGATATTTCATATTGGAAGATTATTAGTTAGTAACTTTTAGATAAGATTAAATTCTTTTAAAGTTCTATTAATTTCATGATCCATAATATCAAATTTTTTATTATCTAGAAAATCTTTTTGTTCTAACTCTTTTTTTAATTTTGGTTTTAGTTTTTCCTTAATTTTTGTTTTGTCGTAAGAATTCCAATTTTGTCTTAAAATAACTTTTTCAGCTTCTTTGAAAAGTACTTCTGCATCTTTTGCGTATTTATCTGCATATAGTTCGTTTTCGTTTACAATAGATCCAATTCTATGTCTTAATGCTTTTGATAATAGATTAGTAAGTTCTTCTAAATCTTTATTTTTACCCATTTTTTATTAAATTCTCTATTGTATTTAGTTTTGATTTGATTATTTCTCTTAAAAATTTAATTGAGTTTGATTCTATCTCTTCATTATTTTTTATTCTAGTGTATAATATATCTTTTAATAAATGTTTTAGTTCTTGATTTATTTCTTTTGTGTTTAGGTTTTTATTTTTTAGAAATCTTTCAATTGTTATTAATCTTCTTAAATTGTTAAAAAAATTTCTACTGCTTAGTCTTATTTCTAGTAGATCATAAGGCATCATTAATAAGAATTTTATGTGGTTTTTATCAATTATTCTTTCGATTGGAATATTTAATTTTTTATTTGAGATGAAAGTATTAAACATAGATTTTGTTAAAGGACATATTTTTAATAAATTTATAAGTTGTTTTTCTTCAATAACTAACAAATGAAATTTTAAATTGAATTTTTCTATTAGTTTTTCATATATTGAATGTTCTAGTTTGTTATTTGTTTTTTCAGATATTAAAACTATGTCAATATCATTATAGTTTATTTTTTCAGTTAGAAATGATCCAACTATAAATATTTGTTTTATATTGCTATTACTTAAAAAGGAAAATATGTTTTTTATTAAGTTTTCTTTAAATTCTGATAATTTTTTTAGATCTTTTGAATAATTTAATTTTGTGTGCTTTTCTATTAATTTAACTTCTACCTTATCTCCTACTTCTATTAAATTTTCTATGTTTTTTGGTATGTAAATTTGGTTAAATTTACTTCCTTTGGATACATGTTTTTCGAACTTTATCATGATACGTATTAAGTACGTAGTGTTTATAAATTTTGTGTTTTTAGATTATAACTTATCAAATAGTTTTTTAGCTTCTTCATTAGATAAACTTGATTTAAAAGTTAACATTTCAATTAAATGAGGTTCTAGTCTAACAATATCTTTAGAAGTAATTATTCCAACTAATTTATTATTATCTATAACTGGTAAATGTTTAATACTTGAGTTACTCATTGCAACAACAGCTTGATATAAATCTTCTTGGCTATTTATGGAAATTAGATTTTTACTCATTATATCTTTAGCTCTTATTGTTTTAGCATCTTTTCCAGAAGCTACTACTTTTCTAACTACGTCTTGTTCTGTTATGATTCCAACTGGTTTTTCATTTTGTATGATTAAAACACTACCAATCGCTTTTTCAGCCATATTTTTTGAAATTTCTAAAATTGTTGAGTTTAAATCTATTGAGGTAACATTGTGTGTCATTACTTCATGGATTTTGTAATTGGATTCCATAACTATAATATAGATATTAAGATTTAAATAGGTTTTGTAAATTAGAATTGTTAATATACATGAAAAGATTTAAATACAAGAATATTAATTTATAATAAATAAAGAGGTGTTATAATCATGAGAAAAAAAGGTCAAACTGCTGTTGAATATTTAATTATTTTAGCTGTAGTCATAATCATTGCTTTAATTGTTGTAGGTGTTTTAGGTGGAATTCCTGGAATAGGTAAAGGTTCTGGTGATAAAGCAAGTAAATTATTTTGGAGTCAAGCTCCTGTGGGTATTGATAACCACGCGATAAGTGCTGGAGGAACTGATACTGTTATAGTAAGAAATAATTTAGATACTACTATTACTGTTGAGACATTTTCTGTAAATTCTGTAAATGTTGCAAGTAATAATGTTTTAGGTCCAGAGGATCAAGCCACTTTAACAGGAAGTATAGCTTCTTGTACAGCTGGAGATTCATATACTTATGCTGTTTCTATGACATATAATGAATCAGAGACAGGAGCAGGATATACTTATGATGGTAATGGTAGAAATTTAGAAGGGACTTGTGCTTCTTAATTTTTTTATATTATCATTACGAAGTTTGGGAAAAACCATAAAGTTTATAAATAAGAATGATCTTACTATTCTTACAATGGATATAGATATAACAAAACTAACTTCAAAAGGACAAGTTGTAATACCTCAAGAGATAAGAGAAGAAAAGAAGTTAAAATCTGGAGAGCGATTCTTAGTTTATGATACAGAAGATTCTATTGTTCTAAAGAGAATTAAAAATTTGAAAGAAGCAAAAGATATCAAAGAATTTGAAGAAGTATTTGCCAAGACTTGGAAAATTGCTAAATCTAGGAATGTTACTAAGAAAGACGTTGAAAAAGAGATAGTAGAACACAGAAAAGAAAATGCTTAGAATTACTGTGGATACCAATACATTAATTTCTGCTACTATTTCTAAAGGAAATGAATATGAATTGTTAAAACTGGTTAAAATAGGTCGGGTAAAATTAATTTTGTCTTTACAAATATTAAAGGAGTTTAAAGAAGTAATGTCAAGACCAAAATTTGGTTATCCAAGATCAGTTATTAATAATGTATTAAAAAATATTTTTAGTATTAGTGAAATTGTTTTCCCTAAAGAAAAATTAAATGTTATAAAAGATGATCCAAGTGATAATATGGTTTTAGAATGTGCTTTGTCTGGTAAAGTAGATTATCTTATTTCTGGAGATAATCATTTACTTAAGATAAAGGAATATAAGGGAATTAAAATAGTAAGAACTTTAGAAATTTTAAATTTGATTTAATATATTATTTTTATTTTTTTGGATTTCTTAAATTTACTATAGGAAATCTTATATATGATAGACGTCTATTACTAATGTATGTTATATATGAATGTGATAAACATATGTAATATATGTATATGATAGACGCCTATCAATAGATATTTAAAGGATAAAATACTACGATTTAAGTGTTAAAAAAGGAAGAATCTTGAAAATGCCAAAAAAGAGAAAAACTAAAACTAAAGCTAAACCAAAAAGAAAGATAAGATCAGAAATAAAAACTAAAGATAAAACTCGAATAAAAATAGAGGATCTTTTAGCAAGTCATACTGAAGGTTTGACTATTCAGGAAATTATGGATAAAACAAAACTTGCTAGACATACTGTTCTTGCTAGACTTCATGCTTTAGTTGGAGAAGGTAATGTTAATGTCAGAAAGATAAACATGGCTAAATTACATTATTTGAACGAGGACGTATTATCAAAAGAAGAAGATTTAGAGGAAAATCCAATAAAAGAGAAAATAGATGTACAACCAATTAAAGAAGATCATATTAAAGAACCTCTTTCTAAAAAGAATGTTGAAGAAACTCCTAAAATTGATATGTCAAAAATAAAAGAAGAAATTGAAAATGAACTAAAAACAGGAAAATTAGATAAAAATCAAGCTCAGATTAAAGAACAAAGAGAACCTTTAACGCATGTTGTTGATAGTAGCAAACATTTAATAAAAGGAAAGACTGATGAATTCATAAGAACAGGAGTTCCTGGATTTGATGATTTATTTGGAGAGGGAATTCCAAAAGGATCTGCTGTTTTACTTGCTGGTGGCGCTGGAAATGGGAAAACAATACTTTCATTACAAATTTTATATAATCATGCTATGAATGGAAAAAAATGTTTGTATATGAGTTTTGAAGAAAGTGAAGAAAAATTAACACATCATATGGAAGATTTTGGATGGGATACAAGGAAATTAATTAAAGATGGAAATTTAATGATAAAAAGATTCAATCCATTTGATATTACAAGATCTGTTGATGCTTTGTTAATGAAAGCAAAAGGTGAATTATTAATTGAGATAGATCCAATTATATTTCCAGGTGGTTTTGAACCAGATATTATTGTTGTAGATTCTTTAACTGCTATAGCAAGTGCGTTTACTGGAAAAGAAGATAGTTATAGGATTTATATTGAACAATTATTTAGATTTTTCGAGAAAATTAAAGCAACTTCTTTTTTGATTACGGAAACTAAACAAATTCCTACTGTTTTTTCTCAAACTGGAGTTGAAGAATTTTTAGCTGATGGCGTTATTGTTTTATACAATATTAAAAGAAGTAATGTAAGAAAGAATGCGATTGAAATATTAAAATTAAGAGGTGCTCAACATCAAAAGAAAATAGTTGCTATGCAAATTACTAACAAAGGAATAGTTGTTTACCCTGAACAAGAAGTATTTAGTGAGATTTAAAGTGAAAACAAAAGTCGCTGATATTATGAGTAAAAAACTTATAACTGCTAATAGAAGAGAGGTTATTAAAAATGTTGTTAAAAAGATGTTGAAACGTGATCTTAGATGTCTACCTGTTGTTGATGGTAAAAGACTTGTGGGGTTAATTAGTTGTGAAGATATAGTAAAGAAAGTTATTTTTGAAAAATTTTCTGATTTTAGTCAAGTTATGGGTGCAATGGCCACTGAAACTGAGACGGTTAGTTCTGGTACAAAGATTGAGGATTTGATTAAATTAATGAAGAAGGATAATCTTAAACGAGTCCCTATTGTTGACAACGATAAGTTAGTTGGTATTGTTACACAGACTGATATTGTAAAATATGAAGCTGATAAATAATAATTCTAGAAAATATTTTAGGGCTTACATTAGAATTGTATATTAACTTTTAGGGCTTACATTAATTCCATTGTTTAAAGATTGTATTCCAAGTTTTCAGTATTTGGGTTGATATAAACTTCACTAATAATTTAAAATCATTTGTTATTTCCATTAAACCTATATTATCTGATTTAGCTAAAATAGAATAGTATCTTTTTCTTTGTTTATTACTTAAGATAATTGGCGGAATATTGTTTTTCATTAAAATTAAATTCATAATCATTCTTCCTGTTCTCCCATTTCCATCATAAAATGGATGAATTTTCTCGAATTTATGATGAAAAAAATAGAGCATACGGAATTACTGGTCGCTATTTAGATAAATTGAATGAGATAAATCTTGCTAGTCTTCACCCTGAAAAGGAAAAAAAGTTTGGAGATATGATTAATTCCATCACAGAGAAACATTATTCTCCAGGAGAACTGAAGAGAATTGTATTTTCTGAACTAAAGACTGGTTTCAAAACTACAAAACAATTATCAGATAAATTTAAGAGATCTCCTCTTAGATTATTGGATGTTTTGAGTGAGTTGAAAAGAGAAAATAAAATTGATTACATTAAAACTAGACGAAAATCTCTTTGGGCTAAAAAGTTTAGAATAGAAGAATTTTTAAATAATCAAAAGAGAAATATTTTATCAAGAATATCATATAAAAACTTTACCAAAATTGGTTCAGAATTATTGTTTAGTAGAAAATCTATAAGTGCGAGATTTAAAATTTACGAAAATGATAATTCAATAAAAAAACATGGAAAATGGTGGAAATTGACAGCAAAAGGTAAGAACTTTGTTTTAGGTGTTGATGAGAGCGGGAGTGAAATAAAATAAATTTGTTTCCCCGAAAGGTCCTGTCATCGGCCCTTTACTAATTTCCGGAGTATTAATTGAAGAGAAAGATTTAGGCAAATTAGAAGAGATTGGTGTAGATGATTCTAAGAAATTAAAACCAGAAGAAAGAGAAAATTTATTTGATAGGATTAAGAAAATAGCTAAAGATTTTGAAATTATTAAGATAGAACCTGGGGAAGTTGATAGAGCTGTTTTTGGTGAAAAAGGGCTAAATTTAAATTGGTTGGAAGCTGAAAAAACAATTAAAATAATTAATAAATTAAAACCAGATAAAACTATTATAGATTGTCCCAGTGTTAATATTGAAGCTTACAGAAATTATATTTTAGAAGATTTAAAGGATAAATCTATAGAATTAGTTGTTATGCACAAAGCAGATGCTGAAAATGTTGTAGTAGGAGCTGCGAGTATTTTGGCTAAGGTTACAAGAGATAGAGAAATTGAAAAGTTAAAGAAAAAATATGGTGATTTTGGTTCTGGTTACCCTAGTCAAGAGAAAACACAAAAATATTTAAAAGATAATTGGAATAAACACCCTGAAATATTTAGAAAGTCTTGGTCCTCATGGAAAAATGTTCAGAAAAAAGAGGAGCAAAAGAATTTAGATAATTTTTAAGATGGATATAAAAGAGGAATTAAAGCAAACTTTGAATTTATCTTTAATTATTGGATTATTATTGTTCTTTATATTTGTTGAGCTAAGATTAAGTGAGAATATTGTTAGTTTAGTTCCAGTATTAATTATAAGTAGTATCTTTCTTTTAGTTGGTGTTATAACTGCACATAAAAAATATGAAAGATATAATGGATTAACTTTTTTAATATTTGGATTAATAATAATTTTAGGTTCTATAATAAATTTCATTAGTAATGGCTTTAGTTCTTTGGCTTTGTTAGAAACTTTAATTGGATTTATTTTAGTTATATATGGTATACATTTAAGAAGAAAATTTTAATTTTACTTAATCTTATATAGATAAACGCCTTAAAAGTAATATGGATTATCTAGAATCTATGAAAGAATTTCAAGAAATTTACGAAACTAATGTTGAACCAAATTATAAAAGAGGCTATATTGACTTTGCTTATATTGCGATGAACAAGATCACTAATTCTATGTTGTATATTGAAGTTCCTAATGAGTTTTCTGAAGTTTATGGATTTTGCATGGCTTCCGCAATGACTTTGGAAAATGAGTTAATGAATGGAAGTAAAGATTCTGTTGAAATAGCTATGATGGCTTTTGAGATTTATTTTGCGATGGATTATAAATCGGAAAAAGAATTACTTGAGAAACATTTAGAGATGGTTTAGATATTTGATTCTTTATTTATTAATTTTTTTTGAGCAGAACTCCATGTTTTATTGTTATTTTTTTTTAGCCATTCTGTGTATAAGTCAATAAATTCTAATCTCTCTCTAGCATTTTTCTTTTTAAATTCTTCAAGTTTTTTGAGATCTATTTTAGGGAGTTTCATTGATATTATTAAACAAAGCTTCTACTTTAAGCTTTCTATTATGTTCATGTAATAATTCTAGATTAATGTTATTTTTGAAAAGATTATATAGGAATTTTGCATCCTCTATATCTTTTTGACTTCCTAAAAATAGTTTGAATGAGATTTGCAATTCTATTGGAGAAATGTATAATAGTTTTTTGTTTAATAAGACTTGTTTTCTATACTGAAGAGTCCAGTGATCAAGATCTTCACGTGAAAACTTAATCTCTACATTTGGTATTATTTTTCCTTTTTCAGAAAACCTTAATGCTGTATTTTTGATTAAATAATCATTATAAGCACTTTTTTCACCAGTTGTGTTTATGCATTCAAAGTTATTCTCTAGCTCTTTCCAAAGCTGAGTGAATTTGTCATAAGGAATTTTTTCAATTATTATATCTATATCTTCAGAAGCTCTGTTTCTTCCAAATAAAATAACTACATATCCTGAAACAATTACATATCTTATTTTTAAAGAGTTTAATATTGACGTAATAGAAATTGTAAATTCATCAAGCATGTTTAAAGTTTTATCCATTACAATTCTATTTTTATTATATTGTATTTCCATTTTCTCCTCTTTTTATACATTAAAAATAGATTTAAGTTTTTCTATTTGACTTATTACTTTCGTTTAGATAGTTTTATATATTAAATTTCTTTTCTATATGAAAATGAATATAGAAATTTCTTATGCATTAGTTGCTGGTTTATCTACTGTTCTTGGTGGTTTATTATTGTTATATACACATTTAAAGAGAGTTAATGTTAGGTATATGATTGCTTTTGCTGCTGGTATTATTATTTCCACAGCTTTTTTTGAGATGATTCCAGAAATACCTAGTAATACTTTGATAGTTGTAGGTGTTGGGTTTTTCTTTATATATTTATTAGAGAAAATAGTTTTAATACATGCTTGTAAGGAAGAAGAATGTTCATATAAATATCATAATGTTGGATGGTTTTCTTTACTTGGGTTAACGATAGATAATTTTGTTGATGGTGCTGCTATTGCTGCTGGATTTTTAATTGATCCTTTGTTGGGTGTTACTGTAACTATTGCAGTTTTCTCTCATGAATTAGCTCAAGGATTATCTACAGCTATAATAATGAGAGATATTTATAGTAATAAGAGAATTTTATTTGCGTTACTAATCGCAGCTTTATTAACTCCAATAGGTGCATATGTATCAAGATTTTTTCCTAGTATGATTTTTAACAATATCTTAGCATTTGCTGCTGGTAGTTTTTTATATATTGGGGCTTCTGATTTATTGCCTGAGGCACATGAGAAGTTTAATTGGAAAATTATTCTTAGTGTTTTTGTAGGTGTTGCGTTTATATTAGTTGCTGGATTTTTCTTAGAGTAAAATGGAAACTATATCAAAAAGAGAAAAAATGTATCGAAGATTGAGGGAATTCGAAAAAAGAACTTTAAAGGACAAGAAATATACAAGGAAAGATTTAGGATTTTGAGATGTTTTTATTTTTTAACCCAATTTAATAAGGCTTTTTCATATCTTCTCCAGAAATCAACAATTTCATTGGCTTGTTCTTGAGTTACTTTATAACCTCTATAATTAGCGTCATTTCTAATTTTTCTAAACCTATCTAAATCATTTAAATCTAAATTATTCTTAATATCTAAATCCTGTAGTACTTTTATACTAGGTTCATGTTGTCTTGCTTCATACCCAAGTTTCCATAATTTTGCATCCCCCAATTGTCTTAAAGTTTCATATATTTCACGGAAAACCATAGTTGAACTATTTTCATCAATAGAAATTTTCAATATAGCTTGGACTGTTGCTTCAGCACTTATAATCAAAGAATTAGCCCTGTTAGAATCAGGTTCTCTCTTTCTTAAACTTCCTCTTGAGATATATTCTTTAATTAATCTTTCATCCATAAGGCTTCACCTTTAAGTTTCCAAGTAAAACAATGCCATTTGCAATATTATTAAAGATATTTACATCAACTACTTTATCATTAAATAAATGTATTTGAATTTTTCTATTAATTTCTTTTTCATAATCTCTTAATTCTTCTACATTAACTGTTTTGTACTCTTTTACTGTATTATCCCAAATGGCTATATCTATATCAGAATCAGAGGTATCTTCACCTCTTCTAAAACTTCCAAATAATATAATGGCTTTTGGATTGTTAAAAAATTCGGTTAAATATTCAACTATCCCACTTGTATAAATAAAATTGAGATTATATACTATTTTAAACTTAATGTAGTTCCATTCATTGGTATTTGCTTTAATCCTCCATATATTCTTTAATTTTACAATATCTAGAACATAATTTTTGTAGAGTTTATCTAATATCTTGCCTAAATTAGATTTTTTTACTTTAGCTTCTTTTGCAATATCAGACAAACTAAATTCTTTATCAGGGTATTTGAAGAATACTTCAACAACTCTTTGATATGCTGATTCTATATACAATTTCTCGTATCCTTTTATAACACTCGGTTTCTTCATATAACATTTGTAATAAAAAGGAACTATATAAAGTTTTCTATTTTTAAGAATAAACAAAAAAGTATATAAATTAACTAAATTTTTCTTATATAATAAAAATGACAGTAATTAAACAACTGAAGTTACATGGTTTCAAATCTTTTGCTAAAAGTACTGAAGTTCCGTTTTCTAATGGTTTTAGTATTATTGTGGGTAGCAACGGATCTGGAAAAAGTAATATTGCAGATTCGATGATGTTTGTTTTAGGTAGTTTATCGACTAAAACTATGAGAGCTGAGAAAGCTCCTAGTTTAATATATAATGGTGGAAAGTTAAAAAATCCAGCAAAGCAAGCTCAAGTTGATGTAGTATTTGATAATTCTAGTAAGGAATTTCCTATAGATGGAAAGGAAGTTAAAATTTCTAGAGTAGTTAGACAGACAGGTTCATCAATATATAAAATAAATGATGAAGTTAGAACAAGACAACAAGTAATAGAAGTATTGAATAGCGCTAGAATTGATCCAGATGGGCATAATATTGTGCTACAAGGAGATATTGTTAAATTTACAGAAATGAAGCCAGAAGAGAGAAGAGGTATTATAGAAGAAGCTGCTGGAATTTCTATTTATGAGGATAAGAAGAAGAAATCTATGAATGAGTTAAATAAGGTTGATGAGAAGCTAAAAGAAGCTGGAATAATTTTAACTGAAAGAAGAACTCATTTACATGAATTAAAAGAAGATAGAGATCAAGCTATTAAATACAAGGAATTAGAAACTAAGATTAAGCAAAATAAAGCAACTTACATCCATATTCAAATTAGAGAGAAAGAAAAAAATAAAGAAGGTATTGAAAGAAGAGTTAAGGAACAAGAAGAAAATAAAAATAAGATTCAAGGTAATATTGATAGTTTAAAGAATGACGTTACTGAATTACAGGAAAAGATAAAAGAAATTAATCAAGAGGTTGAGGAAAAAGGAGAGAAAGATCAATTAAATTTACAAAATAAAATAGAAGAGTTAAAGACTTCTGTAATTAAGAAAACAGCTAGGATTGAGGTTTTAAATTCTGAAATTTCTAAGACTAAGGAAAGAATAATTCAACTAAATAAAAATAATGCGGAATTGGAAGTTAAGATTAATAGTTTAAATAAAGAAGTTCAAGTTTTGGAGAAAAGAAAGCAAGAGCATAATAGTAAAAAAGAGAAATTAGAGTTAGAAATAAATAAGTTAAAAGAAAAATATAATATTAAAGATGATGGTTCTATTGATAGTTCTATAGATGAAATTCAAGAGAAGATTACTTCATTACAAGGAGAGATAAGTTCTGTTGTAAGAGAAAGTGATAGAAATAAATTTTCATTAGAAGAGATTGATAAAAAATTGGATTCTAGTAATGGTGGGGAAAATAATAATATTAAAGAGTTAAGACAAGAATTTAAGAAAGTTACATTAGAGTTAAATAAATCATTAAGTGAAGATTCTGTTTTTGCTGGTAAAATTTCTAAGTTACGAGATGCTTTAAATGAGTTAAATGAAAAGCAAGCTAGATTAAATGCTAAGGCTATTGTTTCTAGGGAAAACCCAAGTGCGTTACTTGTTAAAAGAATAATTAATTCCGGTGTTAAGGGAATTTACAATACTGTTGGAAATTTAGGTAATGTGGATAAGAAATATTCTACTGCTTTAGAGGTTGCTGCTGGGCCTAGAATCAATGCTATTGTTACAGAAAATGATCAAGTTGCAAGTAAATGTATTCAATATTTAAAAGATAATAGATTAGGTGTTGCCACGTTTTTACCGATAAATAAAATAAGACCTTTTTCTAGTTTTAAGGGATATGGAAAAGAAAATGGTATTCATGGATTGGCGTTAGATTTAGTACAATATAATCCTAAGTTTAAGAATATTTTCTCATATGTTTTTGGTTCTACTCTTGTAGTGGAGAATGTTGATGTTGCTAGGAAAGTTGGTATAGGTAGTTCTAGAATGGTAACGATACAAGGAGATTTGATTGAACAAAGTGGAGCAATGATTGGAGGATTTAGAAGACCAATTAGAGGAGCTGGATTTAAAGAAGAGGATGTTGAATCTGAAGTTCAAAGATTAGAAGTTGAGATTGGAAATTTAAAAAATAATTTGGAATCTTCTGAGGATAATAGAAGAGAGTTAGAGGAGAAAATTTCTAAGTTTAGAAATGAGAAGTTGAACTTAGAGGCTGAAATTTTAAAGATTGAGAAGGTTTCTGGAAGTATTGATTTTACTGAGGTAAAGGAAAATAAAAAAGAATTGATTGCTAAAGAGAAAGAAGCTTCTAGTAAAGTAAAAAACTTAGAGAAAGAATTACAAAATAATGAGAATTTATTAAATAAAGCAAAAGAGCAAAGAGAGAAATCAAGAACAAGTAATGTTGGTGGTTTAAACGAACTAGAGGAACAGAAAAAAGAAATATTAAATTCTATATTAAATAATGAAGCACAAATTAAATCTCTAAGAACACAGGTAAATGATATTTTAGAACAAGAAAAAGAAAGATCATTAAATATTGTAAAAAGTCATGATAAAGAAGTTTTAGATTTTAGTAATGAGTTAAAAGAATTAATAGAGGAGATTAAGAATGAGAAACTAGTGTTAAGGGAAAATGAGAAAAAAGAAAAATCATTTTACTCTCAGTTTAAGAATTTAATAAATAAGAGAAATAAATATAATGAAATTATTCAAAAAAGAGAGAATAGTTTGATTAGAAGTGAAGAGCAAATTAGGACTGTTGAAGAAAGAATTAATAATATTGCGTTAGATAAAGCAAAAATTCTAGGGGAAGTAGAAGGATTAAAAGAAGAATTTAAAGATTTTGAGAATGAGAAGATTAGAAAGAATTTAAATTTAGATGAAATTAAATATGACTTGCAGAGATGTGAAAAATCTTTAGAAAATTTGGGTAATGTTAATTTACGTGCTTTGGAGATATATGAACAATTAGAAGAAGATTACAGTAAGTTAGTTGAAAAATCTGATAAGTTGAAATTAGAGAAAGATGATGTGCTAGAGATGATGCAAGAGATTGAAGATCAGAAGAAAGATAAATTTTTAGAAACTTTTAAAGTAATAGATAGACATTTTAAAGAAAACTTTATGACAATATCAGATAAGGGACAATCTTTTTTAGAACTTGAGAATCCTGAGAATCCTTTGGAAGAAGGTTCTGGTGTGGATATTAAAGTTAAATTAATTGCTAATAAATATTTAGATATTAGAAGTTTGTCTGGTGGAGAGAAGACGTTAACTGCATTAGCATTTATATTTGCTATACAGGAATTTAACCCTGCTTCATTTTATTTATTTGATGAGGTTGATGCTGCATTAGATAAGGCTAATTCTGAGAAGCTATCTAAGTTAATAGCTAAATATGCAAGTAAAGCTCAATATATTGTAATATCTCATAATGATTCTGTTGTTTCTGAAGCAGATCAAATTTATGGTGTTTCAATGCAACAAGGTGTAAGTAAAGTTATTAGTATGAAGATGTAGATTATTGATTTTTGTAGAAACTTAAAGCTAGGTTAATTGGATCTTCTTTTGGTGATTCTTTCATAATAAATCCTGCCATAAATCCACTATCACCATATTGGCCATGGAATTCCCTAACTTCCCTTTCGGATTTATATCCTATTGGTCTAGGAATAGCTTCTTTTGTACATAAATTTAAATCATAATGTTTTATGAAATTGAATTTTTTTGGAGTAAGCTCACCATTAAAATTAGCTGTACCAAGACAGTCTTCAATGATACCTTTTACTCCATTTCCATTTCTTTCATTAATGAATAACTCGAAGTAACCTCTGGATGGATTTGGTGGATCCCATGTTCCTACGAAATTTGGTTCTATATTACCATCAACTATACGTCCATTTTCTAATAGATTTAATGCTCTTTCTAAACCAAATCTTTCTAAAACTAAATATGGATCTGGGATTGCATCTTTAATAAAATTTGAACTAACTGTAAAATCGTCCATTGGAATAGAAGAATATATCATATGCATCTGAGCACTTTCTAAATCTGCTATATCAGTAGAGTAGCTTGTAAAATCAATTCCATGCTCTTTTGTATGCATCCAGTAATCACTATGGCCTTGACCTACAAGTACAACATTTACATCATTAGCTCTAATATTTTCTAATAGTTTGTTATCTCTATCTATTTGATGAACTTTCTTTGATAATAAATGAAGATTATATGTTTCTTCATTATGCTCTAATTCTTCTTTTGCAGTATTATATTCTCTATCTTCATTTCTTATTTTGTGAAATTGGATCTCGATTTGATTGTATCTAAACCAAGTTTCTTTATCTTCTAGAAAGATAATTTCATGTTGATCACTAATTGCTTCTATTATATGATTCCAATAATCTGCTCTTTTATACCCAACATTTTCTTCTTCAAAACCTTCTTTTATTCCAAGTTCTTTAAAATTATTTTCAACTTCAATCCATTCTTCTTCTGTTAAAGATTCTAAACCTATTTTTGATCCTTTTGGTAAAGATTGTAATTCAGAAATGATATCATCACTAGGATAAGCTTCTACGTCTGTTCCAATTATGAAACCCACAGTTCCACCATGTGCAATACCATATAATTTAGTCATTTTATATTAAGAATTTTGGATAGCCTTCTTTTGTTAAGCTTTCTAAATCTTTTTCTAATTCTTTTCCTCTTTTTGCTGAGAAATTAAAAGGAACAACTCTGATTTCTTCTGGAAACTCTCCTTCATATGAGGTTAAAATTTCTTTTATTTTTTCTAAAGGATAATCTGTAGATGTATCTTTTACAAAACTAAATCCATGTTTATCTGGTAATTTGTATCTACTATTATAACCGGTTGGAATTTTTTCTATGCTAAAATAAGATTTTTCACTCATTTTCTCTTAGTTTTTTTCGTTGTTTTCTTTTTAGTTTTCTTAGATACAGGTTCATCATCTTCTTCAAAAAATTCTACTATATCATTCCAATAACGAACTATTAAAACTATGATTAATAATAAAATTAATGCTCCTAAGATAAATACTCTATATGGTGCTACTGATTCTAGGAAACTATATCTTCTGAACAGGAAATAAAGTATTATTATAGCAATTAAACCAATAATATAACGACCAATTTTTAATTCTTGAACATTTTCATCTTCGTACTCCTCAAAATCATCAAAATCGTCATCTATTTCTTTTATTTCTTCTTCAACATCATCTTTTGTTTTTACTTCTTTATTTGTCTGATCTTCCTCTTCAAAAAATTCATATATTTGTTTTCTGAAAACTAAAAGTAAAATTATTATGATTAATATAGCAAGCCCTGCTAGGATGAATTTTAAATTATTTGTTAGGAAATCTAGATTTAAACTAAAAGCACCTAGTTTTGATGAAGTTCCAATGGTGGCAATTTCTAATTCTGGTTCTCCATCTTTAATTTTGTTTAGTTTAATAATAACATCGTTAGAGCCATCATTATCTATGTCAACTTCTTTTTCTTCGTTAATAAAGAGTTTAAACGCTGTTACATTGCTTTGTATTACAACTATGACGGAATCTTCTTTTATTGATTCTATTGATAAGAAATGAGATTCGTTGTTAAATTTGAATCTTGTTTTTTTAGTTACTTTATTTATTTCTGAGATATCTTTAATTTCTATATTAGTAACTATTGTAGTTGTAGTATCACTTTCTATTGTTGTTGTGGTTTCACTATCTAATGTAGTAGTAGTTTCTGTGTCATTATCTTGAGTTTCTATTGTAGTTGTGGTAGTAATAACATCTTGTACAATATCACTTGTAGTTTCATTTTGTGGTGTGAAGAAATCTTCAAACCATCTGTTCAAAGTTGCAAAGAAACCTGTACTTGTTTGGTTATCTTTTTTAACGTCCGTGGTTGTAGTTACTGAAGGTCTTGGTAGAACTTGATCTTCATCTAATGTTACAACTTCTATCTCTATTGTTTCACTTTTTAATATTGTATCTGTGTTTGTACTTCTTAGAGATAGAGTTGCTTCATAGTCTCCTGGAGGTGTGATAATTGAAGGAGAAATGTATAGATATACTGTTTCACTTTTTCCTGGTTGAATACTAACTGTTGCAGGATTTAATTGTATGAAACTTGAAGCTGTTCCAGATAGTCCAAGATTGTAAGTTGTTTCAAACTGACCATCATTTACTATTTCAATTTCGTGACTAAGAGAAGAATCTTGATTTAATTTAACATCAGAGGTTTTTATTTCTGGATCAAAACATTTATTTCCAGATATAACTTCTAAGTTTAGTGAATCGGAATTAGTAATTTGATCTGTATCTGTAGCTGTTGAAGTTATTTTTATCTCATAGTTATTTGGATTTACATTACCTTCAACATTTACAGTTAAGGAAACTGTTTCTTCTTCTCCTGCGTTTAAAGATAAAGTAGATTTGTCTGTTGAAATGAATTCTTGATTTTTAATTAATTGGAATGTTTTTTCAAATTGTCCTGTGTTTTTAACAGTAAAGTCATAAGTATTTTTTGAACCTTGGCAAATTCTATCATTATCTTTTGGTATGTCTACTTGGACTGAATTACATGAGTTTACAGTTGCTTTTACTAGATTTTGAACTTTAACTTTTCCGTTAGAATCTTCTATATTTACATTTATATTAAAATCCCCTAGAACTCCATAATCTGGAGTAAGTATAAGATTAACAATACCTTGAGATAGAGGATTAACTTGTGTTGAAGTTCTTTCTAGATTTGCCCATGCTGGACCAGAAACTTGTAAGTTATAATTATTTAATGTTTGAGCTTCATTTACTATAGTTATTGGAATAATTTGTTCTGTTCTTTCACAGAAATTAACGAAATTTTTATCTATTAAAGCTTTATAATCAAAACATTTTGTTATTTCTACATTAGAGGAGGAGGAAGCACTAACTTGAGAATTCCTTGACTGTGCATTTAATATTACATCAAAAGAACCTTGAGTATTACATGGAGCATTAACGTCAATAAATATTTCTTTTGAAGTTCCTGAAGCTAATGTTATCACAGATTCACTAATTGTTGAATACGAACTTGAGGAACCAGCAACAGATAGATCATAAGTTTCTTGGAAGTTTCCGTTATTTTCTACAGTGAAGGAAAATCTTTCAGAAGAACAACCACATAATTCTTTACTAGGAGTGTTTGAAGCAATAGATAACTGATGACAGTTTGCTACGTTTAACGAAAACTCGCTTCTTTTTACCGTGCTCTTATCTGAGATTAATAAATTTAAATCATAAATCCCTGGTTGAACTCTGGAACTTGGAGTTGAGTAAACGAATAATGTTTTGCCTTCAGCGATTAAGGAAAAACCTGGAGGGACAACTGTTGAGAATGAAGAAGCACTACCTTCTAAATTTGCTGTGAAGTCTCCTGTTCCTTGAATGGTTGTTGTGAATAAAGCAGTGCTTCCTGGGCATACTACTGCTTCGTTTTGTGTATCTGTAACGGAGAATTCAGCGTGGGCAGCTGATAGGTTTACAAACAGAGAAATAATTAGAAATAATGTAACCAATAAGCTTTTTTTGTTATTCATCATTAACAACCTCTGTTTATTACTCTAAAACGGTTAGTTTTTATAAAGAGTTTTATTAAAGAATATATATTTTAGATTTTTTAGATGAAGCTTTTAAATATTTTGTTATTATTGATTGTTATAATGAAAGTAAAAGTTACATTAGATAGGGAAAATTGTATAGGTTCTGTAGCTTGTGTTACTATCTTACCAGAGTTTTGGAAATTTAATGAAACAGAGGGAAAGATAGATTTGGTTAATAGTAAAAAGATAAATGAGAATGAATATATTTTAGAATTAGATGTAAATGAAGAAGAGTTAAAAAAACACTTAGAAGCAGCTAGATCTTGTCCTGTTAATGTTATTCATGTTGTAAATTTAGAGACTAATGAGAAATTAGTTTAATAAAATAAAAATAAGAAAAAAAGAGAAAAACTTAGTAGTAAGTTTGTTCTTCACCACTAGATTCTTCAACATCATCTTTATTGCCTCTTGCTTTGTTTGCTGCTATAACAATTCCTAGTATAACTAAGATTATTAATAGAACAATAAATCCAATTTGCAATCCTGTTTTTACATTACTTAATGCTCCTGCACCTGTTGCTGGACTTGCAGAGATAACATTTCCTTCAAGGTTTAGTTCTTTAACAAGGGATGTTCCTTCTCTTACTCTTAATGAAAAGATATGTTTTCCTGCTTGTGCATCATCGTTTGGAACAACGAATAATGTTATTTGAGATGTACTACCTGGTTGAACTGCTATAATTGCAGGCTCAATTCTTGTGTTTGCAAAAGTTTGAGTTCCTTCAACTTCAGCTGTAAAAGTTCTAATTGAATCTCCTAGATTTCCAATCATTACTGTGTAAGCTGTAGCTTGTCCAGTTGTTAAGTCTTTTGAGGTTGAATCTACATTAACTATTGAGTTTTGTAGGATACTTCCTGGTGTAACTTCTTCATCTATTACTGTTAATGTGTATGCTTCTTCAGTTACTGTTCTTCCTCTATTGAAGAAAACTTTAACTTTTAACTCATAGTTTCCTGGTGCAACATTGTTTAGACTTAATGGTGGTAGATCTAATTTTGCTGAATCATCTCTATCTGCGTCATCTTTTGATTTTGCTTCAGTATCTAATCTGTCAATAGAATCTGCTGTTGCTAATCCTAATGAAGGGATAGATGCTTCTACAATTACATTTCTTTCTCCAGATGAAAATCCACCGAAGTTCTCAACAATTGCTCCTATACTTAAGAAGTCACCTGTTTGAACTGTTAGTCCTGGAGTGAAGAATACTCTGAATAGATTAACATCGTGTCTCTTTTCTTCTAAATCTAGAGGGAAAGATGCACTTATTCTGTCTTCTCTATCAAATGCTTCAATATGTAATTTATATGTTTTTGAAGATGATATATCATTTGGAATGTTTAATGTTAATGTTTTAACTTTAGTTGTTCCTGGTGATAAATCAAATAGATTTGTTTCATCTTCTATATCACCAAATTCATAACCACCAATCCATGCTTTAACTTTTAGATCTTCAATTTCATCAAGCTCTTGCTTAGTAGCATCACCATTTGCTCTTAATTCAACTCTTATTCTAACTTCATCTCCTTTTTCTACGTTAATAGTTGTTGAATCTTGTGTAATAAGATCTAAATCAACACCATTAACCTCGATATCTCTAAAACTATATTCTGCAGCTGCGTTTACATTTGGTGTAACAAATGTTAACATAACTAGAGCCACAAAGATTAATGCTAATCCTAATTTTTTCATTTTGTTTTTTGCCCCCTTGCGTATTTAAATTTTGAATATTATTATGTTATTATTTTATAGTCGCACTTAGCTATATAAACTTTATGGTAATTACTATATATAGTAACATTCTTAAAGCTTTTGTTATTGAATCTCTATAATTCTGTATACACTATCACGATCATTAAATCTATTTTCTGCTTTTACTGTTAAGATATATTTACCTGGTTGTTGAGGTTTATCTAATCTTATTACTCTCCAAGTGGTTTCTTTATTATCTACATTTATGTTAGCAAAATTAAAATCTTGAGCTAGAGTTAATGATAATTTAATTTTCTCATCTTTTGTTCCTGTGTTTCTAACACTAACGTAAGTGTCAATGTAATTTTCAGATTGTTTTGTTATAATGTTATTACTTATTTCAAAATTATGAGATGATGTGTCTTTTGATTTTGGTTTTTTTGGTGTTGGTGGTGTTACTGGATCCTCAGTTACTGTAATTGTATACGATTGTGAATCTACACCATTATTTCCATCATTAACTATTACTAGAACATTAACTGTTTCAACTTGTGTTGGTGTCCATGTAATTAAACCTGAGTTTGAATTAATAGCCATACCTACTGGGGAGACTGATAATGAATATGTTAATTGGTCGTTATCTATGTCTGTAGCGTCAACGTTATATTGGTATAGTGTATTTACTTGAACTTGAGTTATTGGAGTTGAGGTAATTTGTGGATCATTATTTGAACTAGTGATTGCATTAACGATAATTTGGAACATTGTAGTTACTTGTGAACCAAAGTTATCTACTGCTGTGATTATAATATCAAAAATTCCTTGATCTCCTTGAGATGTTTGCCAGATGAAATCTCCATTATTTTTAGTGAATCTATTATCGTTAATGGAAAAATCTAAAGCATCTCCATCTGGATCAGTTCCAGTTGGTGTTATTGTTATTGACTGTCCTTCATCAACTGTAATATCATTTATTGTGTTTAAAGTTGGTGCTTGATTTAGATCTTGAATTGTTATTGTAATCTGTTCTGAATCTGAGTTTGATGGATTGTTTGTTTCTTCTACTTGGAAAGTTACACTTGCTATTTTTTGAAGAGAAGGATGTTGTATTGTGTTGAAATCTGGTGCGTATGAAAATGTTGCTGTATTTGCGTTAACTTTTGTAATTGTAGACCCTATTGGTAAATTACTTGAAGTAAAAGTTAAATCATCATTTTCTGTGTCTACTGCTGTTAAAGTGAATACTAATAATGAAGTTTCTTGAATATTTTTATTTCCAATTGCTTGTAATACTGGCGGGTTATTAATTGGAGCTTCTTTTAGTATATTTAAGTATAAATATTTAGTTTGAAATTGATTAATATTATCTGTTGTGTGTATTTTTACAGAATGTAGGCCTAATGTTGAGTAATGTGCTGGTAATATAGTATATGATTTACCAAATGAATTTAAATTAGAACCTAGTGTTATATCTTCAAGTATGTGAATAATATTATTAGGATCTATTAACTCTATCTTTATTTTTAAAGGTGGATTAGCTGTTGTTGATGCATAATCAAAAGTTGCCTCTTCTCCTTGTACTATTTCCTTTGTTAAATCACTAGTATCAGACCATTCTACTATACTTATTGCTGCGTTAGTGTTAAAAGCTAAAAGAGAAAACATTAACAAAAATACTATTGATAATACTATTGATCTTTTCATTTTGTTTATTTTCTATAGGTAAATCCGATTCCACCTACAAGCCTTTTCTTAGGTATTAAATCTTTATTATGAGTATATCCTAATTCAACAAATGCTCTAAGATTATCTCCTCCAAACTCAGTACCAACTTTTATTGATGGATCAACATTAAGTTTATCTATTAAAGTAGCTTCAACTCCACCATTATCTTCAGTTACTAAACCATCTTTGTACAATGTCTCTCTGTTTTTTTGGGTTAGTGTTAATGCTCTTACTTGTGCACCTATTCCTGCATAAACACTTGCTTTATCATTAACTTCTTTTCCAATTAAGAATCCTAAATTTCCCCATAACAATTTTTCAGTTTCACTTTTGCTTGTTTGACTTGTTATTCTATCAGTTATATTGTCAGCTGTTGTTGGGAAATGTGTAACGTTACTTTTGTACCAAAGCCCACCGTTAAGACCTACCCAATAATTATCAGTAACTTTAAGTGATAATCTTCCATTTGGTATTACTCCATCATTACTGAAAGTAGTTCCTAAACTTAGGGAAACTGAGTTATCATCTGTGTATGATCTTATTCTTTCTCTAGCTTCTTCTTGTCTTGCTTTTCTTTGTAATCTTGCTCTTTCATCTCTTACTGAATCTGCTTCAGCTTGTGTTTGAACTACTTGGGCTTCAACTACAGTTTCATTTCTTTGAGGTGCGGTTGAAGTTTGTCCAGTAATTGGTTCTTCAGTTAATCCAGGATATAATGAAGCTAATTCATTGTTTAATTTGTTTCCTGGAACAGTAACTTTGTAACCTCTACCAATATTTACATGGCCATCTTTTCCGAAATGTCTTGATGGAATTACATTACCATTTATATCTAAATATTCTGTTACTACACCTTCAATGAATTTTTTACCACCTTCTTTGCTTAATGCAGTTCTAATAGCAACTTTGTCTAATGGAACATCATTACCATCAGCATCTTTTGTTAAAATTTCATAATCGAATTCTAATGTGTCTAGTGCAGCTAAAGAAAATGTATCAGCAACTGCTCTTGCTCTTGTTTTACTGTTTCTTATATCGGTTATATTACCTTCATTATCTTTGTAAACATTTAAAAAATTAGGATCTAGTTTTACATTAGTACTTTGTTCGTATAAATCTGCAATTTCTTGTTTATCAGTTATATTTGTTGAATTTACAACATCAGATAATGTTCCATTTGGAATATCTTCTAGTGTAAGTGTCATTCCGGAACTATCAACAGTTGCTGTGAAATTGGAATCTGAATCAGCAGAATGATATGCTTCTAAGAAAATTTGTTCTGGAGTTCTTTGTATAGCTGCTACAGAATCTGTTCTTGCTTGTTCAGCCACTAAAGAATCTAATGTTGCTTGTGCTCTTAAAATTTCAGGTGTTTGTGCTTCAACTTCAGAAGCAATTACCGTAGCTGCAACACCAGCTGCTGTTAAAATTTTTTTTGAATTTTCTAAAAATGACATTTTTTTGAGTTCCTCCAGTTTAATTATTTATTTACTTTATAATGATTATAAGTTTATTATTACTCTAAAGTTTATATAGAATAAATTTATAAAGCTTACTGTAAAATGGGGTTGCCAGGATTTGAACCTGGATCAAAAGGTATCTCCATTCTAAAGTTTAAAGTAAAACTCATACCTCATTTTTTCTTCATAGCGTAGCGCTCAGCGCTCCAATGTTTTGGAGCCTCCCATTGTGGTTAAAACTTATATTTTTCTAACCAGGTTAAACTACAACCCCATAGAAATGGAATAGAAATTGCACTATAAAAGTTTTTTGATAGTTACAGATTTAATATATCTTCAAGTTCTTCCTGAGTAGGTATGTGATGTAATCTTACTAACATAATTTCTGGAATTTTTCTTGTATAATTAACTTCAATAGCAGGAATTACTATTACTGATTTTTTGGTTTCTATTTCATAGATTAGTTCATTTTTTAATATGGAAAAATCTGATTGTACAAGTTCATTATATTCTTTTTCTGATAAATGATTTTTATATTGGAAATGTAATGGTTGGACTTCTCCAATATGACTTAATCTCCAATCAATTGGGAAGATACTTTTAGAAGTTACTTCTTGATATTTTGATAAAATATTTTCTGGTTGAATTAAAAAATTACTTAACTCTTCAGCTACTGACTTCATTTCATCTAGTGGATTTTCTTCTAAACTTGGTCTTTTATGGAAAAGATCTATGTATTTGTGTTCTTGAGTTTCTTCTTTTAAATTTGGTTCTTGATATACTTGAGTTGTCATTTTACATTCCTCCATCTGTATGCTCAAATGGTTTGTTTTTTCTCCCATCATCTACAGCAAAATTAAAAGTCATTTCTTCATCTGGTGAAAGATCATGATATATTGGATCCTTACCTAATTCTTTTTGAGATAGAGTAGATATATATGTAAGGGCATGTTTTAAACTTTCATTTGGAAGTATTCTTCCAGGTTCTTTAATTGTGTATCTGTCTTTAAATTTATTTATTTCAATTTCATATGACATTTTATACTTATATTAAGAGCATTCTTATAAAGTTAACTAAAGTGTAGGTTAATAATACTTTTAAAATTAGATAAATATTTAAACTAAAATTTTTATATTATATATGTTTAAAATGGAAATTAGAGTAATTTTAGAAAAACAAGAAGAAGGGGGATATACTGTTTATGCTCCATCTCTTCCAGGGTGTATATCTCAAGGTGAAACTAGAGAAGATGCTCTAAAAAATATTAAAGAAGCTGTTGAATTATATTTGGAAACTGATGAAAATGAAATTACAGTTTACGAAGGTGAGCTTGCAACTATTAAATTATGAAATTACCTCAGATTTCTGGATTAGAATTAATTAAGATCTTACGTAAAAAAGGTTTTGTTGTCGTAAGGCAAAAGGGTTCACATATTAGACTTGAGAAAAATACAGAAAAAGAGATAATTAAGATTACGGTACCAAATCATAAAATTCTTAAGAAAGGAACATTACATCAAATAATTAAAATTACAGAACTTAAAGAAGAAGATTTTTAAATATATTCTAATTATTTTATTTATGTTAAAAAAAGAAGAGATATTTTTTCCTTATGATAATATAAGACCTAATCAAGATAGTCTAATCAGTGGTATATTGGGTTCTTTTGATAATAAAAAAAGTGTGTTGACTCATGCACCAACTGGATTGGGTAAAACAGTATCAATTTTAAGCCCTTTAATGAGTAAAGTAAAAGACAAAGATGTTACAATATTCTTTTTAACGCCGAAGCATAGTCAACATAAAATAGTTATAGAAACTTTAAGATTAATTAAGAATAAGTTTAATGTAAAGATAACTGCTGTTGATTTTGTTGGTAAAAAATTAATGTGTGCTCAATCTAATATTGATAATTTATATGGTAATCAGTTTTATGATTATTGTAAAGATGTTCGTGAGAATAAAACCTGTGATTATTATAATAATTTCAAAGAGAAAACAAATAGAATTAAGAAAGAATTATTAAGTGAAAAATTAGTTAATTTAAACCTTTTGAATGTTGAGGATTTAGCTGTTATAAGTAAGAATGAAAAGATTTGTCCTTATGAAATTTCTTCTGATATTGGGAAGAAAGCTAAAGTTATTATTGCAGATTATAATCATTTATTAAATCCGGGAGTAAGAGAACATTTTTTAGAACGTGTTAATAAAACCTTAAGTAATTCTATTTTAGTTTTTGATGAAGCTCATAACTTAGTAGATAAATGTAGAGACTTATTAAGTGTTAAACTATCTTCTTTAAATATTGAATATGCGTATAATGAAGCTAAGAGATATGGATATGAAGAATTAGCTAATGAAATAAAAAAATTAGAAGATATTTTTAATAGTTTAGGAAGAGAGTTACCAATAAATGAATATGAATCTTTAATTAAGAAAGAACAGTTTTATGATGAGATTGATAATTATGATGAGTTAATTGTTAATTTAAAATTAGCTGTGGATGATATTTTAGAGAAGAAGAAGAAAAGTTTTTTGTTCTCAATTGCAAATTTTTTGGAGTATTGGCAAGGAGAAGATGATGGTTATGTTAGAGTTATTAAAAAAGAATTTTATAGAAATAAACCAAATTTAGTTTTAAGTTATTCTTGTTTAGACCCTAGTTTGATTACAAAAAGTTTAATTGAAGAAAGTTTTATGTTAATATTAATGTCAGGAACTTTAAATCCATTAAATATGTATAAAGATTTATTAGGTTTTAAGGATAATGTAGAGTTATTAGAATATGAAAATCAATTTCCTAAAGAAAATAGGTTAAATTTGATTGTGCCAAGAGTAAGTACTAAGTTTACTTTACGAAGCAGTGAGATGTTTAAGAAAATTGCTGGGGAATGTGCTAATATAGTAAATAATGTTCCTGGAAATACTATTTTATTTTTTCCTAGTTACTTTATGAGAGATTCTGTTTATGATGCTTTTTCTTTATTGAGTAAGAAGACTGTGTTTAGAGAAGAAAAAAATATGAATAAGAAAGAGAGAAATGAATTACTAGAGAAATTTAAAGAATATAAAGATTCTGGCGCAGTATTAATGGGAGTTTCTGCTGGCTCTTTTGGAGAGGGAGTTGATTTTCCTGGAGATTTGTTAAAATGTGTTGTGGTTGTTGGCTTGCCATTTGCTAAACCAGATCTAGAGACTAAGGAATTGATTAGCTATTATGATAGATTGTATGGTGATGGCTGGAACTATGGATATATTTATCCTGCTATTATAAAAACTTTACAAAATGCTGGAAGATGTATAAGAAGTGAAGAGGATAGAGGAGTTATTATATTCTTAGATGATAGATATTTATCTAGTCAATATAGAAGATGTTTTCCTAAAGATATGAATTTGCAAATAAGTAATGATCCACAAGATTTAATTAAAGAATTTTTTACGAATTAAACTTCTAGATCTAGTACGTCTTCTAATAATCTGGATTTATTCTTTGGATTGTTTTTAATTATTTTTGCTGTTGCGTAGAATTCATGGAATTTTTCTTTCATTCTCTTTGAGATTCTTTTTTTGTATCCGCGAAAAGCATCAAATACACTATCATTATTTTCCCATTCTAATAATAAATTTTCCGGTATCCCATAATAATGACTAATTTCTTCTATTTGTTCTTGTGTCATGTTTAGTATGAACTCTTCTTCCTCTAATTTTTCAAAAGGTCCTTTTCCAAGATAATATAATATGCTTCCATTTTTTCCGTTAAACGTAAACTCATTTATCATTTCTTTTGGCCATATACTTTTATCTATATATAGTAAGCGACCATATTGTTTTTCAGTAACGTAATGTATACTCGGGATTTTTACCATATGTGTTATATGTTATATAGAAATTTAAAGCTATTGATTTCTTAATTTTTTTATGTTTTTTAAATTATCTACTAAATCTTTTCCAGTGCCAACTAAACCAGGACTTCTTCTTTTGTCTTTAGTAACTTTGTTAGTTATGTATCCAACATCTCTTGCAATAACATCAAGTGTTGTTGCATCTTCTATACCTAGATTTGCTGATTCATTAAAGAATAATTTGCTTGCTAAAATACTGTAACCTATTAAATGTTCAGTTACGAAAAGAGTTTTGTAATATGCACTTGATATTTTGTTTAATTCTTCTGTATTTCTGAAAGAATATGTCCAACCTTCATGAATCTTTGTACCAAGATATATGCCGAGTTTAACTGTTGAATTTTCTTCTGCCATTTTATTTGTTATCTATGTTAAATGTTTGAGCTAGATCGATGTAATATTTTCCATCTCCAACTTTGAAAACTAGTGGTTTTCCGGAAAATAAATCAACTAAGGAAATTTCATATTGTCCATGTTTTAAAATTCTAATACTTTCCAATTCTAGAATAACTGGTTTGTCTTTATATTGATCTCCAATTAATTCAAATACATCTTTCTCTATTTTATCCTTATCTTCTTTTTTAATAGTTGAACTTAATTTTTTTATTTTATCTATGTTAACATCTTTAACGAAGAAGAAAAATTTACCACCACAAGTGCAACCTTTTAATAATTCCTGAGCTACGTTCTCGTAAATCTTACTACACTTGACACACTGATGTGGCACTTTATTTCCTCCTTTTTTTCACACTAGAAGTTAGTAATTCTATTTTATTAGGATCTCTACGTATTTCTCTAACTATGGAAGCTGGACCTATTATTGTAAAACCTTCGCGGTTTCCTAGTAATAATCTAGCTAAACTTGTTTTTAGAACATCTATAAATTGTTCATTCTTTCTTTTGTAATCTACACCACAGATTTCTACACCTTTGAATTTTTTATCTATGGACATCATGGTCTTTTGAATTAAATATGATTCTTCTTCTGGTCTTAGCTTTCCTTCTACTAAAACTATTTTATTTGTCTTAGCTATATCTAATAACTTATCTACTTTAGAATCAACATCTAAGTTTTGTAGTTCAAAATATGGAACAAATTGTAAGGTTAACATTTTAGTCAGTTAAATTAAACAATTCAGTATAAAATTCCTCCATATTTTTTCCTTCTAATGCAGATACACCAACTACTTTATATTGTGGAAATGCATTATTTATTCTCTTAAGGTTTGAACCTTTTAAATCTATCTTATTCCCTACTAATAATACTGGGATATCTTTAGCTGCTAAATTTCCTATGATTGTAATATTAACTTGATCATATGGGCTTTTTGCTGAGTCTAGAACAACTAGAACTGCATCTACGTCTTCAAGCCATTTTATAGATTCTATTACCCCTTTAGTTGCTTCCTTAGCACGTTCTTTAGCTTCTTTTTCTTTCATATTAAATTTTAAGAAATCTTCATAATCAATTTTAGTTGCTATTCCAGGTGTATCTACTAGGTTAAATTTTAGTTCTTTTCCGTTATTTTCCATTTTAACCTCTTCTTTTATAACGACGTCGCGAGTTTCATGTGGAATATTAGAAACAGAACTCATTTCTTCTCCTAGCCAGTCTTTACATATTCTATTTGCTAGACTAGATTTACCAGAATTAACAGGACCGTAAAACCCTAGTTTTATGTGTTTCTTTTTTTTGAAAAATTTGTTAAAAAATCTTTTTAGTAAGTTGAAAACCATTAAGGCACCTCAGAATTAATATGAAATGGGTTATTATTAAAGATTTCGCTGGTTTAGTAGTGTTAATAGGAATTATTCTTCAAATAGATTAATCAACATGACTATGATTATTGTTGTAAAATATATAAGATAAATTAGGAGTTCTATTAAATCATATCCTCTAGTTAAACCATATATTGATAAGAAAAGAGTAAATGCAAATCCTAAACCATTTAATATGTCTTTAATACTGAAGAGCATTTTGTTATAATATTAAAGTTTTGTAAACAAGTATGGAAATACCTATTATTGCTAATATTATTCCTATGATTCCTAGAACATTTAATATTTTTTTTAGCATTTTAAGACCAAACAGCTAATATTCCACCGATAAGTAAGAAGACAACTAAATAATTCGCTATGTTTATTGCGTATAATTTTTGTGGTTTATTTTCCCATAATACTGAGTTTAGTAATACTGGAACTATGAAACCTATCCAAGCCCAGAATCCAATTGTTAATCCTTGTGTAAATGTAGTTGCGTTTGCGTAACTTACAAATAATGCTATTACATAAGCTGTAAATAATGTAGCTATGAAAGCTGTGAAGTATGATTTACCCATGCCTTTTGCTTTAGCTTTTTCTAGTTCTTTTTCATCAAAACCCATTAATTTTATCCACTGTTTTCCAAATAATAATGGGGAGTACCATAAAGCACCAATAAACATAGATATAATTCCAGAAACTAGGACTGCTAATAAATTTACGTTTGGCATGTTTGTATTATATTGTTATTATTTATAAATATTTGTAAATCTTATTCTTAATGATAAAGCTTAAAAATAGTATAACTTCTTAATAGAAAATGCAAATCTTAGAAAGAGGTATAGATTCTTTGAACTTAGAAGAGTATGATTCAAGTTTAGATGATCATATTAAGAGAATATTGAAAGCTCAAGTAGATAAGAGACCTGTTAATAAGTTAAATTGGATTGCTTCAAGTATTGATAGATTATTTTATAATGAAGATACTGTAAAACCAAGAAATTCTAATTTGAAAGGTCTTTTAGAGAAAATTAATTCTAAAGTTAATGGTTTATATGGTTTTAAATTTAATAAGGAAAGAAGAGATTTGATAAGCATGTTTGAGGAAAATATTAATAGAGGTTTTAAAGATACATTATATCATGAGGTTGATTTTAATAATTCTCTTTTTGATTTAGATGAAGAAAGAATTCATTTTGGAGCTGAATCAATTTTAGATAAAGAGCAAAAACAATCCTTGAAAAATAATCAAGAAATTGAAAGAGATGATGTTCATGACGTAATGAATAATGTGGAATTTGGTTTAAAGCATTTATCTAAATCATATTTTAGTTTAAGAAATATTATTGATGATTATGTTGATGGTTTTGTGCAAAAAGGAGAATTTGATTCTATTTCTTCAGATGTTTTGAGAATAATGCATTTCTTACATGGTGAAAAATTAGATATTAAGGAAAATAAATGGACTTATAGACATGAACAAATTTCAAATATTTTAGAAAATATTGATACTAAAGATCTTTCAGATGAAAAATTAGATAACTTAATAGATCAACTTGAAAATTTAGAAAGGTTTACTGATCATTATTATGAAAATTCTTATTCAGCTAAAGATGAAACTAAAAATAAATTTTTAGAGGAGAATAAACTTGAAAATTACATTTCTAAATTTAAAGAAGTAAGAAATGAAAGAGAGTTAGGATTAAGTTTTGATGAGGTAATTGGTTTTGAAGAAGAAATTCCTAGTGTGTTACCTTACCCGAGAAAAGGATTAATTGATGATTTGAAGATATTTGGTAGTGTAGGTTTATTAACAGCATCATTAGCTTTGCCAGTTGAAGATTTCATGAGTACTATTGCTGAAAAATCTAAAAATAAATCTAAAACTGTTTTTATTGAAAACTATTTGTCAAAGATAGGGGTTCCAGATGCTGAGGATTTATTTTTAAAAAATGATGATTTTGATTATGGTTTTACTTTTAATGGTAAAAAATATTTAGATTATGACTACGCGACTAGGTTTATTTTTAATGAACATAGCAAACTAAATTTTTCTTCTCCAAATATTAGGATTTTGGAATCTATTATTGAAATGTCTGATGTTGAATTAGTTAGTGGTTTGCAAGAAAGAATTGAGGATGTTAAAGATTATTATAAGAATTTTCATACTGTTCCTGTTGATAATTCATTTTGGATTACAAGAGGTATTGGTTGGCATGATGATCCAGTTCAATTAATTTCAGAAAATAAAAGAGAGAGAAGGTATCACGCAGGTCATGATTTAGTTACAAAAAATTGGAGAGGTAGTATTATTTCTACAGCTGATGGTAGGGGTGTTCAAGCTGGGTATGATCGAAATGGTTATGGACATTATCTTAAAGTTAAAAGTGATAATGTGATTGTTTTGTATTCCCATTTGCCTAAAACAGTAAGACATCTTGTTGATGTTGAAATTAAAAGAGGAGAAGAAATTAGTAAATCTATCGGGAAGAGTGGTTATACTACAAATCCTAACCTTCATCTAGGTATTATTGAATATACTGAAGATAATAGAATTTTAAGAGTTAATCCTGTAAGAGATCATAAACATTTATGGATACCAAAAGAATTAGTCAGTAATGCAGTTACTGATGTGTTATATAATAGAAATTTAGAAGATAGTAGAAGATTTAGAAAAACAAGATCATGGGCAAGAATTGATATTTTGTATGGTGAAAAGGATAAACTAGTAAATGCTTCTTCAAATGAAAAAAATCTTTCAGGATTTTAATGATAAGCTTTAAATGTGTTTAGATTTTTAAAAAATAAAATGATAAAAATAGATCAGAAAATTCCGGAATTAGAGTTAGAAGCTTTTCATGAGCAAGAAATTAAAAAAATTAAATTACATGAAAATAATAAATGGTTAGTTTTAGTTTTTTACCCTGCTGATTTTACATTTGTTTGCCCTACTGAATTAGAGGAGTTAGCTGATTTGTATAATGAATTTAGAGAATTAGATGCTGAAGTAATGAGTGTAAGTACTGATACTGTTTTTACACATAAAGCTTGGCATGATAAATCTGAAGCTATTAAGAAAATTAAATTCCCAATGTTAGCAGATCCTACTGGAAAATTATGTAAAGAATTAGGAACTTATATTGAAGAAGAAGGGCTATCTTTAAGAGGAAGTTTTATTTTTAATGATAAGGGAGAGTTAAAATCTTTTGAGATGAATAATAATGATATTGGTAGAAATGCTAAAGAATTATTAAGAAAAGTTAAAGCTGCTAAATTTGTTTCTGAGAATGAAGGTCAAGTTTGCCCTGCAAGTTGGGAACCTGGTAAAGATACTTTAAAACCAGGATTAGATTTGGTTGGGAAAATTTAAAAATTTCTCATGTTAATAATTATAATAGATTAAACTTTTAAATATATTGCATTATTTTTTGTTTATGGAAACAAGATATATTGATGAAAATGGAATAGAAAGACGAGTTTATACTCCAAGTTATAGGGCAGAATTTTCTGAGGATGAAGAAAATTATAATTATATTGATGAAAAGGGTTATGAGAGATTTATTGATGGAAGAGATTTAGTTTCTAGACATTTAGCTTTTCATGGCATTTATTGTTTAAATCCTGAAATATATACTTTAAATTTTAACGAATATGATGTCCATCATGAAGATGAGGATAGGCTTAATAATAGTATGGATAATTTACAACTTTTAACTGAAAAAGAGCATAAGGAATTACATAGAAAAAGAAATTTTGATAAATTTGATTATGGTTGTTTTAGTGGAAACGCTATTATTTAATATAAAAACAATTATATAATATTAAAATATTCTAGTTTAATGGCATTTGAATGGTTCAGGAATTGGTTTGATAAAAAAGATTCTAAGGAAGAGGGTGAAGATGAGGTTGAAGAAGATCCTGGAAAAGGCCAGATGGAAATTGGCAATGAATTAAGAAGTTATATTTCTAAAAAATTTGAAAATTCTGGCGTTGAGGTTAATACTGATGCTAGGGGAGAGGGTACATATCAAATAACTGTAAGGGATGGTAATACAATACTGCTTAAGGTTTCTATAAACTTTAGAAGTAAGAAATTAGTTGCTTCTGGAAATGGGGAAGATATAATGTTACCACATAATTCTCAAGATGAATTTATTGGTAAAGTTGAATCTATAACGGATGAGATTGCTACTTCTAAGAAAGCTGCTTAAGAATATGTTTAAATAATTATATTGAAAAACATCACACACATGATACTAAGAAGGTGTTACTTTGTGTTATATTGTATTTGTTTTATAGATAATTAAATTTTTTTATCCATTTATTTAATAATTTTATTTTATCTTCTTTATATTTTTTTAATTCTTTTTTTATTGTGTTTAATGGTTTTTCTTTTGTTAAATACTCTTTATTTTTTGAAAAGAATTTATCTGCAAAAGAAATGATTTGCTCTTCGTTAGTAATTGGAATCATGTCTCTTCTTGGTATTGGAAAACTTTCTTTCATAATTATTTCTTTTGTAAGGCTGATATGTCTCTCACAGACTAATGCATGTTTTGGGTAGCCTTCTTTTTCTAGTAGTTTTCTTCCTAAATATCCATGACAAATATATGGTTTATTTCCATGACAATCTATTTCTGGTTTTTTTGTTAAGAAAATTCCAATATCATGAAGCATTGTAGCTTCTTCTATAAATTTTAGGTCTAGCTTTAATTTTGAGTTTTTTGCTATTTCTAATGCTTTTTTTGTTACTGCTTTACTATGTTCTGTTAGTAGATAATAAACTTTTGATTTTGGACTATAATATTTTTCTATTATTTTTATTGGGTTCATTTTAGAAAGTAGATATGTTTAAGTATTATAAATTTATGTTTGTTTAATATGAAATTATTTTATTTACTAATTATTTTATTCTCTTTACCATTAGTAACTGCAGTTGACTACCCTGAATTAAAAGATTTCGTAACTGATAATGCAGATATTATTTCTCCTGAGTATGAAGCACAGATAACGCAACTAGCAAAACAAATAGAACAAGAAACAACTACGGAAATTGCAATAGTAACAATACAATCTTTGGAAGGAATATCTAAAGAAAATTACGCATTAGAATTAGCTGAGAAAAATGGAATTGGTAAGGAAGATGTGGATAATGGGTTATTAATTTTAATTGCTTTAGATGAAAGAGCGTATAGAGTTGAGGTTGGTTATGGTTTAGAAGGATTAATACCAGATAGTTCTAAAGTTACATTAGGAACTAGGATTTTAGAACCTAATTTTAGAGAAGGAGATTTTGGAAAAGGAATTTATGATTCTTTATTAGCTGTACAAGGTTTACTTCAAGGGGAAGAAGAAGTTTTATCCCAGTATCAATCTTCATATAGTTCTAGTAGTAGTTCTTTTCAGCTGTGGTTCTATTTGATATTCTTTGTGATAATTATTTTGAGTAGCGTACTTGGAAGAAAAGCTGGAAGAAGAAGTGGATTTATGTTTATGCCAATTATTATTCCAGGAAATAGAGGATTTTCTGGTGGTACTGGTGGTTTTGGATCAAGTGGCTTTGGAGGTGGTTCATTTGGTGGAGGTGGCTTTGGGGGAGGTTGGTAAATTAATTTTTCAAGACTCTTTCAATTTTGTCCACACAATTTTTTATATCTTTATGTATGTCACATTCCCAAAATCTTAGAACTTTCCAGCCTTTTTCTTTAAGTATTTTATTTTGTAATTCATCTCTTTTTCTATTAAATTTTTGAGCTTTGTTTAATTTAGTCTTTTTTCGTTTTTTCATCCAAACAGGATTTGCGTGCCAATAATCTCCATCACAAAAGATAACTAATTTATTTTTAGGAATTATCAAATCAGCCTGGCACACATTAAATAATGGTTTATGTGTATTAAATAATATTCTTCTTTTTCTAAGTTCATCTTGCATTAATATTTCAATTTTAGTGTCTTTTTTAGGAAATATTTGTTTTAATCTTGCCTTTCTTATTTTTTCGATTACTTCAGGATCTTGCATTGCCTTTTTGTGGGCAATATGAAATTTATTAAGAAACTTTTTATCCTTCCATCTTTCATTCGCTTTTTTCCTCATCATTTCTTTGAAACCTTTCTTCTCTTTCCACATTTTTTTAGTATTTTCAGTTAATTTTTTCTTCATATCTGAATGTAAAATATAAAACTCTTTCATCTTTTTAGAGATATTATCTCTAACCTTAGGATTTAACCTATAGAATCCCTTTTTATTTATCTCCATATTATTTAAGTTTTTATCACTGAAAATTGCTTTTTTTCCTTTATTCCAAGGTACAATTCCTTTCTTAAAAAAAGTTTTTTCTATTTTCTTTCTAAGCTTAGAATTTTTTAAATTATCTCTAGTTTTCTTTTTTAATTTTAATATTGTTTCATTAGAGTGATTTTTACCAGTCATCCATGGGATGTTGCCTTTCTTATACTGTGTTTTTTGTACTTTGTCTTTTATACCTGGTTTTTTCATCGCTTTTTTAGTTCCTTCAACAATAGTTTTTAGTTGTTCTTTTGAATAAATATTAGTTTGACCTTTATTCCAAGGGGATAAATTATTTCTATATTTTTGTTTCAAAGAAAGAGATATTTTCTTTCTAACTTCATTTGAACGAGTCTTACCATAGAAATGGTGATTTTTTCCGCTTCTTTCAGGAATTATTTTTCCTTTATTCCAAGGTAAAATTTCTTTTGTAAATCTCCCTTTTTTGTCTCTATCCTCTTTTTTAACTAGCATTAACAAGTCTAAATGAGGTTTAAATCATTTAAAAAAGTTACTTAATGTTGCTCTATGGAGACATTTATAATAATTTCTTTCTAGAGTATTCGACAGTAATTTAAAGTATAAGGGTTATCAAAATAATATGGAAAAAACAATACAAAATTTAAAGGATAATTTAAGAGAAAATTTGATTTCAATTTCAGAGTATGGCAAATTAGAGAAGCAACATTTAATTGTTTTAGATAAACTAAACACTAGTATATTAAAAGAGATTAAACCGTTGTTACAAGATTATTTTAAACAAGTTAAGAAATATCCTTTATTATTAACAAGAGAAGAGTTAAGAGATGGATTAGATGTTTTTCCTTTAGAGTTTTTAAATATGAAGTTGAATCATAAGATTTTATATGGGGAAGATTTATTTAAGGAGTTAAAATTTGAGAAAAGATTTATAAGAAGAGAATTAGAGTTTGAATTTAGATCTAAGTTAATTAATTTAAGACAAGGATTTTTAGAAACTAACTCAAAGAAAGAAGATAAGATAATTGTTGAGAAAGCTGTTCCTACTTTAATGCCTATGTTGAATGGATTATTGTTTGTTAAGGATATTGACGTTCCCCATGACTTAGAGAAAGTTTTTGATCTTATTGAGAAAGAGTATAAAGTTAGTTTGAATATTTTAAAGAATTTAAAGAATAATGAGCTAGAAGATTCGATTAGAAAGATGATTATTTTATTATCGAAGTTAGGTGATATATTAGATGAAATGAAAATAGAATAATCTTTTAACGGTTTAAGTTTAATGATTTAAAATAACGAGTTATTGCATCATATGCTCTGGGGGTTGTTTCTCTTGAGATAAATGTTGTAAAAGAATCAGGATTTCCAATAGAATAAATTTCATCTTTAATTTTTATTAAGATTCTTTCTCCGTTTTCCTTTAATTTTAATGTACATCTCCCTACTAAATCATCTGGAGAGAATTTTGCGATTTCTTTACTAGTTAGAGCTATCCCTTCTTGCATAACGATTACTTCTTGCAGTACTCTATCTAGAATTCCTATTTCTTCTTGGTTTAATGCGTATTCAGTACTCATTTTAGATTTTATTTAATAATATGATTTTTTAAATCTTTTGTATTTTATTTAAATGAAAATATAAACATTTAAAAACAAAACAAATAAACTAATACTATGAAAAAGAACACTAAATGGTTAATTGGTGTAGGTGTAGTAGTTTTAATTTTAATATTTTGGTTTGTTGGGACTTATAATAGTTTAATTTCACTTGATGAAACTGTAAATGAAAAATGGGCTCAAGTTGAAAACCAATATCAAAGAAGAGCTGATTTAATTCCTAATTTAATTGAAACTGTTAAAGGAGCACGAGATTTTGAGGCAAATACTCAAGCAGATATTGCAAAATTAAGAACACAAGCAACACAAATTAAAAATACAGTAGATGCTGGTTTATCTCCAGGACAGTTAAATGGCATAGATAGTCAAATGACATCTGTTTTAAGAGGATTAAATATTGTTGTTGAGGCATATCCAACTTTAAGAGCTACTGAGAATTTTTTAGCTTTACAATCACAATTAGAGGGAACTGAAAATAGAATTTCTACAGAAAGGATGAGATATAATGAAGTTATTAAGAAATTTAATGTTAAGGTTAAAAGAATTCCTAGTAAATGGGTTGCTGGTTATCTTGGATATGAGGAAAAAGAATTCTTTGAAAGCGATGAAGGTGCTGATGTAGTTCCTGATGTAGATTTTAGTTAAAGTTGAAGCTATAATAAGTTTTAAATAACTCTATAATTTAAGTATACTATGAATTGGAAAAAAATTGGTTTGTTTATATTATTTTTTATAGTAGGTTTATTTTTATTTTTAGGGATTACAGTTTTTACATATCTTTCTTTATTCTTACCTATCTTCTTTATTGCTTACATAGTATTTCTTGTTTTTATTTTAAAAGAATATTCTAATAAGAAAATGATGATTATTTCAATTATTATAGTTGTTTATGTGTTAATTATGGTTATACCTTTTCCAAAATGTTATTCTTGGGGATATTTTAGTCAAGAAACTCAAGATTGTACTTGTATTGGGGTAGAGAAATATCGTTGGTTGATTCTTGATGCTGGTGGGAGTCAATGTGTTGGAATTCCAATAGATTATGTTTGCCATAAAAGAAATCGAGATACTGGTATTGATGAGAAAGTTTCTTGTAATTGAATTTAGTTAGATTTATATATCTATTAGATAATATTATTTTTATGAATAAAACTATAGATAAATTAGACTTTGAAACTGCTTTTAAATATCCTTTTAATAGAGCTAAAGGAATGCTGAATATTTTTTGGATATTTTTACCTATTTTTGGTTGGCTTGCTTTAGGGGGATATGGGGTTAGAATTGTTCAAGAGTTTGTTAAAGGAAATTTTTTAGAATTACCTGTTCTTAAATTTAATAATGATTTTAAGTTAGGATTTTTTATGTTAGTAAAAGCTGTTCCATTTATTATAGCATATGCTATACTTTCAACAATACTTACTTTATTTAGTCCAGTATTAGTAATAGTTCGTCTTTTTATTGAGATCTTTATTATTCCTATATTGTTTATTAATTTTATGAAGAAGGAAACAGTAGAATCTCTTTTTGAGTTTAGTTTAGTAAATGTAGTTTTTAGTAATTTTAAAGATTATGTTGTAGTTTTTTTGAAAAGTATTTTATTAGCGATAATATTTTTTGTTATGATGATAATTTTAGTTGGAATTCCTGCAAGTGTTTTTACAAAGAATATGTTTATAGCTGATTTTTATAGAAGGAATGTTAAGTAAATAAAATGACATTCCTAGATAAACTTGTAGCATGGACTTTTACAGCATTCTTAATATTAATACCATTAGTAATACCTGTAATACTTTCTTTTATATTGTATAAATTAGTTAAAAAATATAAATTACAAAAATCAAAATTTTTATTTGTGGTTATTCTAATACTTTCAATAATTATCTTAATCTTTTTTATTTGGTATATTAAAGAGATTTATTTATTATTTACACTTAAAGGCGTTTATTAAATATTTTTAGAATAAATTCTTTTATGTAATCCCATAAAGTTTTTTCATTTCTTTCTTTCTTGCCTGCGTCATCTCTTTTCCTTCTCCACGCACCAAGTTGAGTTCTTGCTCTTGGTACGTTGCCTACGTGAGGAACATTACCTGCTCTTCTATCAGGGTGTTTTTCCCTTTCTTTTGTGAATAGTGACATATTATTAATAAGGTTAGATTGTATTTATAGTTATTGGTTTAGATATGTTTATTTATTCTTTAATATTATTAATTAAATGGAAATTAAGGATTTTCAAAAACTTATAATAAATATTTCTGAAGATGATATAGAATTTGATGATCCTCACGTAACTAAGAGATGCAAAGAGAATAATATTACTAAAGAAATTATAGTTAAATATTTGTTACATGATGTAAATAAATTGTCTAAGATTATAGAAGATAGACCTAAAGTGTATAAATTATATTTTAAAATAAGTGGTAAGAGACAATTAAAATTGATTATAGATTTATTTAAATATGAAAAAATAATGGTTAGAACTGTTAAAATTTTAAATCCAAAACTATTTAAAAAGATTAAACTTGTTAAAAGGAGAAGATAAAAATGAATAAATTTAACTTTGATTATAGTGAATATTCAGATATTTTACATATTCATAAAGATGGCTATGTTACTAAAGGAAGTGCTGAGGTAGGTGATTTTACATTAGATTTTGATAGTAATGAGGAAATTGTTGGTATTGAGATAGAAAATGCTTCTGAGTTTTTTAATAATCTAGATATTGATAAGGTTTCTTTAAATGAGATGAAAGGTGCTGAATTTGTTATTGATAAGAGAAACCCTCAATGTAATTTGATTTTTTTGAAGTTGCAATTGCAGAATTCTATTAAGAAAATACCTATTCCTATGCCTGTTGTTGCTTGAATTAGATATGTTTATTTATTCTTTAATATTATTAGTTAAATGAGTATCTTAGATATTTTTTAGTATAAATAGGCCTGGTTTTAAATTAAGTAAAAGTTATGAAGATAGATTAACTAATTCTGATTTATTTTAAAGATGGAAAAGTTTATATAGTTTGTTATATCAATTGATATAACATGGAAACCCAACAAATATTGAGATTCCCAAGATTGGACACTGTTTTGATGGTAGAAAGATTCATCCAAAAACATGATGGAGAATTTAAGAAAAGAGCTTTATGGGAAAATTTGCCTAAAAAAATGATGTATCAAACTTTTTGTGTTATAATTGATTATTTACTTTATTCTGGAAAGATATCTGTAGATGCAGAAGGAAAGTTTGGATGGATATTTTATCCTAAAGAAGTTAGTGAGCATTTAAAACATAAAGAATTGTTTTGGAGTAAAATATGATTCTTCCTTCAAAAATAAAGTTTGTTGATGAGAAATTGAAGGAAGCTTTTGAGAAATTAGAAGAGTCAAAGGAAAAACAGATGTATAAATTTATAGTTCGTGCTTTTGAAGATATAGAAAATAATTCTTTTACTGGCATTCAGATACCAAAAAAATTAATTCCTAAGGAATATGTTCAAAAATATGAAATTAAAAATCTATGGAAATATGATTTACCTAATGCTTGGAGATTGTTGTATTCTATTGAAAGAGATGAGTTAATTGTAGTTTCTATTGTTTTAGAATGGCTTGATCATAAGAGTTATGAAAAAAGATTTAATTACTAATCTTTATATAATATTTATTTTGTTTTAATTAAATGGGTATCTTAGATATTCCTTGGTATGAACGACCTGGTTTTAAGTTAAGTAAAGGTTATGAAGATAGATTAACTAATTCTTTTTTTGAGCCTGAAGAAATGTTTATATAATTTGGAAATATTATAGGTAAAATGTTAAAAATAATATTTGATACGAACATCTATGGAAAATTAATAGAGGAGAATAAGATTAATTCTATTAGAGAGAAAATATTAGAAGATAAGGAATTTATTGTTTATGGATTTAAACCTATTAAAAAAGAATTAAGAGATGCACCTAAAAATGAAAAATTGGGAAGACTTAGTAAAAGAAATCTTCTTCTTGCTTTATATAATGAGTTAACAAAAGGAAGATATCTTAAAGATTCAATTGAAGTTAATAATTTAGCTCTTAAATTTTATAATTCTTATAGAAAATTTGGCGGTATTAGAAATTGGAGTAAAACTAATATTGATGTAGATTTTACACTTGTTGCATGTGCTAGTTTTTATAGATTAGATATAGTTATTTCTGATGATTCAAAGACGTTATTAAGTAAGTCAGCAAGAAAAGCGTATAAACATATTTGTGTAAAAGATGGATTTTGGCAACCTAATTTCTGGAAATATTCAGATTTGAAGATGAAATATAATTTTTAACTTGTTGTTACTTTGATGAACTTTTTTATCTCTGCCATAAATTTTGGATCTTTATGTACTTCGTTTATTGCTTTTGTTAATTCTTTTCCTTTTAATTTTGGATAATTGGCTCTAGATGTTGCTGTTCCATTTCTATTTATTGCTTTTTTATTCATGTTATTATTTACTTATTTACTTATTTATAAATTCTTTTGTTTTTTAGATAGATTTATTTATTCTTTAATATTATTAATTATTATGGGTATCTTAGATTCACCTAGATATGAAAGGCCTGGAGAAAGATTACAAAAAGAAGGTGCAGGGAAATTAAAGTCTTCCGAATTATTAGCTATTATCATTGGGAAATAATCTGAATCAATTAATAAAACATAAATGTATGAATTGTTAATACTCTTAACAATTTGTGGTAGGTCAATATTACTGATCTTAAAATCTTCATGAGGCCAAGCTTTATCACTATCATAAAAAAGAGTAACGCAATCATTTTCGACAGAAATTACTCCAATTGGAAATTTAAAGATTTCATATAATGAAGAAAGAAATTTTGTATATGCAAGTATATCTTTATCCTCTTTTTTATCCTCTTTTGATTTATTTGTGTCACAAAGAAAACAGAAATTTATTTGAATCGTGTTTTCAGATACTTCTTCAAAGTATAATTTTGATTTTCTTTCTTTAGAAATATTAATGGTTAAAGGAATTTCTACTGAATGAATTTGATAAGTATTTGGGTCATTTTCATCATAAGGATACCCTTCTGAGAATTTATCTATTTCTTTCTTTAAATTATTTGCTTTTATCTGATATTTATATGGGATATTTTTGAGTTTGTCTAAGATTTCTTTAATGAAGGTAATTCGATTACTTTTATTTTCCAGAAGAAAAGATACTTCTAAGTAAGGCCCACCTTCTAACCAACTTGTTTTGCTATTCAATTTCATTCATTTGCCCCCACACCATTCACACGTTTCAATAGGAATCCCACCTTTAACACAAGTAACAGCATCATTAAAAACCTTCTCACCTTTCTCAACATCAACAGGAATCTTCTTCAAAACAGTCTCAAAGATAACTTCACCGGAAGAAAGAACACGTAAAGGATAATAAAATAATAAATAAGTATAGTCTTCCGTAGAATAATTATTCTTACGTAAAAGAAAATTATAAAGATCCATTTGTAATTGATAATGTTTATGAGTATCTTCTTTTAACGGATAACCACGAGTTTTGTAATCTAGAACTATCAATTTTTTTTCTTTAGAAACTAAAATATTATCAATAGCACCATGTAATAAAACATTATTTTTTGTGTCTATAAATTGTATACCGTGAAAGTTACTTCTCCAAATTTTTAGTTGTTCTTGATCATTAAATAATTTTAAATCTTTACATTCGTTATTTTTAAGTAATTCTGGTGGTAACTTACCGTTTAACATAAAACTATCAAAATGTTCTTTTAAGACTTTATCCATTCCAGAAGGTAAAGAAGGAAATGGAGTAGAGGGACGTTTAATTTTTTTAACAATTTGTAAGTAAAAGCATCTTTTACAGTCTAAAAATAGATTTAGTGATGATGGTGATAGTTTAGTCATTTTACTGTTTTAAGCTCCTTATCACCTTATAAACTATAGAATTTACTGTTTTTAAGCGTTATTACAAGAAAAAGTTACATTTTTAAACCCCAAAATCACAATATAAACTAGTGAAAAGAGTTCTTGATATAACTAAAATGACAACATTAATAGGAATAGCAACAGATGGAGAAAAGAAAGGAATAGTCCTAGGTTCAGATTCAAGAAGAACCCATCAAGAGTGGAAACAACAAGGGGATATTGCATATAAAGTTCAAACTCAAAGAGAAGCTCAAAAAATATACGTAGATGAAAAACGAGAAGTAGCTGTTACTATGACAGGGGTAGTTGATCCAAACTATACTGAATTCTTAACAGGGATATTAAATGGTTCTATAAATGTAAAAGAAGCTATAGAAAAAGGTTATTTTGCAGATTTAAATGAACTTAACCTAAGAAGATGGGAATTTAAACTTCCAAATATAGAGAATTCGAATGCATTATTATTAGCTACAAGATATGAAAATGATCCTCAATTACACACTTGTTACCCTCTTGGAGCAATAGAAAGAAGAGCTTGGACTTCAATAGGCTCAGGTGAAGAGCATGCAATTAATTATATTTTATCTCAGGCAGTTTCAGTACCTGCGTTAAATCCTCCTAACATCACATTAGCACAAGGAGTAGATTTAGCTTATCAAGGATTAAAAGAAGCATCACAAGACATTTACACAGGTGGTTTAGATTTAGTCGTTATAGGTGAAGAAAAAATCATAGAATTCGGAGAAAAAATTAAAACTAGCTTAGATAATGCTGAACAAAAAACAATCACAAACATAAGAAACTCCTTGTAATTATTTTTTGATTAACTATTTTTAAATTATTTTACTTTGTTTAAATACCATATTTTTTCTTGCTTTTTTTATCATTATAAGTTTCTTGTAAATCGTCTAATACTGAAGCTCTTCTCTGTAGTCTATTATATAATAAATCACAAGAATCTCCTTGAAGTTCTCTGGTTTTTATTTCTTCTTTTAAATTTCTGAATTTAACTTCCTCTTGATGTATTCTTGTTTCTAATTCGTTAATTGATAGATCAGAAAGTTCTCTTGATTTTAAAGTATCTTTTAGGTTCATTTTATGTATGATGGAATAATTAAAGTTATATGTTTAACTATTTTTGTTAAAGTATTTTCATAATTCCTAGTAAAGCTTCTTTTTTATTTTTTGGATTCTTAAAAACAAATCCATCTTTTTTAATATCGTTTCTTCCTTCATATTGATGTGGAATTCGTTTTAATTTAGACAGGTCATAAATAATTACTATCTCAAGTCTTGTTGGTTTCTTATTAAATTTTAGTGGCCAAACATAGAATGATTCAATAAAATTTTCTAACATTATTGTTTTTGGTTTAACAGTAAAACCTAAAGCGAAAAAGTCAATATGTTTATTTTGAATATTTTCGTATCTATCTCCTTTTCTTTTAGGATTGTATCTATCATGCCCTATTTTTTTAATGATATTAATAACTTGACTTATAGATTTACCTTTATGATCTTTAGAACTTAAACATCTTATAGCTATTTTTTTATTAGGAAAATGTTTTTTAATTTTTTTATCTATTTTTATACCAATATTAACCCAATCTGGTTTTTCCTTAACTGTGTATTCTGGTATTTTAATTTGGTAAACTGGAATCATAGAAATAGATGAGATGAGTTTGTATATTAAATTTACTATATTTTTTACTCATTATATTAGTAGAAAAAGAGTTATATGTTTTTCTATTATATTTAAAGGAAAATGAATACATATCCAATACCGGAAGTTACAATAAAAATCATGACTTCTGTTCAAGATGAATTATGGGGAATTTCTCGTCCAAGGAGAATAATGGAAAGAATTAGTGGTCAAAACGGAGATAATAAAGATCTTGCAAATGTCATTAATACAATTTCAAAGCAATCTAATAGTGAGGGTGAAGTTATACATTGCGCAGCAACAGTCTATAGATTTATTGAAAAAGCCTATGAATTAGAAACAAGAAAAATACCAATAGTTACTTGGGAAACTTGTAATGGTATCTTTAAGGAAGCACCTAAGACTTTAGATGAAGAAAAAGAATATAGACTGAAGATTGCAAAAAAACTTCGAGAATATCATCCATCTATGCTTGATTATATAGCTAATTTTGCTATAAAATCTTCTGATAAAGAAATGGTAATTTATTCAAGTTTGGTAACATATGGGTTTATAGAAAAACAAGTTTTAAATGATTTAAATAAAGAGATGGATAATGCAGTTATAGAAGAAGAATATGAAAGAGCAGCTGTTTTACGTGATCAGATTAAGAGTATTAATGATTTTCAAAAACAAAAATTTTAAATATTAGTTTTTATTAGTAAATATATCTTTTGTTTTATATGAAAGGTGGTTAGCACTGGTTTGCTTTGCTTACTGGTGCTTTCTTTTTAATTTTCTTCCTAAGAATTTTTCTAAGTGTTTTATTTTTTTTAGAATCTTTGGTTTATCATCTTTAGAACGTTTGTAAGCAGTAAGATAAATATCTTCTAATTGTTTTAAAGTTATCATTTTTACCTTAAGATTGTCAAAATTAATTTCATTAAATATATCTTTGGATAAGGATCTTTCATTTAAAGTTTTGTATTCTGTTCCAGTTTCATCAATTTCTACTTTTAATTTTCCTTTTTTTACTATAATTGTTTTCATTTTGTTATCAGAATATTCTGGAATATATTTGAATTTAATTTTATTTTTTTCTAATAGTTTAATCATTTTAGGAAAAGAATTTTTAGGAATTAGAATATCAATATCATTTACTCTCATATTTTTGTCTTTAGTATAATAGAAATGTGCAAAACTCCCATAGATAATTGATGTAATTTTATTATCTTTACATATTGAAATAATTTTCTTTGAGAAAGTAATTAATTTTTTGAAATGTTCTTGATTTTTTGGGTAGATCATTTTAAATTTTTATTAATAATCTCTCTTAACTTAGGATAACTTTTCTTTGTAAATTCTATTACTTTTTTAGCATAGTTTTTATCAAGTCTTTTTCCATAATATAAGATTCCATTTCTAAAGTATCTTAATTGATCAGCAAACCTAACATCAGATTCAGTAAATCCTAATCTAGTTAGATAAAAAACCTCAGCTTCATGTGCTCCTAAACCAGAACTGGAATATCCTTCTAAATATAGTTTTGATCTTATTAGAAACATTATGATATCATAGCAATATTCTAAATAGTCATTTGCATTGTTATCCCTAACACCAATTTTTTCTATTTGTTCTTTAAGAGAGTTCATTTTTCTCTCTGATTCAATCACTAAACTTTTTGATCTTTCTTTGTCTACTGAAACTTTCTTTATTGTGCCTTGTTCAATGAACTCTTCAAATTTATCTTTGGAATTCATAATTCAACACTTCCATATAGTATGATTCCATTTAGAATGTTATTTTTTAAATGTTCATGAATTCCTTTCCATGACTTGTAAAAGTTTACATTTATTTCTCTATCGAGAGTTTTTTCATATTTTTCAAGTTCAAGTAATTTATCTTTTGCTCCAATTATAGCAATATCTATATCTGAGTTTATTAAGTCTTCTCCTCTTGAATATGAACCAAAAAGTATTATTGTAGTTCCTGCAAATTTTTCTTCAAGGAAATCTGCTAATCCTGATTCATAGATTAGTTTTAAATTATCTACTCTTTTTAACTGAAGGATAGAATGATGATCTCTATTTAGTTCAATAGACCATCTTTTAGATTCCTTATCTTGTTGTATTTTGATTAAATTTTCTTTGTCTAATTTTGGAAGAGATTTTTTTACTGCGGGTTGTGATACATTAAGATATTTAGAGATTTGCCTTTGATTTAATTGTTTTCCTACTTTTATGAATAATAATCTTAATATTTCTTGTTGAAGTATTGTTAACTTTAGTTTATATATGTTTATCATAGTTAATATATGTTAACTTTAGTTTATAAAGGTTTCTAATTTAGAAATTTAAATCTTTTTTTAATTTATTTAAGTTTTTATATTGGATGAATTTAATTCCGACCTTTTGGGAATTTTCTTTGGATTTTAATTGATCATCGAAGAATATACACTCAGAACCAGAATGTTTTATTAATTTTAAACCTCTTTTGAAGAATTTAATATCTGGTTTTTTAACTTTTATATCATATGAGTAAATACATTTATTGAATAATTTTTCAAAGTTAGTTACTTGTTTAAATTTTCTTATATGTATTCTACTATTGTTTGAGAAGATAAATAATTCATACTTTCCGAATAATTCTTTTTTTATGAAGTTTAGTACATTAAAATTTTGTTTAACGTAGTTTTTGTAGTAAGTGTCATAGAATTCTTTTTCTGAAATATTAATATTAATTCTTTTTGAAAATCTTTTAAAGAATTCATGTTCATCAATTTTATCTATATCTCTTAAATAGGTTATTTCTTTGTATATTGGATAAATATCTTCTTTTAGATTAAATTTAGATTTTATGTAGTTTAGAAAAGGAATTTCATTATGTACCTCTAGTACGCCGCCTAAGTCGAAGATTATTACTTTTCTCATTTTAGATAACTCCATTCCTCTTTAAGCTATAACAAGTAATGGGTTTATTAATTCCTAAATTATTCAAAGCAGTTCTTAATTTAGCATTTATTAGCTTAGGATTTAACTGATCTTTAGGGTTTCTTTTATCATATCTAACAAACAAATATGCTTCTGGATCTTTCTTAAATGGATGTATAGATAGCCAATTAGCTAAGTATCTATAACTATCAATACACTGTAAAAAACCAACACCTGTCTTTGTATGACTACTTAACCATATTTTAGCATAATTATCTTTTAATTCAACATCTTTTAATCTAATATAGCATAATTCTTGAGGTCTTCCTAGGCTTTCCAAAGCCAAATTCAAATAACACTGCATTTTAGGATCATCACCAAAATAGTTCACTATTTTCTCAAATTCATCTATGGAAAATCTATCTTGTTTTAGTTTCTCTTTTGCCTTTTCAATTTTATTCTTAATATGTCTAACTGGATAAGGAATTCTAGTTTCATCTATTCTACCTTTTTCATCTTTATCAGGAAGACACATTTTCCACATATACTTAATATCTCTAATAAAATCTTCTTTAGATTTCTTAGCTAAATATACAGTATGCATAAAACCCATAACCTTGTCAATATCATCTCTATCACACTCTTTTAGGTCTTTATCAGTAGCATATGTGATAATTTTCATTGTAACAAGGAGTCTATATCTCCTGATATAACTCAAATCCTTAGCTTCAAATTTATCAAAAAGCATTCTATAATACTTCAGATTCTCTTTATTCTTACAGTAATACTTTCTCTTATATCGATTTTTCCTGTTATTTGGGGTTATTACTAACTTATCGAGATCTCTTTTAAATTTCTCATATCTTTCCATAGAATTGTATATATCATTATCAGCCATTTGAATCTCCTTCCCTTTTTGGTTTATATACCTTAACGATATAACGCATTCCAAAAGAAGTCGAATGCGGGAAACAGGATTCGAACCTGTGTAGGCACTAAGCCACTAGAGTTCTAAGTCATAGGTAAAACCTCATCACTCAAAGACATTTGAGTCTAGTCCGTTTGACCACTCCGGCATTCCCGCATATTCAATAATCTTAAAAACATGTAATAATTATTTAAATCTAACTAAATTTAAAAAAAAGAGGTAAGAAGTGATAATAGTAAACATAACTCTATTACTTGTGAGTATATTCTTCTTAGTTAAAAGTTCAGATTACTTAGTTTCTTCAGCATCAAAAATAGCTAAACATTTTGGAATAAAACAAGTGATTATAGGTTTAACCTTAGTTGCTTTTGGAACATCTGTACCAGAATTAGCATCTTCTATAGCAGCTATTTTTTCAAACAATCCAGAAATTATTATAGGAAATATTATTGGAAGCAATATAGCAAATATTGGTTTAGTTTTAGGAATAGGATCTTTACTTTCTGTAATAGTCTTAAGAGATAAAATAATAAAAAGAGATTTATATTTTTTAGTAGGAGTTTCAATTTTATTTTATATCTTTTCTTTTAACAATATTTTATCAAGAGTCGAGGCTATTATTTTATTATTAACCTTAACATTCTATCTTTATAATTTACTTAAGGAAAGTAAAGAGAAAATCTCAGAAGAAGCTGGAAAATATGTTTCTGCAGAAGTTTATCAAAGGTTAAATCATGAATCTAAAAGAATAAAAGATTTATTCACACATGTTTTAAAAAAGGAATTTTATTATTTGTTGGTAAGCATAACAGTGTTAGCAATATCAGCTCACTTTGTAATAATTTTTATTAAAAACATAGCAGTAGATACAGGTATAGATTCTGGAATTATAGCAACAACACTATTAGCTATAGGCACTTCCCTACCAGAAGTAATGGTCACGATATCTTCAATTAGAAAAGGTCTAAATGATCTATTAATTGGGAATATTATTGGAAGCAATATCTCAAATTTACTAATAGTTGCAACAATACCTGCATTAATCACACCATTAAAAATATCTGCTAAATTTGTAACATTCACAATTCCAGTAATGGTTGTTTTTACTTTACTATTTTTAATTGTTTTTAAATTACTAAACAGAATTAGATATGCTGGTGTATCTTTCTTATTGTTATATATCTTATTTATAATATTGTTATTTATTTATTAGGTTTTATAATGAATTCAAAAGAATATATTGAACAATAAGTATCTTTATATTTCCTTCAAAAAATAAAATTTATATGAAAAAAGAAGACCAAACCATTATGGTAGTAGATAAGAATAAACTTTTTCAAGATAATTATTTCCAAGGTTTTCAACCTATGGGTAATGTGAATTTTGAATCAAGAATTCTAAAAGATCATACTTTCATGAGAAGAGGAGATGTTGAGGAAAACCCTAATTACAAACAACCAATAGCTTATTTTACAATTATTAATCCACTTGCAAAGACGGTTTTTGGCTATCAAAGATCAACAAAAGCAGGAGAGGTTAGATTACATAAAAAATGGTCTGTTGGTTTAGGAGGACATATAGAAAAATTTGACAAAGGTGTTGATGGAAGTTTAGAAAAAAACCCAATTTATACAAGCATGTTAAGAGAATTAGAAGAAGAAGTACATATTGGTGACTTGAATAACTTAAAACCAAAATTGTTAGGATATATCAATGATGATTCAGATGCAGTAGGACAAGTTCACTTTGGACTTTTATATACTTTTGAAGTAAATTCTGGCGTTATAGTAAAACCAAAAGATGAAGAGATATCAAGTGGAGATATGATCGCCTTTGAATTACTAAAAACATTCTCAGGAGAAAACAATTTAGGTTATAAAATGGAAGAATGGTCAAAAATAGCTATGGAACCAATAGAAAAATATTTAGATTTAAGTTTAAACATATAATTCATGAAATCAAAATATACAATAATTACATTAGCAATTCTAATTTCAATATCAATAATTTTACTAGGATTTAAATTAACAATTTTTAACGAAAATACATACAAAGATCAATTCACAAGATATAATATATACAATAGTTTTCAAGAGAAAGAACTTAATCAAAACTTAACATTATTATTAAATTATTTAAAAAACAATAATCAAGATTTAAAAACTAATTTTTTTAATCAAAAAGAAAAAACACATTTATCTGACGTAAAAAGCATAATAAAAAATCTAACTTCTTTACTATATTCTTTACTTATAATAATATTAATTTCATTCTCTTATTTAATATACAATGAAAAATATAAAACAATAAGAAAATCATTAATCTTAGGTTCAATAATAACAATACTAATAATTTTAATTTTCTATACTTTAACTTTAATAAATTTCGATAAAATATTCTTATATTTCCATTTAATCTCTTTTAGCAATAATCTATGGTTATTAAATCCTGAAACAGATAATTTAATTAAAATGTTTCCTCAAGATATTTTCTTAAATATAACAACAATAGCAATTATAAAATCATTAATAATCTCTATAATAATATTAATTCTATCCTTAATAAATCATAAAAAGACATTTAAAACTTCTTAATTGCATTTAATTATGAACATAGATCAAATAGCTGATAAATTAAGCAGAAAAAATGCTTTACCAGATTTATATCTAGACAAACCTGTTTCTGATGTTTATTCAACTAATGAAAGAATAAATGCAGAAATGTATAGAGAAGATAAAAATAGTGATCTATTTCCAGTAAAAATAAAATTTAAAGAAAGTAGTAAATATAGAAGAAATTTCGCACTATTTATTCAAGATATTAACTCAGAATTAGAAAGATATAACTATGAAATAGGTTTTTTAAGCACACAAGAAGAACCAGATTTAATTCTAGCTTTAATTTATAGAGGTAGAACAATAAGTAATTCGTGTTTTCTACATTCAGGTTATATAAGTCAATTAGATCAATTAAGAAAAGACAATAGATATTTAACATTTCATGCAGGAATAATAGCTAAGAATTTAGAAACTAGATTCAACTCAAAAAAAGATAATCCAAAACTAGAGTTTATATTTGATGAAATAAGAAAACTAGTTCCTTTCAATTAAACCATTCTTAAATTTAACATCTAAAAACTTCTTTAATAACCAAATATTAGTTTCAACATGATCATTTATTTTTCCAATAAAAAAACTTTTTTCTTTACAAAAAGCCATATAAGGTAATATTTGATCTGATAAATATTCATCAAAAACATTCTTAGAATTAATTTGTTTTAAAAATCCATCAACAGCTTCCTTAGATACATCTTCACTTTTCTTATTTTTGTCAATTAAAGCATCCCAACCAATTATAGTATTTTCAAAATAAGCTATTATTAATATTCCTCCACCTACACTTAAAGTATCTACATACTCATTTACAAGTTCAATATTCTCATAATCTAAATTATTCTTTACATATTCATTCATTCTCTCACAAACTTTTTTATCTTTTAATTTTTTACTTACAAGAGAAATAGATTTTATTTTTAATAATTTACCCCTTTCATTTATCTTTAAACTTTTAACATTTTTATTCTTGTTTACAATAATTTTAACATTTGCTCCACCTTTTGGATAAAAGCCATGTTTTTCTATCTTTAAATTAACAGAAAAACCCATTTTCTCAATTATAGGTAAAAAAACTTCTCTAGTATAAAGCAAATTTGGAGACCATTTTCCTAAACTACCGCCTCCAATAATTTCTATTTCAGTTTTATTATTTTCAGAAAAAAAACAAGGTAACATAACAGCTTGTAATAATAAACCAATACTTCCTGATGTTTCAATTTTTACTTTTAATTTATTTTTTAATTCTTTTCCAGGATAAAATTCTAATTCCTTGCTATGTAATTTATTGCCCCTTACTTTTCCATTACACAATTCAGTAATAGAATTAACAACTTGCAAATGTTGCTCACTTAATCCAGGTTCACATCTCTTTGCTCTAATCTTTTTAATCTTAAACGGTTTTTTTGTAATGCAAGACAAAGCCATAGCTAACCTAATTATAGTACCAGAACCGCTGCCATATTCTCCATTTATCTCTATCATTCTCTAATATTCAATAAGGAAAACCTTTAAAAACAATTTTCTTTTCATTTATAGTAAAGAATCTCAAAAAAAGCGAGATAGAACAGAGGTATGAAAATACTGTTCAATTAGGAGTGTTCGTTGAGTTTTTTAAAAACGCGGAAGGCTCATATGCTGGTCTTAGACACCCAAAAAGGTTGTTAGTCAATTGATTATAACCTTAGGAGGGTCGCTGGTTCAAAAGAAGTAACATTTGTTATTTTTTGGATCTCCAGCTCTCGCTATTTGAGATTCTTTCATTTTCTATGTTTAAAAAACTCAATTTGCCTAAATCTTTTCATAACTTTTTGATATGATCCCTTATCAACCAAAACTTTTTTCTTATCTTTACTTAACAATCTAAAATAATATTTAGAAACAGATTCTTTTAATTTTCCCTTGCCAGGATATTTTTTCCATCTACTTTCACTTTTTTCTTTATACTGTAAAACCATTATCTTCTCTTTTTCCAACGAGCCTTTATCGCTTTCAAAATATTCTTCTTTTGCGCTTTTCTCATTGCCTTTGTAGGTTTAGACCTTTCAGGAACATTCTTTATAGATAGTGCCTTAAAAATATCACCTTTAACTTTTCTTGGTTGTCTTCTCAGTTTTGAAAGAAGTTCTTTTACATCTTTTGTCTTTCCAATTAAAACTCTATCCTTAACTTGAGCATCTTTTTTTTCAATTAACCATGCTTGTGTTGCCCAACTTCCACTTTTCCTTCTTCCTGCAAGTCTTTGAATATGTCCTTTTTTACCAACATCATGATTTCTAAAACTAACAAATTCTCCTTTAGGCCTTACTACAACTCTATAGAATTTACCCTTGCCACCAATTCCTGGTTTTTTTCTTTTCCTTCCTTGTGGCTGTGCTAAAGCATGTTGCCTATGACTCATAGATTTCCATTTTCTTTGAGCTTTTTTTATATTTCTCTTAGCAGCTCTTTTTTGTTTTTTACTCATCATTATCTCAAAAATCTTTTATATTGTTCATCTAAATCATAAAAATTATCAGCACTTTCAATTAATTTAGCACTACAACTTTTACCAAATGTGATAACTTCAACCCTACAACCATTAACTTTCTGTAAATGTTCTACTAAAGGAACAAAATCCCCATCTCCAGAAACTAATACAACAACATCTAATTTAGCAGAAAGCTCAATAGCATCAGTAGCAATACCAACATCCCAATCTCCTTTCTTCATTCCACCTACAAAAATCTGTAAATCTTTTGCTTTAACCTCAAACCCAATTTTCTCAAGAGCATCAAAGAATGTTTTTTCTTTCATTTCTTCTGTTTTAATAGTATACGCTAATGCTCTTATTAATTTTCTATTCCCAACAGCAATTTTCATAATTTCATTAAAATTAGCTTTAGATTTATACAAATTTTTAGCAGAATAATATATATTTTGAACATCTACAAATATACCAACTCTTTGTTCTTTATGCATCCCTAAATTTTTTTTAATCATTCTTTATTTATCACTAAATATATACTATAAATACTTTTCCCTACTTAAGATTTTCTGACATATAATTAAGAAAAACTGCATCACCTAATTCAACTCTTGATGTGTGAAATATATTAAAATTTTTCTCAATCATTGGTCTCAATTCTTCATTCTTGTATAAAGAAAAAAATCTCATCATATTTGGATATTTATCACTTTCATTCCATCCTTCAAAATCCCCTTCTTTCATTCCTAAATAAAAAATTCCATCTGGTTTTAATATTTCTTTAATTTTAGAGAATACTTTCGGCAAATTCTTCTTTGGAAAATGCAAAAGAGATGTATAGGCCCAAACACCACCAAAAGAATTCTCTTCAAATTTTAGATTTTCAATGTCTCCAATCTCAGCATTTAAACCACTTTCCTCACATAAAGAGATCATCTCTATGGAATTATCTAAACATAATGGATTCAATCCTCTTTCCTTAAAAAATATCGAATCTCTACCTGGGCCACTACCTAAGTCTAATACATTAGAACCTTGAAGGTTATCTACAAATAGATTAGCATCTTCTAGAATATAATTGTGCAAATAGTTTCCAGTTCTTTCTTTAAATTGTGATGAATACTTGTTATAACAAGTAATATTACTTTCTTTGTAATTCATTTAAATAAAATTTGAAAAAGAATTTAAAAAATTAACTATAACCATAAAAATCTTGCTACTAATGATAAAACTATTATAGATATTACAGTTAATATTATTCCAGCTCTTAACATGTCTTTTATTGATACTTTTCCAGTTGAGTATGCTATAGCATTTGGTGGAGTCCCAACCGGCAATAAAAAATCAAGAGATACAGCTATCCCAGATATTAAAGCAAGTGTTGAAGTAGAAAAATTCAAAATTGCTGCTAAAGGAATAATAACAGGGATAAGAATAGCTGCTGTGGCAGTATTTGAAGCTAAAGCACCCAAAACAACAGAAAATACTGCAACACCTAAAATAACTATAAAAACAGAATAATTTTGAAGTAAATTTGCCATGCTTTCTGCAAAGAATTTTGATAATCCTGAAGAAAACAAAGCACTTCCTAAAACTAAACCACCACCAAACAAAATAAGTATCTGATAATTTATCTTATTCAAATCACTTAATCTTAGTAATCTAATTATAAATAAAAATGTAGCAGACATTAAAGCTATTAATGAACTACTTAATCCATGAAAAGAAGTAGTAATCCATAATAATATAGTAACTAAAAAAACACCTAAGAACAGTTTTTGTTCTTTATTTAATTTTTCTAATTTCTCTTTTTTAGAAGTTTTAAGATCTTCAAAAGGAAATATCTTCAATAAAACAAGCCAAGCAATTGGAATTAATATAATAACAAGAGGCAAAGCCATTTTCATCCATTGAAAAAAAGTAATATGAATACTTGATATTTCTAATAACTTTGAAACTGTAATAGCATTAGGAGGGCTTCCTAAAATAGTTCCAATACCTCCAATATTTGCACTATAGGCAATACCTAAAACAGAAGCTTTACTAAAATTAGTCATCTTCTTTTTATATTTATGAACAACACCTAAAGCAATAGGTATCATAACAACAGTAGTAGCTGTATTAGAAATCCACATTGATAAAAAAGCTGTAAATAACATTAACGCTAATAAAACATATTTATCATCTCTTACTTTATTTCCAATTTGTTTTGCAATTCTCTTATCTAATGAAACATCTTGCATTGCTTTCGCTATTAAAAAACCTCCAAAAAATAACACTAAAATAGGATCTGCAAATTTTAGAACAGCATCCTTAAATGTAAATACTCTAAATAAAACAACTAAAATAGTAACTAATAATGATGTTAAGAATAATGGTATTGTTTCAGTAACCCATAATAAAGCAGCTAAAATTAAAATAGAAAAAACTATCATTGCATCTTGTGATACAGGCAAAGGTATGAAAAAAGATAATACACTAATTATGAATATTATAATTAATTTTTTCCAATGAAACTCTTCTATTTTATTCACCTCTTTTAAAATCAAGAGAATCAAGACTATTTAAATATATCAAAAATTATCTACTAGAATCAGCTTGTTTTTCTAATTCTAATTTCTTGGCAATAGCAGCACTCCCTTGGTCTAAATTATAAGCTTTAATAATTTCATCAGCTAAAGTCTCTTCTGCTTTAACTTTTTTCCCAAAAGCTCTTTGATAAGAACCTTGAACAAACATTCTCAACGCAACATCTATTCTTCTTTGAGGTGCACATTCAACAGCCTGCGGGTAACGAGCTCCACCATATTCAATAGCTGTAATTTCTTCTCTAGGTGCAGCATTCTCTAAAGCCCTAACAAAAACTTCAATAGGATTTTTCTTAAGTTTTTCTTCAATTATATTAAAAGTTTTTTCAACTAAATCATAAACACTATAACTTTTCCCAGTATTATGTCCAGAAGTTAATTTATGTTTTTTACCTCTATGTCCTGGAACCATTAATTTATTCATAAATCTTTCAATAACATTATTCTTTGTTTTCCAAAATCTAACTTTAACATTCTTTCCGCCAGTTCTAGGAACAATAATATTAGATAAAGTAAGATAATTCTTTAATCCAACATCTTTAACATCTATTTGAGCTGTATCCCATTTGTTAAATAATTTAAAATCTTCCATTTTATCTTCTACCTTTCTCTATCTTTCCTCTTAATAATGCATTTAAACTTTGATCATTAATCTTAATAACTTGCCATCTTATTCCAGATAAATCTCCTTTTGATCTTCCCATTTTTCCACCAATACATTCAATAATAACTTCATCATGCTCATTTATTAATTTAATAGCATTATCTCCAGGAGCAAAAGCAGTTACTTTTTTACCATTTTTTATTAGTTGGACCTTAACGCATTTTCTCATTGCTGAATTAGGTTGTTTTGCCTCTATTTGAGTTTTTTCTAAAACAATACCCTTTGCTTGAGAAGCTCCAACTAAAGGATCTGATTTAATCTTTAAATTGAATAATCTTTGTTTGAAAGTTTTTTTATGTAATCTATGTTCCTTTCTTTTTCTCTTCAATGTCTTTCCAGCGTTTAATCCTCTAGCTTTGTTTCCCATTTACTTAACCTTCATTTCATATTTAAAATAATTTTTTATAATATCATTATAATGATCTAAATTTTTGCTATTTCTACCAATTAATAAAGCTTTTGTATTGGTATCCGCGCTTACTTCTATAACCTCTTCATTTAATTTTATTTCACTTGCATTTAACGGATATATTAAATTTTTTACAAACTTTAAAACATCTTTACTATATTCAACAACTTTAATTTTTTTCTTAATCATATTTTCTATTCTCTTAACATTAGCTCCATTTTTACCAATTGCTTTACTAGCATGTCCCTCTTCAACAACAAATATCACTTGGTTATTCAAAAAACAACCTTTAACATTAGCTCTTGTTATTTTCTCAAACAAATTTATATGTTGGATAGAATCTATTGTTAATTTCATTATTATATTCCTAACACAGATATAAAAAAAGTTTTCTTACATAAAATTCCAACTTCTTCATTATTTTCCTTTAGCTCTACTAACGGAATTTCATTTAAATTAGAATAATGTTTTATATCATCTTTAATTTCACTTGGACAATTAACTGCAGTATAAACTTTCTTTAATTTTCCTAATTTTAAAAACTTCAAAGTTCTACTAGTTCCTATTGTAACTTTTCCATCTTTTAAAGCTGTTTTTAGGTCTTTCATTTGTATAAATATAACAAATAGTCTTATTTTTAAATATTGTGATTACATAATTTTTTAAGAAAAGCTTATATCTTGTACAATATTAATCTGAAAATGGAACTATCATTTAGAAAATTCAAACAACAAGATTCTATAAAATGCTCTAAGTTTATCATAGATATTCTAAAAAACGAGAAATTTGATAATGAAGAATTTAAACAAGATGTAATTGCCCAATATTCCCCAAAAGAATTATTAAAAAATTCAAAAGAAATGCAATATTATATTTTAACAAACAAAAAAGAAGATATTATTGCTCTAGGAGGCATAAAACCAAAAGGAGAATTAAAAACTATATATGTAAATAAAAATTATCAAGGAGAAGGTTATGGAATTAAAATTACAAAATTCTTAATAGAAAAAGCAAAACAATTAAAACTAAAAAAAGTTTTTCTATGGTCCTCATCAAACAGTATAAATTTCTATAAAAAGCTAGGATTTAAATTAAAACCAAAACATAAAGAAGATACATATATGGAAATGAAACTAAGTTAAGTTTTTCCAAACTCTTCCACTATATCTAAAAAATATCAAAATACTTCCAATCACACCTACTAATATAGCAAGGAAAACTACAGAATAAGATAAAGATGTTAAATCTATAATGTACCCTAAGAAAGGGGCCATAATTAATCCAAGTAAAGCTAATGACATTGAATGTATTGACAAGACAGTTGCTCTATTTTCTTTCTCAAGATGATGATTAATATATTTTTCAAGAATTAATTCTCTAAAAGACATTATTGCCCAAAATAATCCAAAGACAACAGAAATAAAATAATTTCTTGTAAATGTCATCAAAATTAAAATAAAAAAGATTCCAATTATCACTAAGAGAAATGATTTTTTCTCTCCAATCTTATTCTCAATTTTATCTATAAAAAATACAAAAACTGTCTGAATAATATTAGATACCAAAGCAATCAAAGCAAATTCTTTCAAAGAAAAGCCAATAGAAATAATAAAAGGCCCCATTATTAATTCTCCAACAGTTATAGCAATAATGGCCATAATCGCAGAAAAAAAGATAAGCCAAATTAATTTACTATGATTAGTAACAAAAATTAAACCGTCTTTCATCTGTATATAATGATCTTTGATGTTTATTTTTTTACTATATTCTAAAGGAGGTTCATATAAACTAAAAATTGCAAAAATCCAAATTATTGCAGCAATAGAACTAATATAATAAGGCCACCTAACATTAAAAGAAAAAAGATATGGTCCAAAATATGCAGAAATTATACCTACAAATAAAAAAGCAATTTCTATTCTTGATAATATCTTCAAATATTCTTTCTCTCTTTTTAGTTCTTTCAATGTGTCATAAACTAATGCGCTCCAAGAACCTGAAAAAAATGCACTGGAAATTCCAATAATTATAGCAGCTACAACAAATAAGGAGAATACTGATGAAAATGCAATTATAACTAAACCAATTGTCATAAATATACTTCCTAAAAGAATACTCAATCTTCTTCCATATAGATCAGCAAAAGCACCAGTTGGAACTTCAAATAACAATATTGTTGCCATTACAATAACCAGAAGAAAACTAATCTGAGTAAAACTGAGTTCAAAATTTCTATAATAAAGAGTTACTATTTCATTATAAAAAAATGTAAATCCGCTTAGTACAGCAATTAAATAAATTTTAGAAATATTTCCTTCTAATTTAGATTTAATCTCCTCTTTCATTAAAATAAACTAGAATTATCTCTTTATAACTATTTCTTCTTAACTTTTTTACCTCTTTACTTTTCTCTTCTCAAAGTAATTGTTTCCAAAAAACTATTCACTTCGTCTGAATCACTTGGAGATTGTATATTATCATCTAGGAATTGTTTAACTCTTTTAAAATCTTGTCTATTTTTTATTGTGTCATACAGTTTTTTGAAGTCATTTTGATCTAAATACCAACTTGCACTTGGATCAGTATTTTCTCCACTAATATCTGTCGCTAAAGCTAATACCATCTCATAAGAACCAACTGATCTTCGCAAAGCTTCTGCTTCTGCTGAATTCAGGTGATATTTTTCTAATCTTAGTGTTTCTCCTGAATATAATATTTTTTCTGCTAGTGTTTTTGACATTTTCTTATTCTCCTTACCTAGAATTCCTAGGTGTTTATACACCTCTACTTACTATAAAATACTAAGAATTTAGGGTTTTTAAAACTATCGAATCAAATTACTGTATACATATACAGTAATCACTTCTTCTTAATCTCTTTCTTCTCATCGATCTTAACAGTTAATCCAGGTAAACCTGTACCAATTGGAACAGCTTGATTAACCATTACATTTTCAACTACAGAATTTAATTTATCCTCTTCCCCAATCAAAGAAGCATTTACAATATGAACTATAGGAGTCTCAAAACTTGCTCTTGCTAATACACTTTCTTTTTGTCCTGTTATTCCACCTCTTGTTATTCCTTTTATTTCTCCAGAATTTGTCATAACATCTGCTAAGAACATTATATGTCTCTTATCAATATCTAATCCTTGTTCTTTAATAATATCAGTAGCTTCATTAATAATAACATTTCTAGCAGCTTCAATACCTAAAACATCTGCAATAACAAATATATCATTTGTTTTACTTCTTGTTACATCAACACCTTTAACATTTAAAACTTCTTTTAAATTTGAACCACTACACATAATAACATATTCATTATCTCTTTTAACAGGCAACACCTGATCAACACCTTTTATACCTTTCACAATGACATCTTTAGCTTTTTCCTTTATTTGGAAAAAATCTTTCATTTCAAATTCTTTTTTACTACTCTTAATAATTAGGAATTTTTTATTTTTACTTAGTTTTACCTCAGCACCTTTTAATCCTTTTTCAAAAGCTTTTAACAAATTAGAAGATATAACTTTAAAATCTTTCATCTTCTTTTGATCTAAAATAGCTTCAACCCTTAATTTATTTAGATTAACTATAAATTCCTCAGTTACTTCACTTAATTTTGTTCCTTTAATAGAAGCAGCAACTTCTCTTACTTTTCTTTCATCTTTAGAATATTCTTTTTTTAAATAAACATCTAAAACAGGAGTACTAGGAGTTTTTCTAGCATCAAATAGCTCAATTAATCTTGGTAGTCCAAGTGTTACACTTACTTCTGCAACACCTGCAAAGTGAAATGTTCTTAAAACCATCTGAGTTCCTGGTTCACCAATACTTTCTGCTGTTATAATTCCTATACTTTCTCCAGGATCAATTAAAGATCTATCATATTCTTCTTTAACTTTCTTTAAAACTTTCCTAGTGTCCTTAGGATTCAATCTATTACTTTTACATAATTCTCTAGATTCTTCTATCAAATTATCCGGCAGTAAACCATTATAACTATCAAAAATATTAACCATGTGTCTTTACCTCTTCAACTATTCTTTTAATATTAATAATTCCACCTTCACTCTTACTAACATCTACACCATCATCACCATATTTAAATTGCACAATTTTTTTATTTGCATCTCTAACAGTATGATCATATTCAATTTTTAAATCCTGTAAAGCGTTTGCTAATCTTCTATATAAATATCCAGATTTCGGCGTTCTAAGAGCAGTATCCATTAAACTATCTCTTCCAGTCATGGCATGGAAAAAATATTCAACAGGTTTTAAACCGTTTTTATATCCTCTTGCAACAAAACCTTTTGATATCGGAGATAAATCATCTTTTTCAAATACAGGTAATGTTCTAGATTTATATCCATTCTTAACCCTTCCACCACCTAATGCTTGCTGACCAACACATGCTGACATCTGAGATAGATTTAACAAATTACCCTTAGCACCAGATCTTGCCATTAATACAGTAGAATTTTCTGAAGATACAACACTATCAAATACATTTTCACCTATTTTATCTCTTAAATTATTTAATAATTTTAATATCATACTTTCTAATGTTTCTTCTACGCTTTTTCCAGGTAATGTTTGTAATTTTCCTTTTTTATATTTTTCAACATGATCTTCAATTTTCTCATATGTTGTTTTTATTAAGCTATCATTTTTACTCTGAACGTCCTTTGGAATATCAGTATCTGAAATACTCATTGTAAATCCTTTTCTTAATAAAACCTCAACACCAAGTTTAAATATTTTGTTTAACAAATCTAAACCTTGGTCATCACCATATTGAGCATATAAACTTCTAATTAAAGTCCCATTTTCCTCCCCAATTGTAACTTTATCTATAAATCCTTCTTGTAAATTTCCTTTTTTAATAATTACACTTTCTCCGCTTTTAGTTTTACTAACAAAATCAAAATCATCAGGTAAAATAGAGCTGAAAACTTCTTTTCCATCTACTTCTTGGTTTTTAATTTTTTTAAAATCTCTTACTCCAACATTATATAATATGTCTATGGCTTCATTTCTTGATAGTTTCATTTCTTTTGTTAATAAATAGTTTCCAGTAATAGCATCATCAGCACATCCAACGACGTTCAAACCATTTTTAGGTGTAATGATTTGCGATTTAACTTGCATTAAAATGTCAGCTTCAGATCTAGCTTCAACAGTTTGAGGAATATGTAAATTCATTTCATCACCATCAAAATCAGCATTGTAAGGATTTGCAACACCAGGGTGTAATCTAAAAGATCTTCCAGGAATAACTTTAACTTTATGACACATAATGCTCATTCTATGTAAAGAAGGTTGTCTGTTAAATATTGCAACATCTCCATCCATTAAATGTCTCTCAACAATACATCCAATTTGTAGTGTTTCGATTAATTGTTCTTTAGTATCATCAGTTATTTTTTTCTTCTTACCATCTAATAAAATAACATAATTCGCTCCAGGATAACTCTCTGGGCCTTTTTTAATAAAATCTTTTAGCCATTCAATGTTCCATTCAGTAACTTTTTCAGGAACTGTAAGTTCTTCAGCAATGACTCTAGGAATACCAACTTCATTAAATTTTATTTTTGGATCTGGACTAATAACTGTTCTCGCAGAAAAATTAACTCTCTTACCAGATAAATTATGTCTAAATCTTCCTTCCTTATTTTTAATTCTCTCTGTAATTGTTTTTAGTGCCTGACCACTTCTATGTCTTGCAGGTGGTATTTGGGCAATACCATTATCAAAATATGTAGTAACATGATATTGTAACAAATCCCATAAATCTTCAACAATAATCTCAGGCGCACCAGCATTAATGTTTTCAAATAATCTCTGATTAATTCTTACTATATCTCCTAACTTATGGGTTAAATCATCTTCACTTCTTTCTCCGCTTTCTAAAGTAATACTAGGTCTTATTGTAACTGGGGCAATAGGCAATACTTCTAAGATTAACCATTCAGGCCTTGCATAATTTGGATTAAAACCCAATAGTTTAGCATCATCATCCGGTATTTTTTCTAACCTAGATCTAATTTCTATAGGACCTAATCTTATTTCATTTTGAACAAAAGACGTAGGTTTCTCTAATTTAATAACATCTTGCTTTGCTTTGCAATGTGGACATTCTTTTGCAGATTTAGCATCTGCAAATATTTTTTTCTTTGTTAATTTTTTCTTTTCTTTTAAAGATTCAATTTTTTCTTTAGAAACTAAAATTCTATTACACTTACCACAAGTAGCATTCAAAAATATCAAAATTGGTTTTAAATATTTAATATGTACAACAGGTCTTGCTAATTCTATATATCCAAAATGACCCATGCATTCTTTTAATCTTCCTGTACAAGTTTTACATTTTAGACCAGGATCAATAACACCTAGTCTAACATCCATTAAACCACCATCAACAGGATATCCTTCTTTATCATATACTTCAGGTGTCACTATCTTAGCAGCAGACATCTTTCTGATAAATTTTGGATCCAATACTCCAAATGTTATCTTATCTAGTTTTTTATATATGTATTCTACCATTTTAATATTTACTTTTTAAACTTAATTTTGGATAAACCATTAATGATTTTAATTCATCTAATAATAATTTGAAAGCATAACTCATTTCAACAGCTGTAATTTCTGTGTTTCCACCACATTTTTGACAAAATTTATTATCTCGTGTTGTATCATTAATAGCTAACATTCCACATGCTTCACAAACATGAACAGTAACCTTATCTGAATCAAACCTTTCCTTTAATAATAAACTAGCTCCATGTGCAACAAAACAATCTTTCTCCATCTCTCCAACTCTTAATCCACCACCTTTTGCTCTTCCTTCAATAGGTTGTCTTGTTAATAATTGTATTCTACCAAATGCTCTAACATGTATTTTATTAGCTACCATGTGTTTTAATTTTAAATAATACATATTTCCAACGAAAATTCTAACTTTAAATTGTTCTCCAGTAATTCCATTATACATTACCTCTGTACCGTCTTCTCTAAATCCTAATTCTTGTAATTCATTTCTTATTTTTTCTTCTGGCTCAGCGTCAAAAGAAGTAGCATCAATTTCTCTACCAGATAATGCTCCAACTTTACCACTTATAGCTTCCAATAAATGAGATATTGTCATTCTTCCAGGTATCCCATGTGGAGAAAATATTAAATCTGGAGTAATTCCATTTGCTGTAAAAGGCATATCTTCTTCCTTAACAACCATCCCTATCACACCTTTCTGACCATGTCTGGATGCAAACTTATCACCAACTTCTGGGATTCTAGAATTTCTTAATCTTAATTGAACTAATTTATTTCCTTCTTCATTTTCTGTCATTAAGACCATGTCTACAACACCATTTTCTCCATGTCTAACAACAGTAGAACTTTCTCTTCTTGTTGATGCAGCAATACTAAAATCTTCTACCTCACCCAAAAATCTTGGAGGGCTTGTTTTGCCAATTAGGACATCATCTTCTTTAACACTAGCTCCTGTATAAACAACACCATCTTTCTCTAATAATTTATAATCATCTTCACTTCTATAACCTTTAACTTCTTTATCTGGAGTTCCAATTTCATCTATTAATCCGCCAGAATATCTTAACTCCTCTGATTCATAAGGTCTAAAGTAAGTAGATCTTCCAAATCCCCTTAATATAGATCCATTATTAATAATAATAGCATCACTCATATTATATCCTTCATAACTCATTAATGCAATAGTAATATTTTGACCAGAAGGATGTTTATTATAATTAACAACATCATGCATAAATGATTTTACTAAAGGTTTTTGAGGATAGTTTAATACACTAACATCAGTATCTACTCTTGATAAGAAATTACTTGCATACAATCCTAAAGCTTGTTTCTGAATTTTACTTCCTCTTATTAATCTTGAGGAACTTCCATAATTTGAAAAAGGAATTAACGTAGTCGTTAAACCTAAATATGTTATTGGAGATATTTCTAAATGTGTATGATCTTCAGTTAAATCTTCTTCATTTATTGCTATTAAAGACATTTCTTCTTCATTAGTATCTAAATATTCTATTATGCTATCTTTTACTAACTCATCCCAACTAGTTTCATTTTTAGTTAATTTATCAACATGTTCTTTAGTCAATAAACTTTTACCATCTTTTACAACAATTAAAGGTCTTCTAACTCTTCCTTTTGAAATATCAATATGAACTTCATCCAAGTCGTCATTATAAAAAACATTGGTTGCTTTAGGCATAATATTTTCCCTTCTAGCATTAACTATCTTATCCAGAAAATCTTGATGATTCTCAACATTTCCAATGAATTTTTCATTTAAATATACATCACTCATTTTAATCCAAAATTCTCCAGTGATTTTTTAATCTTGTCTTCTTGAACATCATCTTCTGAAACTTTAGCCATAACTGCTAAATTCTTTCTTAATCCAATTGGCGTTCCTTCAGGAGTTTCAACAGGACATAATTTTCCAATATGCGTCGGGTGCAAGGCTCTGGCTGCAAAATTCTCTTGAGATGCACTTAACAAAGATACAACTCTTTGTAGATGGCTCATTGTAGCAACATAATTTGTTCTATCAATATTCTGACTAATACCTTTTCTTCCACCAACCCAAGAACCTGTTGCCATAGCACTTTTTATCCTAGACGTTAGCAACTGATCTCTAATAATAATTTTAATACTCTGGAATTTACCTCTCTTAACAAGTCTTTGGAAATTATACATCATATCCTGCACCAAAGCACGTAAGTTAACTCTAAATAATTCACCCATTAAATCTCCAGTTAATTTCAACTTCTTATTTGAATAATGATCTTTGTCACTTATTTGTATTCCTTTTTCTTTAACATTCAAATATCTTTTAATGTATTTACATAATGAATATGCTTTTCTTATTCTATCTTCTTTTTTAATTCCTAAATGAGGTAATAAATATTTATCAAGTAAATCAAAAACTCTTTCATTTTTCTGATCATTAAATTGTGTAATTCCAATTCTCTTAGCTAAAAAATCAACTGCTTCGTTTTGAGATTTTAGCTCAACAGTTTCATACAAACTTATGAAAATACTATCGTTTTCCTCTAATCCAATTTGTTCCATAATTTCTTGATCTTTAACTAAACCTAAAGCTTTCACAACAGACATTATTGGAATTCTTGTAAATCTTGTAAATGAAATATACATAATACCATCTTTCATTTGTTCAATTGAATGAGGTATTCTATATGCTCCTCTTTCTGAAAATATCTTTGCTGTGAATTTACTTGGACCAATTTTATTTTTTTCCATAAAGAACTTATTAGAAGCCAAATCCTCAACATTAATTAAAACTCTTTCATTACCATTTAAAACAAAATATCCTCCAGGATCATTTGGGTCTTCTGAATGTTTAATTAATTGCTCCCTATTTAGTCCATGCAAATGACATAGCTTACTTTTTAACATTACAGGAATTTTTCCAATTAAAGCTGTAAAAGATTCTCTCTCCACTCCATCAATAATCGCACTGACGTTTAAGTAAATCGGAGCTGCATATGTTAATTTTCTTAGTCTAACTTCAATAGGATACACATCTCTTTTACTTCCATCTGCTTCAATAATTTGAGGTTTATGGATCTCTATTTTTCCTAATTTAATTTTAAAGTCTTTAACTTCTGCAGGAATGATTGTTGGTACTATTTCATCATTTTCATCAATAATTTCTTGCATTCCTTTTTCAATAAAATTATTAAATGATTTGATATTCGAATCAATAATAGAATGTTTATCAAAATAATTTCCAATGATTTTTCTATAGTTTTCTACCATTTTACTTTACCAATCTATAAAAAATTGATTTGCCTAACGTCGGACTGTCTCTATAAATTTTAATTATATCTCCTTTTTCAAGTTTCATTTCTTTAATTGCAGCATCTTTCTTTAAAATAACTGGAAGCTGTTTCTTAGAAATGTTAAATTGTTTTAAAACTTCATTAGCTTGCTCTTCATTAAGCTTTTCGTGCTTTGGAACATATTTGTGCGCTGCAATGTTGATTTCTTTCTTTTCCATTTTTAAATTATATGAGCCGGACGGGATTTGAACCCGCGACCACCTGCTCACCTCAGGATTTAAAAGGTTCATCAATAAGCTTTTTTAAAGCTTAATTCAGATGCTCTAACCAAGCTGAGCTACCGGCCCATTAACTTCTCGTTTACTTTTCCCAACCAATCTAGTGATTTTATTAGGAAAATTAAGTTGTGATGGGCCTAAATTATAGTGATTTTCTTGAGTATAAACTATGAATCTTCTATTAATACGTCTAGAAATGTTCATTGTTGGGGTGGTTTTAGACAATTTGAGCAGTAAATTTTATCGAATATAAGCTTGTTATTAAATTTTGAGTTTTTAGGTTATTTATATAGTTTTCTATTCTGTAGAATTTACCCTAAAAACTAACATTAATAAGCATAAAATCATTTAAAAAACCATGAAAAAAATAGTTTATTTCCATTTTTTAATTTTATCCAAATCTCAAACTATCTGCTGTTTCTTGTGAATGTGGATTAATAAGTCTTCCTTTACAATTATGGGTTTCTGGGTTTTTATGATTTTCACAATACCATTGATTACAGTATTTACAATGAAAACTATTAACTAGAGGTTTTTTAATAATTTTTTTACAAAAGTTGCAATTACCATCAAACTTTCTTCTTTTCCTTTTTTTCTTCCTTTCTATTTTTAACTTTTTATTCCAATCATCATGTTGAATAGTTATATCTGGTTTTTTAGAATAAAATATGTTCTTTATTTTTTCAAATAAATTCATTTTTTTGAAATATTATTTTCTCCTTTGTGATATACTTTATTTTGTTTATCTAGGTAAACTATACTAGGTTTGTATTGCTCTAATTTTTTCTTTGTTATTTTTTCAACAACCATTTCACCTAATTGACTTATCAATGTTTCATTACCAAGTTTCCTTCTTAGTTTCCATTCAGAAGTTTCAATAATTGATTGAGGGATATTTCTAAAAGGGGGCATTTTATTTAGATGAACAAAAGGACTTCCTATTTTGTGAATAAATCTAGTGCTTTGTGCATAAATACCATATTTTGTTAAAAGAATAACATAACAATTAGGATAATTGAATATTTCTCTATCAGCTATTTTGTAACTTCTAAATTTTACTTCAACAAAGAATGCTTCATTATGTTCATTTACAACAATAAGGTCAGGTTGATGTCTTATATAATCACTAGCTCTTCCTGTGATTAAATTTTCTTTATCTGCCAATGAAGGAACAGTATGTTCATAACCATATCTTATAACTTTAAAACCAGCACTTTCAAACATTTCTTTAACAATATTCTCAGCAGTTTTACCTTTTTGCATATTTTCCATTTTTTACGCAGACATTAAACTATATATAATATTACATATAGAATTATATCTTTACTATTCTATATCTTTGTTTAGACCACCCTCTAAAATAATGTTGGGTTGAAGAACTAATTATAAAGTTTTTTTGATGTCTCTTTTCAAAATAGCTAAGGAATTTTTATAAACATTACCAGTTTCCTTTATGGAATCAAAACCTTCTCGTATTTCTTTTACAAAAGGTTTATACCATTTCTGCCATTCTTCTTCGATGCCACTCCTAGGTCTTTCATCAAATTTTTTAAGTGTTTCATTAAAAGCTTTCAAGGATGAAATAAATTCTTGAAAACTATCAACGAATGTCCTAAAATCAGTTTCATCCTTGCTCAAACGCCCAGCACCAGTACCAATTAAACTCTTAACAGGGGTGGCTAAAGATGCAATAGTTATGGTATTAGGATTTCCTTCAAAATTTTTTAATTCCTTATCGATTACCTGAAATAAATTATCTATTCCATCCTTATGAAAAAATGACATAAGAATATCATATTGATACTTCTATTTAAAATTTACTAAAAAAAGAATCTTAATCGTTAGAATAAGAGAAAAGGAATTACCTCTAGAATTACTAAAGGTAAACTGCTCCAGCCGGGATTTGAACCCGGGTCTCAGCCTCGAAAGGGCCGCATCCTGGACCGGGCTAGACTACTAGAGCATATGATTATCAATAATATTTCTTTTTTAAATATTACGAAAGTGGGCCTGGTCATATTTGAAATGACGACCTAAAACCGAATTCCCTAAAAGGAAACTCTCTGGCTGGCTTAGCACTATTGCAGAACAATAGCGTCATATAAGACTTACGCACTTAATTCAGCGCTCTAGACCAGACTGAGCTACAGGCCCTTAGTATAAATAACTAATAAAGAACTTATAAATTTATTCATTCTTCTTAATTAAAAACTCTATATTCTTTCCAAAAAAATTACTTTCCAAAATTGAAAAATTACTTTCTTTTAATATTCTTCGTAACTTAAAATAAGAAATCAAATTATAATACCTCTTTTCATTTCCCCATTTAATATACATCTCTTCTCTCTTAAATAAAAATTTTAACTGATATTTATTCCAAATGTTAACATAAGCTTCTCCGTTATTTTTCAAAATTCTTTTAGTTTCCCTGATACCATTTTCAGGATTTTCTAAATGATGTAAAACAGCAAAACAAATAACATAATCAAAAGTTTTATCCTTAAATGGTATTTTTTCTAAAGAACCAATTTTTAAATTAACTTTAAAATTATTTTTCTTAATATACTTCTTAGAATTATTTATCATTTCCTTTGAGAAATCGAAACCATAACACTCAAAGTTATTTTTAAAAAAAGGAAATAAATTTCTACAATTACCACATCCAGCATCTAAAATTTTACCTTTACTCCATCTTTTCAATAAACTAAAAACTTTCTTTTCAGGTTTCTGTCTAAAATTACTCCAACTTTCAGCTATCCTATTCCAAACTAATTTTTGATTCATTTTAAATTCTTAAAAGAACAATATTTATAAGTATGAATATTTATACATTTATGGTGGTAATGATGAATCCCTTCTACAATATGTATTAAAAAATAAAGGACAATTTAGGTTATAAAACACAAGAAAGTATACCTAATGAAGAACCTGTTTCTGATGAATTTCTTAAAGTAGTACATGAAATTGGTTTAAAAGCTGATGCTAGAAGGCAGGCTGCAGGTATTCCTGTTCCTCATTATTTCTATACGCCAAAATATTGTAAACCAAAAAGGAAAGGATTATTGGAGAAATTATTAAAGTAGTTAAACTTATAAACGCATTTTCTCTTTTTATAATAGTAGGCAAGTAACACAACTCACGGTTGACTGAGGAAAGTCCATACACTGATTTACCTTTTTTAATTGTTTAAACACAATAAAAAGGAACTGATAATCTTTTTGATTATTTCCAGAAATGGTAGGCAACCACACAGAAATGGCACGGTCCTTTATTAAAAACATGTGGCTTATTAAAAGCTGAATTGATAGAGGAATTCGTTGAAACAGTGAGCCCCAGTTTGTGCAAGTTTTGGAAACGCTTAGTAGAATGTTGTGAAGAGTACTTAATGAAAAGTTTAAACTTGGAATACTCTACAAAATATGGCTTATTACTTGCCTACTCTTAATCTAAAATGAACTTAGAAATCACAAAAAAATTAAGTATAATAACCCTATTATTGACATTAAATCTTTCTTGTTACACAAATAGAATAACTTACACTCAGAATAAAAACTATTCTAATCAAGAAATTGTACATATTCTGGAAGATCTTGCAAAAGAAGGTTCAGCAGAAATTGAGGAAATGGATGATACAAGAATAATTGGTATTGATTTAAATCATTTAGATGATGGAAAAACAATTTTCAAAGGCCAACATCCAAAAAATCATCCAAGTTTATATCACATTTTTGGAGTAGATTCCTTTTTATATATTGATAATGGAAAAAATAGCTTTAATTATGAAGATAAATTCCTAATCAGGATTTCAGATGAATACTTTAGTTTTACAATTATAGAATCCAAATTTGGAGATAATTCATTAATTTTTGGAACTCCAATTCACCCAGATAAAAAAGGAGAAATAAATCTTGTAAAAGTTATATATAACACACAAGATCAGTTTAAGGGTATTACAAGAAAACAAGAATATAACAGGTTTAAAAATCACGTTGCTAAGTATCTTGAAGAAAAACTAAAATAGGCTCTGCTGAAACCCTACTAAAATTGATTTAATTTTTCTATCTAAATTATATGCTATCAATTTACAAATTACTTCTTTCTTCTGTGAGTAAAAAGTTC